>CAUTPS010000037.1:0-25978 GCA_963540415.1 uncultured Prevotella sp.
CAGAAGATGTGGAGGAGTTGCCGATATTGGCGTTTATCTTTACCAGAAAGTTCGTTCCGATAATCATAGGTTCAGACTCTGGATGATTCTTGTTAGCAGGTATTACAGCCCTTCCTTCGGCAATTTCCTTGCATACAAACGCTGGAGTGATACGCGTATTGATACCCAACTCCTCACAATTCATATTCTCTCTGATAGCAACATATTCCATCTCCTCTGTTATAATACTCTGTTTGGCAAAATACATTTGGGTCTCATTGTCCTTACGCTTTGCTATCCAAGACTTACGCAGTTTAGGTAGTCCGCACTCTAAGTTGATATCAATGTTTGGATCACTATAAGCTCCACTGGTATCATATATATACACTGGGGCATTACTTTCCTCACATCTTTTCCCTTTCTTAAAAGTAACAGTAGGAGTAAGATGTACTTTTCGCATTCCTACTTTGAGTTCAGGATAGAGTTTTCCACTTAGGTAAACCTTTTCTGAGGCAGGATAACTAAATTTGAATTCTGTTTTCATTTATCCCAAATCGGTCATTAGAAAATTTCGCTTTCATTTTGTCAGAAAACACAAGATATATAGCAATTATAATGAGTGAAGTAATATATTTTCTTCAATAACTGATAGTAATTCATAACACTTCGTTCTCCAAAATCTCTAATGACCGATTTGGGTTTATTGTTTGATTTAAGTTCATTGATAAATCTTTTCATGGTGATAACTGGATCATAACCATTGTTAGCATTAAGGATAGCACCACTGACAGCTACACCACTTACCCCTGTCTGCATTATATCCGATACATCTTGTAGAAGTATTCCACCAATAGCAATGATAGGGGTATAAATCCCGTAAGTATTCATTTGCTCAATGATACGGCTATAGCCATCTAACCCTAAGATAGGAGATAGTTTTTTCTTGGTAGTAGTAAAACGGAAAGGACCGCAACCAATGTAGTCTGCTCCAGCAGAATAAATACGTTTAATGTCTTCAAAAGTATTTGCCGTACCGCCAATGATTTTATCCTTTCCAAGAAGACGACGTGCTTCATTGATAGGCATATCGTCCTTACCAAGATGTACACCGTCAGCCCCAGTCTTTTCTACCAGTTCTACATAATCATCAAGAATAAAGATAGCATCGTATTGCCTGCATAGTTTTCTCGTACTTTCAGCAGTCTTCAGAATCTCCTTTTCTGAAGCATCCTTCATTCGAAGTTGAATCCATCGGCATCCTCCTTCGAGTGCCATTCGAATGCCATCTATGTAATCATAGCGTTCATTGGCATGTGTAATAAACTGTATCATAAAGTTATTAGTTTTTCAGGATTAAACAAATGGTTAACAGGTCCGTGTCCTTCGCCTATATGAATATCCTTACCAGCCACCAATGCTTGAGAAAGATACTTCTTTGCCGCAGCTATAGCATCAACTAAATTCAGTCCACGTGCTATAAAAGAAGTGATAGCAGAGGATAGAGTGCAACCTGTTCCATGAGTGTTTTGGGTGTCTATTGTCTTACGGGTAAAGGTTTGTACTATTCCATTAGCCATATATAGCCGGTCAATCTTTCTATCTCCTGTCATATGTCCTCCTTTTATCAGAACAGCTTTACACCCCAAACTCAAGATTCTTTGTGCTGCTATATCCATGTCATCAATAGTATATATTTTCATGTTTGAAAATATCTCAGCCTCAGGAAGATTAGGAGTTAGCAGAGTAGACATTGGAAGCAAAGAGTCAAAAAATAGCTCCAAAGCATCTGGTTTCATAAGATTAAAGCCGCTTGTTGACACCATTATTGGATCAATCACTATCAGACACTTTGGATAATGCTTTAAAGTATCAGCTATGGCGTGTATAGTAGCACAGTCATTTACCATCCCAATCTTTACAGCATCAGGTTTTATATCGTCCATAACCGCCTTAATCTGATCTGCAACGATAAGAGGATTCACTCCATGAACAGCCTGTACACCTTTCGTATTTTGCACAGTAATAGATGTAATAGCAGTTGCTGCATAGACACCCAAGGCTGACATAGTCTTTATGTCTGCTTGTATTCCAGCTCCACCGCTACAGTCAGAGCCTGCAATTGTCAATGCACAAATATATCTCATGCACCATATCGGTTTGTAGAGGTACGTCTATTGCAGTTTTTCAAAAGATGATACGAGATAGAAAACAGTCTCATTAATGACAAACAAAGTGTAAGTATAGAATGAGACAATCCCTGCGGCTGCATTATCAGCGTCAGGTTCTATGGGTATAATCTCAGCAACACAACCGTGAAGCACCCCTTGTTTCTTAATTTATTTATTGGTTGACAAAAGTAAATGTTATTACTTAAATAGGAAATAGTTATCTAAGATTTAACTTATATTTAACGTTTAGTACGCCATATTATATAGTTCTCTCCCCAATTAAAAGACTATGTTTGCCAAGGAGTTAATACTCCGCACATGTGGTGCTAATGGTAAACACCAATGGTGTTGGGGGCTAAATGCCTTGCAATAGTTAGCCAAAGTGAAAGCTATTTATTGTTGCCATACCTCAGATATAGTCATTATTCTCTATTCTTGACCTTTTTATAGGAGTTTTCGGTACATATATTGCAGAAAAATATGTAAATTTGCACTTATATTAGCGTTAATCAACACACATATAAATTGTGAATAATTCTTCCACTATAAAGGGTTATGGCTATGCCAGCCTTTCTGCAATTACGTTCGGTACTATCCCGCTTTTCTCCATTCCTGTAATGGAATCGGGAATGTTACTGCCGTCAGTGTTAATCTATCGTTTCGCTTTCGGTTGTCTTTTTATGATGGCGATCCTCTTATGGCGTAAGCAAAATCTGCATATACGATGGGGAGATGGACTCCGTATCACATTCCTTTCGATTCTGTATGCTGTGTCGGCTGTATGTCTTTTCAGTAGTTACGAATATATGCCTGGTGGTATAGCTACCACCCTGCTATTCTCTTATCCGGTATGGACGGAGATTCTTCTCATTCTTTTCTTTAATGAAAAACTTACAATTCGCATATCTTTAGCTATTTTACTTGCTATTGCCGGTGTGGCTTTTCTTGGTGGAATAGGGCATACAGACGGTATTAAGTCGATGTGGGGTGTTACACTTGCCATGTCTTCAGGACTGCTGTATGCTATCTATATGGTACTTTTCCCTAATATGCGTATTCGTAAGTTGCCGGCGTTGAAGGTTAATTTCTATATCTTCTTTATGGCAATGTTGCTACTCATTCTTTATGCAACATTTACGACAGGAGGGGTACAACGAATTACGAATGCAGACTCTTTCCTTTCATTGATACTATTAGGTTTGATTCCAACTACTATCAGTAATGTTACGTTGGTTCGTTCACTCACCTTGATTGATTCTGCCAGTGTTGCTATCTTAGGAGCCTTTGAGCCTCTCACTGCAATGACTATTGGTATCACACTAATGGGTGAACCACTCACAACCTCTATTATTATTGGTTGTGTACTTATCATTACTTCCGTAATAATTCTTATCACAAAGGGTAAAACCTTACCTAATCCTCTTAGGAAATATGCCGAACATCAAGAATAAAAACATACTATGGCATCTCCTTGCCATTGCTATTGTTGCCGTATGGGGCACTACCTTTGTAAACACAAAGGTGCTTTATAACAGTGGGTTAACACCGTTGGAAATCTTTTTCCTACGCTTTGTTATTGCCTATATTTGTATATGGTTTATCTCGCCACGTCAGCTTTTTTCTCGTACATGGCGTGATGAATTAATTATGGTTTTATTAGGTATAACGGGAGGTTCGGTGTTCTTCCTTGCAGAAAACTATGCAGTAGGACTTACTTATGTTAATAACGTTAGTTTCATTGTTTGTACTGCACCACTGCTTACAGTACTACTTGGTATTACCTTTGTGAAGAGTATTAAAGCAAGTTGGTCATTGATTCTCGGTTCATTGATAGCCTTGATGGGTGTTGCTATCGTTATCTTCAATGGTAGTTTTGTCCTACATCTGAATCCTTGGGGCGACCTCCTCACGTTATTGGCATCACTATGTTGGGCTGTTTATTCCTTACTAATGAAGAAGATATCAAACAGTTATTCTGCTGTTTTTATAACACGTAAGATTTTCTTCTACGGACTTGTAACCGTATTGCCAGCCTTTCTTTTTGACCCATGGACGGCAACTACTTCCATGCTTCTTACACCGAAAGTAATCTTAAACCTATTGTTCCTTGGTCTTGTAGCGTCTTTCCTTTGCTTTGTTCTGTGGACATTAGTCATTGCGAAGATTGGTGCCATGACATCATCTAACTATCTATATCTTAACCCTATCACTACAGTGGCAACCAGTGCTATCTTCCTCAACGAGCCAATGACAGCCATAGCGTATGTTGGAAGTGCATTGATATTAATAGGTGTGGCGGTGTCGAATAAATAATAGTAGTATTTTGTAGATACTAACTATGAGAGAAGAAACTGGTAGGGGAGCAAGTTCTCCTTTCTATTAGTCTGTCTTAAACTATATTGTCTTTCAATAATAACTTAGTCATAATATGAGAAAAATAGTATTGATTACTGGTGCTACCAGTGGAATTGGCGAAGCCTGTGCACGTAAGTTTGCGCAAGGAGGGTATGATGTTATCATTACTGGCCGTAGAGCACAACTTCTTGCTAACCTAAAGAAAGAACTCGAAGCAGAAGGAGTAAGAGTGTTAGCACTTGCTTTTGACGTTCGAAATCGTAATGCAGCAACTGCAGCTATCAACAGCCTACCACTTGAATGGCAGCAGATAGATGTCTTAATAAACAATGCTGGTTTGGCTCTTGGCTTAGAACCAGAATATGAGGGTAGCTTTGAGGATTGGGAAACGATGATTGATACCAATATCAAAGGACTCTTAACCATGACACGCCTTGTTGTACCAAGAATGGTAAAACGTGATAGCGGACATGTTATTAACATCGGTTCTGTAGCTGGCGATGCAGCTTATGCAGGCGGTAATGTCTATTGCGGAACGAAAGCTGCTGTAAAGACGATTACCGACGGACTCCGTATTGACCTTGCACATACCTCTGTACGTGTGACGAACGTAAAGCCTGGATTGGTAGAGACCCACTTCTCTAACGTACGTTTCCATGGCAATGATGCTCGTGCTGATAAGGTATATGAAGGTGTTAAGCCTCTTACAGGTGCTGATATAGCTGAGGTTGTTTTCTATGCTGCTTCTGCACCAGCCCATGTTCAGATTGCTGAAGTGCTCGTTCTTGCTACGCATCAGGCAAATGGAAGTGTGCTACATAGAGACACATCAAAGTAAGTCTTCCTTTTCTGATTTACTTAAAAATCGTATTTAATCAAAAGAAGAGAGGATACTTTCACTTTTAAGAGTGATACAAGAGAATCTTATAGCGATGGGAATATAAGTTTATAGTTTATTGTAGATGTACCCAATAGACATATAAACTTATATTCCCATTTGTCTTATTCAATTCAAATTAGGGCTATAACACTTACTTTTTAGAATACCCGGCAATTGAATTTATTTTACATTACTCCTTAATCTCTTTATAGAAATTAGCTAAAAATATGCTATTTTGCTCGCCTTTGTAACTATCTTGTTATTAAGATGTTACAAGACTGCTTGATAAAAGGTGCTTAATAGGACTTTAAAAGGGCGTTAGTAAGACCTCAAAAGGGCATCTTTTGCAAGCCAAAAGGGCGTCTTTTCAAAGCCAATTAAGCCTTGATAATAACAGAGGTAGAGAAAAGTTTTTACAAAATCTGCCGTTTTGTTTAATGTAAATGGTTCTACCTTCCTATTATATCTATAAAGAGCCATGTATGCTAAGACCTATCTTTAGAATGTTTATTACCCCTTAGATTTATTCTCACGAGCAGTCTTAATTCTGTCTTGAATCATCTGATAGTGTGAGATAGCATGTTTACGAGCATTGATAATCTGGAATCTATAGACAAAGCAGGTCGTAACAAAATATACAGCTGCCTGTATCCATAACGCACGAACCTCAGGCAATACATCATCAATAGTAGCACCCATAGAGGCTATTCGCAAATATCCACGAACACCAAAGGTGGATGGAACAAGCCAACTGACACCCTGCCAACCTCCAGGAATACTACTCTGTGGCCATGATGCACCGGTAAGGAAAAGGAATGGAATGGACGTGAAGACCACTAAAAGCATTACATTTTCACGATAACGCACAAGACATGAGATAGTCATACCAAAGAAGATAACCGCTAACAGATATGGCAAAAGAAGCCAAAAGAGGTCAGAAGGACGAGCAAGCATAGTGAAGTTAAACAAATGGGGTACAACCATTGAGACGTATGCTGCCATAACACAATAGATCATAAAGTAGCAAGAGAATTTACCAAGTACTATCTTCATAATTCCATTATAGTGCTTACCAATAGGAACAAGGTCTTGAAAACGATTGTTTTCACGTGCTGTACCTGCTGATAAGCCAATTCCAAGAAGTAATGTCTGTTGTAGAATAAGAATCAACACACCAGGAAGAATAGCATTACCATAACCTCCCGTTGTATTAAAGATAGGTTCTGCATCTACTATCATTGGTTCGGTGCTAACCTCTTCATCTCTTTCTGTAAACGATAAAGAATGTTCTTTCTTTATGTCAGTACCCATTTCCATTGATACTGCCAATGCAGTCTGATAGATAGCCTTATAGGTAAGCATCAGACTCATGTCACAATACACACCCACATAAGCCTTTTCACCACGATGCAAAGTACGATCAAAATCACTTGGAAAGTAGAGTACACCACGAACAGCCTGTTTTCCCACCAATGCTTCAGCCTCCTGTAGGTTGTTACAATAATAGGCGGCACGTACATCAGGTGATGCATCAAAGTTTTGAATAAACTCACGTGAAGATGAAGAGTGAGATAAATCGACAATAGCAACAGGAACTTCACGCACTACTTCATTATTATATATCCATGAGTAAAGTAGTGGGTAAGCCAAAGGGACAAGGAGAAAGAACATTAATACTCCTTCGTCCTTAATCGTACTCTTCATTTCCAACCACCATATATAACAAAGAGAAGAGAGAAAACTCAGTGGTCCTGAGCTTGCTTTCTTTTTATTAGTAGGCTTTAATGTATTCTTTGTTTCTGACATAATTGACAGTTTATTGATTCCTCTTCTTTGAGAGATTATTTAATCAATGATGAGTAATACACAGAAATATAACCCTTTATATATCTTTTTTAAATATAATATTCTGCAAAAACACCCAACGATTATGATCACTAATGGATGATACTTTTATATCCCTATGGTATATATACATATTCAACCATCGCTCGCTTAATATTTCTAATCACAAGGATTGGCAATGATGCAAAAGCTACCAGTGCTATGACATTCACCCACGCATTTATCAAAGGATAACCATTGAAGATACAGATTTGATAAATCATATAATAATGGCGCAATGGTATGATCTGTGCCAAGGCTTCAATCATACCGTCCATAGCAAATAGTGGGAAGGTTGCACCACAGGCTGAGAAACCTACCACAGCCCAAAGAGAACAGATACTCATTGACATTCGTAGAGAAGGCATCAATCCAAAGACAAAAACACCGAAGCCCTGAGATGACAATACAGTAAGTATGGCAAGGAAGATAATCATACCCAGACCACCTGGGTGTGGAAAGTTCAGATAGCCATAGACATACCATTCATAACCTAAGAATATGGTTAAGAAAATAAGTGTCTGTGGTAATAGCTTACCCATAAGGGCTACAAGAATATTATTTCCAGCCATAGACATCCACTCATTTGCTCTGCCAAACTTTAACTCGGTACCGATAGAGTAGGCTGTAATAAGAAACATGAATAGCACCAGAATACCAGGAATCATAATACTACTCAAATAAACATTATAGTTCATCCAAGGATTACCTACCATGTGTACGTCAAGTCCTATTGGCTGAATGATAGTTTTAATTTCATCTGGCGTCTTTCCAAGCATCTGCAACTTGGCTGCACCAACAGCTGCAGAACTTAATGTAGTCACGGTTTTGAGATCTTTAAAAATTATTCCTCCCGCAACAAGTGTTACATTACTATAGTAGAAAGAGATTTCTGGTTGACGTTGAGAAACAAGTTTTGCCGTTGTTCCTTCTGGGATATAAAGAAAACCATAAATCTCATTGCGTTGTATAGCCTTACGAGCTTCAGCTACATTGTTATAATGTCCTGCGACACGAGTACTTTGAAAAGCATCCAACTGACGAATCATTGCACGTGTAACGGAAGTATTATCATAATCGACAACACCACACGGAAGTTTCTCTGGTTGCCCAGTATTCATCAAAGAAGTAAAGAAGAAGATGATAATAATGGGGAAGACCACCATACAACAGATGTAGATGGGGTTATGTATCATCAATCCTACTTCACGAGCAGAGAGATTAACAATCCTTCTTATATATAAGAGTAATTTCTTCATTATGATTAAAAAGTCTCTTCACCTTCCTCTATAAAGGGATTTTATGTGAGGGGAACTACCTTTAATTGTCTTTGTTAGATGGTCTTTAAATAATGAAAGTCTAATAGCTTATTAGTAAAGTAAGCCCCTCAATCATTGGTGTTAAGCCTTAGCACCATTGGTGTTAGCCATCAGCACCACATGTGTTTACCATTAACACATCTATAGAAGATGCTAAGAGAGGTCTATTTTAGCCATTATTGGACAACTGATTGTTACTTAAATAACCAATTTTATCCCGTTAGGCAACTCCCCTCCTTTGGAGGGGCTGGGGGAGGTCCTACTTCTTTAGTATCAACGACATACCAGGCTTTAAACCTTCAACCTTCTTTGTTGGTTTTGCCTTAACTTGGAATGTCTTTAGATCATACTGTCCATTAGTCTTAGTAGCCTTCCATACTGCGTAAGAACCTTTATCTTTTAAGGAAGTTACACGCAGTTCGATGTCTTTATCAAGAGCAGGAGCATACGCTTTCAATACTGTTCCAACCTTCATATCCTTGAGTTGATCCTCACGAACATTAAAGGTTCCCCAAATATCATCAACCATTGAGATACTCATAATCGGACTACCTAAGCCGACAAGTTCGCCTACCTTTGGATAGATTGTTTCAACCTCTCCGTCTGCTGTTGCACGCTGTACGGTTTCTTTCAAGACTGAACGAACAACATCAACTGCAGAACGAGCAGCCTGCGCTTGCTTTCTTGCAGCCTCTTTAGTCTCACGTTGTGCACCATTTTTAGCAAGTTCCCACTGCGATTTAGCAACTTGTACACCAGCCTTTGTTGCTTCGTATGCTGCCATAGCCTCATCACGTTTTTGTGCACTCATCACTCCTTCGTCGTACAATCGTTGCATACGACCGTAGGTCTTTTCGGCAATATCATTTGCTGCAATAGCCTGCTGATAAATCTGATAAGCACTTTCTACAGTCTCGCGACGTGTAGGACCTTCTGCCAAAGCACTCAAAGCATCTGTTGCACCAGCCGCAGCCTCGGCAACTTTCTCTTGTGTACTTGCTTCAGGGATAGCCAATGTTGCAAGAACATCTCCCTTGTGAACAAAGTCACCTTCCTTCACCTTAATATCTGTGATACGACCTGGGAACTTACAAGCTACACGATATTCACTTACTTCTACTTCTCCTTGTATGGTTTCTTCTGTGCGGTCAATGGTGAAATAACCAATAACGGCCACGATAACTACTACAGAAACAAAGCCTATTACGGCTAAAAGTATGTTATTATGTTGTGATTTTGCTGACATATTTTTGAGGTTTGATTTTTATGTATTAAGTATTTTATTCTTGCAATATGAACCTTTAAGATATGAGTTGGTGACTTTCTAATACTCCATGAAACGCAAGTCTCAAAGTTCAAACTTGTATTATAAACCGCCAAGAGCCTTTTGCAATCCTGTTTGTGCTAACTTTACGCTGATTTCTGCATCAATGATTGCCATGCGTGAAGTCTGCCAAGCTGTCTGAGCAGCCATGACTTCTGTAACCGTCATAACACCCTCCTTAAAGCCTACATTTGCACAACGAAGGTTCTCTTCTGCTGCAGCCATATTCTTATGTGATGTAGCAAGTTGTTTGTTAGCATCCTTAAGACGAAGTCTATTTTGCTCTATCTCTAAGTCTATTTTCTTACGTATATCTTCCTTTTCTAACTGCGCTATAGTCGTAGCTGTCTTGCTTGCACGTACCTTATATTTGTTTTCTCCCCAAGTCCATACTGGTACTTGAACTGTTATTCCTATGTTCCATAAATCTGTAAAACGCTTCTGAAAACCATTAAAGAGATTCGGATTAGACACGGAATAACCAGCTGTAAGAAGTACATGAGGCATATTAAGCGAACGAATAAGTTTGGTGTTCTGTATGCTCAAATCAACTGCATTCTGCAAAAGACGTAACTCTGGACGAGCTTCGTTA
The DNA here is from genome assembly GCA_963540415.1 of uncultured Prevotella sp. GTDB lineage: Bacteria > Bacteroidota > Bacteroidia > Bacteroidales > Bacteroidaceae > Prevotella. The sequence continues at coordinate 10,502 of CAUTPS010000037.1, forward strand.
AGCCCAGTAGTATCTGAAGAAGAGACAGCGTAGTTATCAAATTGTGTAGAAGGAGTAGGAGGGAGGTCAACATCACCTTCATCCGAGAGCAAGATATCACCATTTAACTCAAGACCACAAAGTTCGCACAATGCCATCTTAGCCAATGATACACCACTTTGAATACGAGCAATTTGCATGTCAGCTGTATTAACAGCTACCTCAACCTTCAATCCATCAGCTCGAGTAGCTACACCCTCGCGTATCATCTTCTTAACATCCTCATTGAGCTTTTGAGCTAAATCACGATAGCGAGTTGCTAACGCTTCTTTCTTCTTTAAGGAGATAGCAAGCCAATACGCATTATCAACTCCATAGAGGACTAACTGTCGTTTAAGGCTGATATTGTTTTGTGCAACCTGCTCACCAATAGCTGCCATATCGTTAGCTGCTTTGATAGCACCTCCCATATAAATAGGTTGATTGACAACAATACCACCGGCATAGACGTTCTTTGTGTTTGAACGAAATGCGTCATTGATACTTTGTCCAATATTGTTTCCTACCTGAGTGAGTGGTGTCGCAACATTGCTAAAGAGCTGACCAAGTTGCTGAGCCATCTGTGGACTGAGAATACCTTGTTGTGCTAACGAGGTCAAGTTCTGTCCGATCTGACCACCTAACTGCCCAAAGGTATTTGTTCCAAGATTGCTAAATGCATTCTTCTGATCATCGCTGAGAAGTGAAATCTCTCGTGAAAAGTGTTGATAACCAGCAATTGCGTCAACACGTGGCAGATACTTTGTCTTAGCTGCCTTACGTGTGTTTTCTGCCACATCTACTGTCATACGCGAAACCTTTAGCTGACGATTGTTTTGTAAAGCCAGCTCACGACACTTCTGCAGAGAGTACACCTCCTGTGCATGAATGCCCAAGGTGACACCCAATAACATTGCTATGGTGAATAACTTTTTCATTGTTAAATGCCTCTAAAAATATCTTTTGCAAAAGTAGCTTTTTTATATTGATTAACAAAGAAAGGTAGGCTGATAATCATTAAAATACAAAAATATGCCTATTTTTAGGGAAATATAGAACAACTTTGGAAATAAATGTTTAACTTTGCAGAATAGGTTTGTATAAAATACAAGTACGAAAACATTTCATACAGTGAACAAAAACAATTTCTTTTATCGTGCGTTTGACCTCTATTATGACGGGTTTCGGCACATGACATTGGGTAAAACACTTTGGACAGTGATAATAGTTAAGTTGGCTATTATGTTCCTTGTGTTAAAGATTTTCTTCTTTCCAAACTTTCTAAAAGAGAATGCGGAAAAAGGAAAAGAGGGCGAATTCATTGAGCAACAACTGATGAAAAGATAACGAACTTCAGTTATTTTCATCATTTATTACCGATAGCAATATATTCAATTCATAACATTTTAATAAATAACAACAAACAATGGAAAACCTACTTTTAGCCATTGATCCAGGAACTGTTGACTGGTCACGTGCACAGTTTGCACTGACAGCCATCTATCACTGGCTTTTCGTTCCCTTGACACTGGGCTTAGCTGTCGTAATGGGAATCATAGAGACTTGTTATTATCGCACCCGAAAGGAGTTCTGGCGTAAAGCGGCTCAGTTCTGGCAGCGATTGTTTGGTATTAACTTTGCCATGGGTGTTGCTACTGGTATCATCCTTGAATTCGAGTTTGGAACAAACTGGAGCAATTATTCTTGGTTTGTTGGTGACATCTTTGGTGCGCCACTTGCCATCGAAGGAATCTTGGCTTTCTTTATGGAGTCAACATTCGTTGCGATAATGTTCTTTGGCTGGAACAAGGTATCAGCTGGCTTCCACCTTACTGCTACTTGGCTCACTGGATTGGGAGCAACGCTCTCAGCATGGTGGATTCTCGTGGCTAATGCGTGGATGCAGTATCCTATCGGTTGTAGCTTCAACCCAGATACGATGCGTAATGAGATGACCTCATTCCTCGACGTTGCGCTGAGTCCATTTGCTATTGACAAGTTTACTCATACCGTTACTTCTTCTTGGATAGTGGGTGCAGCATTCACCGTTGGTGTAAGCTGTTGGTATCTGCTTCGTAAGCGTCACATAGAGCTTGCAAAGGAGAGTATTAAGGTAGGTGCAGCTGTTGGTCTTGTAGCTTCTCTTTTAGCAGGCTCTACAGGTCACAACTCTGCTTATATGGTAGCACAGTCACAACCTATGAAACTCGCTGCAATGGAAGCTCTCTATGAAGGTGGTACTTCTCAGAGCCTGACAGCAGTTGCTTGGGTGAACCCATTTGAGCAGCCTGATTACATGAACCAGTCTGAACCTCCTATGCGAATAGCTGTACCTAACATGCTTTCTATTCTTGCAACAAAAGATGCACATGGTTATGTCCCAGGTGTAAAGGATATTATCCGTGGTTATAAGAAGGCTGACGGCACAATGGAACCATCGTTGAAGGAGAAGCAGGAACGTGGTCGCAATGCCATTCAAGCACTTAAAGACTATCGTGCAGGAAAGGACAAAGAGTCTAATCTCAAAGTTCTTGAAAAAGATATGAAGTACTTTGGCTATGGATATATTAAGGATGCTAAGCAGGTTGTACCATTCATTCCTATTAACTTCTGGTCATTCCGCATTATGGTAGGCCTTGGATGTTTCTTCATCCTTATCTTTGCAGTGATATTGTTTATTGTTTACAAGAAAGATATTACTCGTCCACGCTGGTTACAGAGAGTAGGTATTGCACTCATCCCATTAGCTTTTATTGCAAGTGAGTGTGGATGGCTTGTTGCCGAATTCGGCCGCCAGCCATGGACAATTCAAGATATGCTTCCAACATGGGCAGCTGTGAGCGACCTCTCAAGTGGTGGTATCGCATTCACCTTCTTCCTCTTCCTTGTTCTCTTTACTGCAATGTTGACAGTTGAAGTTAGTATTATGTGTAAGCAAATTAAGAAAGGACCAGAACTATGACATACGATTTTCTGCAACACTACTGGTGGTTCATCATCTCACTCTTAGGTGGACTACTTGTCTTCCTGCTGTTCGTGCAGGGTGCAAACTCTATGATTTTCCAGTTGGGTAAGACTGACGAAGAGCGCCGAATGCTCATTAATTCAACAGGTCGTAAGTGGGAGTTCACCTTTACAACACTTGTAACATTCGGTGGAGCATTCTTTGCTTCATTCCCATTGTTTTATAGTACCAGCTTTGGTGGTGCTTACTGGGTGTGGGTATTGATTCTCTTCACATTTATCATTCAGGCTATTAGCTATGAATTCCAGAACAAGGCAGGTAACCTCTTTGGTGTTCGTACCTTCCAGACAGGATTGATTATTAATGGTATACTTGGTCCATTGCTCTTAGGTGGAGCTGTCGCAACCTTCTTTACAGGTTCTAACTTCATCGTAGAGAAAGGTAACATTACTGACTTCATGCAGCCTGTTATCTCTCATTGGGCAAATGGTTCACGTGGACTCGACGTACTGCTTAATCCTTGGGTTGTCATCTTTGGTATTTCAGTAGTATTCCTTGCACGTATCCTCGGCACACTCTATATTAATAATAATGTGAACGATGACATTATCCGTGGACGTGTTCGCAAGCAGTTGCTCGTTAATACTGTTCTTTTCTTACTGTTCTTCTTGCCTTTCCTTATTGTAACATTAGTAGGCGAGGGCTACGCAGTAAATGAAGTTGGCGTTATCGTTATGGAGCCAATGAAATATCTAAACAACTTATTAGCAATGTGGCCATTAGCTATCATTCTGCTTGTAGGTGTTGTTCTCTTGCTTTTCGGAATCATTAAGACCGTCCTTAAGCCAGACTATGTACGTGGTATTTGGCCTGCAGGTATTGGTGTTGTATTAGTTGTTTTGGTCCTCTTCCTCATTGCAGGATGGAACAACACAGCTTACTATCCATCAACAGCCGACCCCCAGAGTTCATTGACACTTCAGAACAGCTCATCAAGCGAGTTCACATTGAAGGCTATGTTCTATGTTAGTTTCCTTGTTCCATTCGTTTTGGCATACATTGTTTATGCTTGGCGTGCAATTGACAAGAAGGCTATTGACCGTAAAGAAATTGCTGAGGACGACCACGCTTACTAAGTTTTAGTCCTCCTGTTCTATACAGATAAAAGTCTATGGGGTGAGAGAAGTTTCTATTTATGAACTTTTCTCACCCCTTCTTCTTATAGAAAGAAATACTAAACTTGATTTTAACTCAGCTTGATTATTAGACAATAACACTCACTTTTTTTATAAAAACAGATATTTTTGCGATTGAAATATATTTACAAATATTTCAATAAAAAGCACTTTTGAATTCAAAAAATGACTATTAAAAACCATAATCGCAACTATCAGTTAATCAACAGATTATAAAGTCCGAAAACAAAAGATGCTTAATTAGCTTCTAACTAACGCCCTTTAAGGGTTCAACTAAGCCTTACTTAGGAGTCAATTAAGCCTTAATTGAACCCTTATTGGGCATCTTTTATTTTGTGTGTTTAGAATTATCTTTACAAAATAGTAGTTTTGTATCGTATCAATCAAAATGGAATTCAAAAAGTAAAGTTCAAATTCCGATTTATAGAATATGTTTTATATCTTTGCAGAAAATATGCTGCACTCGGCAAAGTGGAAGCAAGCTTCCTTTGCTCTCGTTTGCGTTATTTTTGCAGAAAATAGTTGTATGAATTTGAAGATAGAGATATTAGTTTTATTGATTACTCTATTTCTCTTTGGTGGTTGTTCTTCAGAAGTAAACTATAGTAGTCAAATAATAAACTACGATTTTAATCAATTAGATGGTGTCTTAATCTATAATAGAGATATTGACGTGACCGTTTTTGAGCTATTTAGAGAAAGGGGGAGCGGTCTTGTGTTTGTAGATAACCAGTTGAGAATAACTAAAAAGCCAAAGAACTATCCCTTACAGGACAACAAGATTATTAAGTTTCTCAAGGCTTACAAGAAATTAAATTTATCGTATTGTCGCATAGATTATGGGAAGATAATAAGAGTAATTTCTAATGGCATTGACTATATAAAAATAAATAAAGACTATGATGACAAATTATACCTTTTCGATTCGCATAAGCAAGAATATGAATATATTGGCAATGATTGGTATGTAAAGAGGATGTAAATAACATAGATAAAAGAAAAATGAAACAGAGATTATTCATTTATACGATATGGATTGCCATTTTCTTATGTATATCCATTTTGATTCTTTTCATAACTGCCATAACACAAAGCTATTTTTCATATCTAAACTTGGTGATATACGTATCCTCTATCATACTTTCGTCTGCCTCATTTGCAGTCATATTTGAAGACAAATGGTGGGTAAGTCTAATTGAAGGTATGGTTACAAGTCTGCCAGCTCTTTACCTATTCTGTTTTATTTAAATACCGTTGATTGCAGAAAAGTGAAAGATTATCATTTTTACTTCTCTTTATTACCTTCTACTTCACCAATCTTTCGTGAAGAATTGTCAGCTAACACGTCGTTGACTATGTTAGTAAGCTGCTCTTTTAATTCATTAATAAATTGAGAGGCATCATACTTCTTTGCTTCAATATCACGAAGTTTCTTCTCCCAGATACCCGTCAATTCGGCTGATGTAAGAAGTTTCTCGTGAATCGTATCAATGAGTGCAATACCTGTCTCGGTAGCTTCTATATTCTTTCTTTTACGACGAATATAATGGCGTTTGAAGAGCGTCTCAATAATTCCTGCACGTGACGAAGGTCGTCCGATACCGTTCTCCTTCATTGCAGCACGTAGGGTTTCGTCCTCAACAAATTTACCAGCCGTTTCCATTGCACGAAGCAAAGAGGCCTCAGTGTAATGCTTCGGAGGAGTTGTCTGCTTTTCGGTAAGGGTAGGGGTGTGCGGTCCTGATTCCCCTTTCTTAAAGGTTGGAAGTAAAGGAGAGGCTGTTGCAGTTCCTTCTTGACTGTCATCAGATGAAGTAGAGGAGGGGCTTGCTGCTGTATCAGTGCAAACTCTCCAACCCAAGTCCAATATTTCTTTGCCAGAAACCTTAAACTCTATCTCGTCTACATTACCTAATACTGTTGTCGTAGAGAACTTGCAATCGGGATAGAAAGCAGCGATAAAGCGACGAGCAATAAGGTCGTATACCTTTTGTTCAGCATCTGTCAGTCCTTGTGGTAGTACACCTGTCGGAATAATGGCATGGTGATCTGTTACCTTTGAGGAATCAAAGACGCGTTTTGTCTTAGGCAATGGCTTGCCACCCAACGTCTTCACGATATCGGCATAAGGCTTTTTACCCGCAAATGTAGTCTGAAAGAGTCCGTTCATTATCTGTGGACACTTCGGATAGATATCATCAGAGAGGAACTGTGTGTCAACACGTGGATAAGTTGTAAGTTTACGTTCGTAGAGAGTTTGAATCGTATTGAGTGTCATTTCAGCAGAGAATCCAAACTTACGATTACAATCTACCTGCAGAGAGGTGAGATCATAAAGTTGTTTAGGCTGTTCTGCCCCTTTCTTTTTTGCTACACTTGTAATTGTAAAAGGCTTTCCTTCAATCGTTGAGAAGGCTTTTTCGCCTTCTTCTTTAGAGGTAAATTTACCCTTTGTTGCCGTAAACTGCGTTTCACGATAAACTGTAGCTAATACCCAATAAGGCTCTGGCTTAAAGTTATCTATCTCTTTCTGTCGCTGTACGATGAGTGCCAAGGTTGGTGTCTGTACTCGACCAATTGACAGAACCTGACCTCTGCCATAACTATTGTTGCCATACTTTAATGTATAAAGGCGAGTAGCATTCATTCCTAATAGCCAGTCACCAATCGCGCGAGATAATCCTGCGAGGTAAAGTGGCTGATACTGCTCTTGTTCCTTTAAGTTGGCAAACCCCTCGCGAATAGCTTCATCCGTCATCGAAGATATCCAAAGACGCTTCACAGGACATTTCACACCAGCCTTTTGCATTACCCACCGCTGAATTAATTCACCTTCCTGACCAGCGTCACCACAGTTGATAATCATCTCAGCCGAATGGTATAGCTTTTCAATAACAGCAAATTGCTTCTTGATACCTTCGTCCTCAATGAGCTTAATACCAAAGCGTGGAGGTATCATTGGCAATGCAGCGAGACTCCAATATTTCCAGTTCGTGAAATAATCATTAGGTTCCTTCAACTCACAAAGGTGGCCGAAGGTCCATGTTACTTGGTAATTATTGCCCTCCATATAGCCGTTACAAGCCTTGTTGGCACCAAGGATTCGAGCTATATCTTTAGCAACACTGGGTTTCTCTGCAATGCAAACTATCATACAATTTCTTCTTAGTTTTAAGCCATTTTACCTTTGCAAAGGTAAGAAAAATATTCTTTGTGACGGATTAAACTTATTTTATTACCTGTCTTTTTGCAATTTTCTTATGCTATCTAAGTTATTTTATCTAAATTTGTAGCACAGAAACGAACAAGAAAAATAAATTTATGAGAGTTGGTCTCTTTATTCCATGTTACGTCGATGCACTTTATCCACAAGTAGGCGTAGCAACTTATAAACTTTTAAAAAAGCTAAAAGTAGATGTAGTCTATCCCGAACGTCAGACTTGTTGTGGTCAACCAATGGCAAATGGTGGCTTTCAGCGTATGTCTGATCACCTTGCAGAACGTTTTGAGGATAAGTTTAAAAACTTCGATTATATAGTAACACCAAGTGTATCTTGTGCTGCTTTTGTGAGGGTAAATTACCCACAAATACTTGATCATGAGTGTCAGACACCTAAGAAAACAATGGAGTTGGTAGAATTCTTACATGATGTTTTGAAGGTAAAGGAGCTTCCTGGAAGTTTTCCTCATGTCGTGTCTGTCCATAACTCTTGTCATGGTGTACGTGAGTTAACACTTAGTACACCTTCAGAATTGCAAGAGAAGCCTGCAAATAAGATCGTTGAATTATTGAAACTCAAGGACGGTATCACGGTTAAAGAACCTGACCGTAAGGATGAGTGTTGTGGCTTTGGTGGTATGTTTGCTGTCGAAGAACCTTATGTTAGCACTGCTATGGGTAATGATAAAGTGAGACGCCACATGGATACGGGTGCCGAGTTTATCACAGGTTCGGATAGCTCATGCTTAATGCACATGCAGGGTGTAGCAGGAAAGAACCACTATCCTATTAAATTTATGCATGTAGCTGAGATTTTAGCTGCAGGTTTATGATTTGTATGTAAAGGTTATAAAAGACAATAGAGTTATGTCAACATATCATTCTAAAAAAGCAAAAGAGTTTCTGAAAAACCCTAAGAAGGTTGAACGACATGACCGTACATTTTGGTCATTGCGTCAGAAAAGAGATGCTGCAGCGGCGGAATTACCAGAATGGGAGGATTTACGTGAACATGCAAGTCGAATAAAAGAGCATACAGCGACACATTTAGCTGACTATTTAGAGCAATTCTCTAATAATTTGGAACGTAATGGTGTTATTGTTCATTTCGCAAAAGATGCACAAGAGTTTAATGAAATGGTTTATGGGATACTTGAATCTCATAAAGTAAAGAAACTCGTTAAATCTAAATCAATGCTGACCGAGGAATGTGAAATGAATCCTTATCTGATAAAGAGAGGAATCAATGTCGTTGAATCCGACCTTGGTGAGCGTATTCTTCAACTCATGCACTTGAAACCTGCGCATATTGTTATGCCTGCTATTCACTTGACTCGTGATGAGATAGGAGAGATGTTTGAAGAGAAAGGAATCTCTAAAGAGAAAGGAAATCATGATCCCGCTTATCTTACACGTTGCGCACGTGAAGATTTGCGTGGTGATTTTATGGATGCTGATGCAGGATTGACGGGTTGTAACTTTGGCGTTGCTGCGACAGGAGATTGCGTTGTATGCACCAATGAAGGTAATGCTGATATGTCAACCTCAGTACCTAAATTACATATTGTAGCAATGGGTATTGAGAAAGTTATTCCTGATTATGATTCGTTGGCAGTGTTCCAACGCTTATTAGCACGTAGTGGAACGGGACAACCTTCAACAGCCTTTACTTCTCAATTCCGTAAGGCACGACCAGGAGGTGAGATGCATGTAATATTAGTAGACAATGGTCGTAGTGACATGATTGCTAATAAAGAACATTGGATGACACTGAAGTGTATTCGATGTGGTGCATGTATGAATACTTGTCCTGTCTATCGTCGTTCTGGAGGTTATTCATATAGTTACTTTATTCCAGGCCCTATTGGAGTTAACCTTGGTATGCTTAAGAATCCAAAACTGCATAGTGGGAATGTGTCTGCATGCTCATTATGTTTGAGTTGTGATTGCGTTTGTCCTGCAAAGGTAACACCAGGTAGTCAGATTTATCGATGGCGTCAAAGCCTTGAGAAATATGGTACAGAGAATAAAGAAAAGAAAGTGATGGCAGAAGGAATGAAAGTTGTTTACGAAAACTATCATATTTATGATGCTTTACTTCGTAATTCATCAGTTGCCAATCACATACCAGAATCACTAATGGATATAAAGCTTAATCCATGGAGTATTGGACATATTATGCCTAAGTTTGCAAAAAAACCTTTCCATGTCATATTTAAGCAAGCAATGGAGGATTTGAAGCATGAATAAAGAAGATTTATTTAGCAAATTACGACGTAATACAAAAGAACAATTTGATATGCCTGAGAAGTCTATTGAGGGTATTAAATATCAAGATGTAGTACAGCAATTCATTGAGATGAGTCATACTGTGGGTTGTGAAGTCATTGAGGCACAAGCTGAAGATGATATTAATGAACTGATAAAAAAGGCTTATCCTGATGCTAAGGTGTTGGCTTCAAATGTACAAGGAATAAAGGCAGACCTTAATCCTGACACAGTTTCAAGGGCACAAGACCTCAATGGAACAGATGTAGGAATCATTCAGGGAGAAATTGCTGTAGCAGAGAACGGATGTGTATGGGTACCACAAACAATGAAAGAAAGAGTTGTTTGTTTCATCTCAGAAAACCTCGTGATCCTCGTTCAACGTAATAATATTGTCAATAATATGCATGAAGCATATAAAAAGATTAACATGACAGACTATGGTTACGGCTGTTTTATATCTGGTCCAAGCAAAACAGCCGATATCGAACAAGCACTTGTTATGGGAGCACAAGCAGCACGTGGAGTCACAGTTATCATAAAGGGATAAACGTTAATTTTGTCAAAAACATAAATATAACGTATTGTTAGGAGAGGTTTACGACTTTTTTTATTAACTTTGCAAGGAGAAAAAGAAAGTTAAAATATAACTGATTTTTAATAAACATATAAGTTATGAAGATTGAAAAAGTACATGCTCGCGAGATTATGGACTCACGTGGCAATCCTACAGTTGAAGTAGAGGTAACTCTCGAAAATGGTGTAATGGGTCGTGCAAGCGTTCCATCTGGTGCTTCTACCGGTGAGAACGAGGCTCTGGAGCTTCGTGATGGCGACAAGAACCGTTTCTTGGGTAAGGGTGTTCTCAAGGCTGTTGAGAATGTAAACAACCTTATCGCTCCAGCTTTGAAGGGTGACTGCGTGCTGAATCAGCGTGCTATTGACTACAAGATGCTTGAACTCGATGGTACTCCTACTAAGAGTAAGCTCGGTGCTAACGCTATTCTCGGTGTTTCTTTGGCTGTAGCTCAGGCTGCTGCTAAGGCATTGAACATTCCATTGTATCGTTATATCGGTGGTGCAAATACTTATGTATTGCCAGTACCTATGATGAATATTATCAACGGTGGTGCTCACTCTGACGCTCCTATCGCATTCCAGGAGTTCATGATTCGCCCAGTAGGTGCTCCTTCTGAGAAGGAAGGTATCCGTATGGGTGCTGAGGTATTCCACGCACTTGCTAAGCTTTTGAAGAAGCGCGGTCTCTCTACTGCAGTAGGTGATGAGGGTGGTTTCGCTCCTAAGTTCGATGGTATCGAGGATGCACTCGATTCAATCATTCAGGCTATCAAGGACGCAGGTTATGAGCCAGGCAAGGATGTTAAGATTGCTATGGACTGTGCTGCTTCTGAGTTCGCTGTATGCGAGGATGGTAAGTGGTTCTATGACTATCGTCAGTTGAAGAACGGTATGCCAAAGGATCCTAATGGTAAGAAACTTAGTGCTGACGAGCAGATTGCTTACCTCGAGCACCTTATCACAAAGTATCCTATCGACTCTATCGAGGATGGTCTCGATGAGAACGACTGGGAGAACTGGGTTAAGTTGACATCTGCTATCGGTGATCGTTGCCAGCTCGTTGGTGATGACTTGTTCGTAACTAACGTTAAGTTCCTCGAGAAGGGTATCAAGATGGGTGCAGCTAACTCTATCCTTATCAAGGTTAACCAGATTGGTTCTTTGACAGAGACTCTCGAGGCTATCGAGATGGCTCATCGTCATGGTTATACAACTGTAACTTCACACCGTTCTGGTGAGACTGAGGACACAACTATCGCTGACATCGCTGTTGCAACAAACTCTGGTCAGATTAAGACTGGTTCTATGTCTCGTACAGACCGTATGGCTAAGTACAACCAGCTCATCCGTATTGAGGAGGAACTTGGTGCTTGTGCTAAGTACGGCTACACTAAGTTGAAGTAAATCATTTAATCACTTCCGTGATTAATTGAAATTTTATAGAGTAGGGGATAATTGCTTATAATAGTGATTATCTCCTATTTTTATTGTTTGTAGTTATAGTGAATGTCATTGAGATTCCCATAACATAAATAGATTTCTTCGTTATACAATAAATTATTAATGTATATGTCAATGTCTTATAGCAATAAAATAATTAGAATTTTAGTACTTTCGTCGTGTAAAAAACTTTACACTAATTCTTGAAAATATCGATTTATAATGCTCAAAAATACTATTCTGGACGATTATTGTAAGTGCTTAGATCTCAATAATTTACAAAATTGTAAAAGAAAAGGTGCTTAATTGGACTTCAAAAGGGCGTTAATAAGGTTGCAAAAGGGCGTCTTTAGCAAGTCAATTAAGCCTCAATTGACATCTAATTTAACTTCTATTAAAAAGCAATGGGTGAAAATTATTTACAAAGATGTTTTAATTAGGTTAGTATGACATGATATTTAGAAACGATTTCTTTCTTAAGTTTTAAAGTTATTCATTTTAATTTGAAGCTGTTTTTTTGTTTCTTATTTTCTCGTTTTAGCTTATTTGTATTGTTTCTGTTGTGCAAACAGACTTATTTTCTCTTTGATAACTAATTTTATAAGTAAGAATATAACTAACGCCTAATGTTTTTTAATATCTCTTTATATGTTTAATACATAATGAGCATTATGATAAATAGATAATTTGTAACTCACTATTAGATTATAAAATCATATAGATCCCTACTTTATCATCTGATTCTAACTTTCAATGATTTATGTTACTAACTTTCAATATATCATGAAAATTGAATGAAAGTTACCAAAACTGATTCTTAGAAAAGAGTGTAACTTTCTCTTATAGGTCAGCTAAAGGTATTGTAGCGTTCGTTCGTCTAATGTTGTCATGAGAATTTTTGTTTTCTCAAAAATTAGGAATCTATTGCTTTATGATTAATCTTAGTCTTTAAATTCAGCAATAACGCTTAAGAAAAATTCCCTATCCCACCCTCGTCAAATATGTTATAGTCAGCTAATGGTAATGCTATATGCAAAATGCAAAGTACACCGTACCAGTCTTTTTAGACATTATATGCTGGGAAATGCAACCTGCAAATAAATCCTCAGAAACCCCGTACTCTGATGTAATGTTGTTTTTAGCTCACACCTACAACATAATAAGACTACACCTCAAAATGTCCCTTTTATTTTCTTACATTCTTGAATAAAGATTACTCCATTAGTTCTGTTGTGAAGTTTAATGTCTGTATCTTCATATCAAGTTCGCGTAATTGCTTAGACAAGTCATCAATCTTCTTACTTAAAGGCTTGATATCTATGGTTGTTACCATTTTAATTTCAGAACGGCTGTAACGCTCCTGTGATTCTGATGCTTTATTGAATATTTCTCGGAGTGACGTAATACGCATAGAAAGAATATCACGTTCTGCCATCATTTCTGTAATTGTACGCCCTTCACTAATAGTATTCATGTTAGTCTTGTTAATCTTGAAGATTAAAGCGAAAAGAGTATTCAGACAAGCATCCATCTCTTTCATCAACTCCTTAGGTTCTTCAGAAGGAGAATCTCCTTCCTGTACTCGAACATTATTCAGTATTCTACTTTTAAGCTGTTCTATTCTTTTTTGTGTATCTTTACGAATAGCTAATGCTTCTGCTAATTTCATTGTGATATGTATTTTTGTAATTATTCTGTTATATTCTGGTTATTCTTACGTGCTTCGTCAAACTTGGCTTTCATTGTAGGATTCATGTACGTTAGCCTACGTATAGTAAGATCGTCTGTGTCTTTATTAGCAAGACGAAGGTTGTTCTCACTACTTAAAAGTTCCTCACGTACCTTTTGAAGTTTTATAATTGTAGCATCAATATCCTTAATAGCATCATTAAACTTCTTAGATGCCATCTCATAATGTCGTCCAAACTTAGTTTTGAAGTCTTCTATCTTATTTTCAAAGTTGGTGACATCCACCTCTTTGCTTTGTGAAAGAATCAGTTGCTTTTTATATTCTAAACTCTTCTTTGACGTTTGTACAAGAAGATTGATAAATGGAACGAAGAACTGTGGTCGAATAACATACATCTTTGGGTACAGATGACTCTTGTTTACAATACCAGTATTATAAAGTTCATTATCAGCTTCAAGAAGACTGACTAAAACAGCAAACTCACAACCTTTCTTTTTACGGTCATCATCAAGTTTTTTCAAGAAGTTATCGTTTTTATGTTTAGTGGCAGTAGTATCCATTTCATTCTTCATTTCAAACATGATAGAGATATACTCCGTACCATCTTCTTCTGCACGAAAAATGAAATCTCCCTTTGTACCATCGCTTGCATCATTGTCTTTCTCAAAGTATGCAGTAGGCATCATTGGTCGAATATACTGGTCAAACTCAATACTACAATGCTGTTCAAGCGTCTCACCAACCATTTTGGTAGACATCTTGGTTTTCAAATCTTTATAATAGTCGACTAAATCCTGCTTCATTCGAAGTTCATTCTCATGATGTTTGATGAGTGATGCTTCATGAAGTTGTGCTTCACGCTTCTCTAATTCTACTGCAGAACGAAGCTGAGAGATTTCTGTGTCCTTTGCTTGAACCTCCTTTTGAGCTTTACTACGCTCCTCCATGAGTACAAGTTGCAACTTATTATCATTCTGTTCTATGACAGAGTTAAGCTTAGATATTTGCTGTTCCTTCTCTGCCAAAGCAATCATCATCTCTTTTTCCTTCTGAGTTGCAATGTTTTCTAACTGTGTTTTAAGCACCTCTATCTCAGCTGATAATGAACTTTTTAGCCTCGTAAGTTCGCTTTCTTTCTCACTTTTCAGTCGTTCAATCTCAGCATCTTTGGCACCAAGTTCAAGTTCTTTCTTAGAGAGTTGGTGCTGAAAGGTTTGTTCTGTTTTTGCAGTTGCTAAGGCTTGTTCTGCCTTGTGCTGTTCATGAAGCTCAGCTATACGACGGTTAACCTCCTCGTTAAACTCTGTATTCTTTACTTGATTAACGATGGAAGCATAGTCTGCTTCATCAACAGTAAATGCCTTATGGCAGTTAGGGCATATTAATTCTTTCATACATCTATATATCTTCTTTAATAGGTATTAGACAGATGTAATACTGATAAATAAGCTTTACATCTGATAATCCTTTGCCAAACCTCCAGCACTTGTTTCCTTATAAAGAGACGGAATATCATGTCCAGTCTGCTTCATAACCTCTACAACACGGTCAAATGAAACGCGATGGCTACCATCACTGAAGGATGCATAAAGTTGAGCATCTAATGCACGACAAGCTGCAAAAGCATTACGTTCAATACAAGGAATCTGTACTAAACCACACACGGGATCACATGTCATACCTAAATGGTGCTCCAAACCCATTTCTGCAGCATATTCAATCTGAGATGGACTACCACCAAACAACTGACAAGAAGCTGCTGATGCCATTGCACAAGCTACTCCAACTTCACCCTGACAACCTACTTCTGCACCTGAAATAGAAGCATTATATTTTACTATATTACCAAAAAGACCTGCTGTTGCAAGTGCATGCAATATCTTAGTTTCTGAGAAATCATGTCCCTTTGATAGGTGATACAGAACTGCAGGGACTACTCCACAGGCACCACAAGTAGGTGCGGTCACAATCGTACCACCAGAGGCATTCTCCTCACTAACTGCCAAAGCGTATGAATAAACCATTCCTCGACTCTGCAAAGAAGGTTTATATCCACGTGCCTTTATATAATAATTAGGTGCTTTACGAGCAAGGTTCAATG
>CAUTPS010000038.1:0-24813 GCA_963540415.1 uncultured Prevotella sp.
AGTTAATTTCAGTTAACTTTTCGGCAAAATGGGCTTTTTAAGGAACGACTATGTATTTAAGCGTTATAGTGTTTAGGTTATTATAAATTGTTTTTTATTCATTGATTTGGATGGAAGGAAAGAATATTTTAGAGAATGAGTTGAATTATGATGCTCATAATACTTTCGGCGAACAAGACGGAGAGATTGTTTTGAATGACTCTTACTCTCTTATTGAGGATAGAGATTTTCTTGATAAGGGTAGTGATGCAAATCGTAAAGAAGAAGTACGCCGACAAAGAAGGGAGAATGAAATCCGTGAATTAAAAGCATCAAAGGCTTATAAGTTTATTAGTACGGTAACAACTTTAGCAGATAAATATTTCTTAGATGCACTCTTAGGTTTAGTACCATCAGTAGGAGACCTTGTTTCATCTATTTTTGGTTTGCCGTTTATATACGTTACTTTGTTTAAAGTCAAGTCTATTCCACTCACATTGGCTGTTATCTATAACTATTTAGTAGATATATTGTTGGGAAGTATTCCTTTTTTTATTGGTGATGCCATAGATTTTTTCAGCAAAGCGCATGTAAAGAACTTAGATTTAATTACACGCTATGTAGAAGGAGATAAGAAAACAATACGTCAGGTGAGGTCGAAAGCATTGCTAACAGCTTTTCTTATTATCATTCTTAGTGTAATTATTTATTTTGTCTTTAGGTTATTGATAGGTGTTACGGAATGGACGTGGACTTTACTAATTGACATATTTAAATGGCTGATAGGACTATTTTAACTAATTAAAAAAGTTTAGAAGGATAATATTTGAAAGTCAATTATAAAAGGAGACCCTGCTAATGAGTATCTATTTGTCATTAGTAGGGTCTACTTATATAGTCCTGAGAACCGTGATTATTTACAATAGAAGATTAAATCCTTAGGAATCTTTACCCATTTATTATTAACCACAATCTTCATTGTGCTGCCCTCAAGGCGTGTCAAGGTATAGGTTCCGTCAGAATTATGTTTCAATTCGGCTTTGAGGTCTTCACTACCATAGTCATTGATGATGGTTAAGATAGCCTTTCTCCCTTTTATGGTAGCATCAGAGATAATCCACTTACGGGTATCACGTACTGCACCAAAGTAGCCTGGAACCTCTCCGAATATCTCTTGTCGTGGCACAGTAATGTTATTATGATAGAAATCAATATCCATCCACACTTGAAATTCATCATTAACAAGATGTGCTTTGAAGATAGAATCATTATTCAGTGCTATCTTTCCTGTTTTTGAAGGAGAAACTTCTGTCTTTGTAGTGGATAAGTTGCTTTGAGCGGACATGTTGGTTGAAAAAGCCAACATAGCCATTATTGTCAGTACAATCTTTTGTTTCATGTCTATGAATGTTGGTTAATTGCAAAGATAATGATTTTAATTAATTAATACTATACATTCCTCAAAAATGTACAGATTAAATTGTTGATTTACTTATTTTTGTATTACCTTTGTGGCGATATATATCAAATATTTTAAAGGAGAAGATGTTATTTCCAGATTATATTTTTGAGACCAGCTGGGAAGTTTGTAACAAGGTCGGAGGAATTTATACTGTACTTTCTACGCGTGCAAAGACATTACAAGATAAGATAAAGGATCGTATCATTTTCCTTGGTCCTGACTGCTGGCAAGAGACACCATCCCCTTATTTTAAAGAGGATAAGAAGTTATTTGCTGATTGGCAGCAGAAAGCTGTTTCTGAGGGGCTATCAGTAAAGGTTGGACGTTGGGATATCCCTGGGGAGCCAATCGCCATGCTTATTGATTTTCAGTCATACTTTGCTCATAAAGATGAGATTTATGGTAAGCTTTGGGAGTATTATAGAGTTGATAGTCTCCATGCCTATGGTGATTATGACGAATCTGCTATGTTTGCTTATGCTACGGCACTTGTCGTAGAGAGTTTCTATAGGTTCTATCTTAGTGAGAAAGATAAGGTTGTCTTCCATGCAAACGAATGGCAAACAGGCTTTGCCGCACTTGTATTACAGCATCGTTTGCCACAGATAGCATCTATCTTTACTACTCATGCAACGGGTATTGGTCGCAGTATAGCGGGTAATAACAAGCCATTGTACGAATATCTCTGGGCATATAATGGCGACCAGATGGCTTCGGAGTTGAATATGGAGAGCAAGCATTCTATTGAGAAGCAGACTGCTCATCATGTTGATTGCTTCACGACAGTGAGCGATATTACTGCAACAGAGTGCAAAGAGTTGCTGGATAAACCAGTAGATTTAGTTCTTCCAAATGGTTTTGAAAACGACTTTGTACCAAAGGGTGCAACCTTTACAAAGAAGCGTAAGGCAGCACGTAAGCGTTTGCTTGACGTTGCCAATGCGTTGACAGGTGACGATATACAAGATGATGCGTTAATCGTATCAACCAGTGGACGTTATGAATTCCGTAATAAAGGTATTGATGTGTTCATAGAATCAATGAACCGCTTGCGTTTTGATGAGAACCTAAAGAAGCAAGTAGTAGCCTTCATAGAGGTTCCAGGCTGGGTAGCAGGTCCACGTCAGGACCTTGTAGAACGCCTCAACAGCGGTAAACAGTTTGACACACCATTGGATAAACCTGTACTCACACATTGGCTCCACAATATGGACCATGACAATGTACTTAATATGCTCAGTTCTCTCGGTATAAACAATGCAAAGGGAGATAAGGTGAAGGTCATCCTCTTGCCTTGCTATCTGACAGGAGATGATGGTATTATGAATATGAGCTATTATGACCTCGTATTGGGTAACGACCTCTGTGTCTATCCTTCATACTATGAGCCATGGGGCTATACACCATTAGAGGCAATAGCCTTTAAGGTACCTTGTATTACAACCGACCTTGCAGGCTTCGGCTTGTGGGCAAATACAGAGAAGGGAAAATACAGCGAGATAGAAGACGGTGTGAAGGTATTACATCGTACAGATTATAATTATTCAGAGGTAGCTGATGGTATTAAGGATACCATAGCCCGTTACTCTTGCTTTACGAAGACGGAGGTGAACAAGTGTCGTTCAAATGCTGAGAAGCTCTCTCGTAAGGCTCTTTGGAGTGAGTTTATCATCTATTATGAGCAGGCTTACGACATAGCATTAAAGAAAGCAGCTGCAAGAAACAAGTGATAACTGCTTAGTAACGAAATAAAGAAATAACAGTCAAAACTATAATAAGTTATGAAAATTAAATCAGATTATTCCAACGAACCTCAGTGGAAAGAGGTAACTGTAAAGTCAACTCTGCCAAAGGAACTGGCATGTCTTGATGAGCTTGCTCACAATATGTGGTGGGCATGGAATTACGAAGCACGCAACATGTTCAAAGCTCTTGATGAGGAACTCTATGAAGAGGTTGGACATAATCCTGTTCAGCTCCTTGAGCGTCTTAGCTATGACCGTAAGGAAGCTATCGTAAAGGACAAAAAGCTGATGAAGCAGGTGAATGATGTCTATAAGAAGTTCCGTACTTATATGGACGTTAAGCCTAACAAGAAGCGCGCTTCTGTTGCTTACTTCTGTATGGAGTTTGGTTTGAATCAGGCTCTAAAGATTTATTCTGGTGGTCTTGGTATCTTGGCAGGCGACTACATTAAGGAGGCTTCTGACTCTAACGTAGACTTCTGTGCTGTAGGTTTCCTCTATCGCTTTGGTTACTTCACACAGAGTCTTTCTATGGACGGCCAGCAGATTGCTAAGTACGATGCACAGAATTTCAACTCTCTTCCTATTGAGCGTGAGCTCGATGAGAACGGCAATCAGGTTGTTGTTGATGTACCTTACCGCAACTATATGGTACACGCACTTGTATGGCGTGTGAACGTTGGACGTATTAAGCTTTACTTGCTCGATACTGACAATGATATGAACTCTGAGTTCGACCGTCCTATCACTCACTCTCTCTATGGTGGTGACTGGGAGAACCGTTTGAAGCAAGAGATTCTGCTCGGTATCGGTGGTATTCTTACTTTGAAGAAATTGGGTATTAAGAAGGATATCTATCACTGCAATGAAGGTCATGCGGCACTTTGCAACCTCCAGCGTCTTTGCGACTACATTGAGAGTGGCTTGACATTTAATCAGGCTATGGAGCTTGTACGTGCCTCATCACTTTATACCGTTCACACCCCAGTTCCAGCAGGTCACGACTACTTTGACGAGGAACTCTTCGGAAAGTATATGGGTGATTATCCTGCAAAACTCGGTATCTCTTGGGATGAGTTTATCGGTATGGGTCGTACCAATCCTGATGATCACAGCGAACGTTTCTGTATGAGTACCTTCGCTTGTAACACTTGTCAGGAGGTCAATGGCGTATCAAAACTTCATGGTTGGGTAAGCCAGAAGATGTTTGCTCCATTGTGGAAGGGATACTTCCCAGAGGAGAATGCTGTAGGTTATGTTACCAATGGTGTACACCTCCCAACATGGACAGCAACAGAGTGGCGCAAAGTTTACGATAAATACTTTGATGAAAGCTTCATGAGTGACCAGAGCAATGAGTCTATCTGGCACGCTATCTATAACGTTCCTGATTCAGAAATCTGGGAAACACGTATGGCATTGAAGCAGAAACTTATCAAGTATATCCGCGATAAGTTCACCAAGCAGTGGCTCCGCAATCAGGGTGACCCAGCTAAGGTGGTTTCTATCCTTGAGCGTATCAACCCTAACGCATTGATGATTGGTTTCTGCCGTCGCTTTGCTACCTATAAGCGTGCACACTTGCTCTTCACCGACCTTGAGCGTTTGGAGAAGATTGTAAACAACCCAGAGCGTCCAGTTCTGTTCTTCTTCTCAGGTAAGGCACACCCAGCTGATGGCGCTGGTCAGGGACTTATCAAGCGTATCTTTGAGATTTCACGTATGCCACAGTTCCTCGGTAAGATCATCTTCCTTGAGGATTACGATATGCAGTTGGCTCGTCGTCTCGTTTCTGGAGTTGATATCTGGATGAACACACCAACTCGTCCACTCGAGGCAAGTGGTACATCTGGTGAGAAGGCAGAAATGAACGGTGTTGTTAACCTCTCAGTACTCGATGGCTGGTGGGTTGAAGGCTACCGCGAGGGAGCTGGATGGGCATTGCCAGAGAAGCGCACCTATCAGAACCAGGGCTATCAGGACCAACTCGATGCAGCTACTATCTATGGTCTGCTTGAGAATGAGATTGCTCCTCTCTATTTCAATAAGAATCAAGAAGGCTACTCAGAGGATTGGGTAAAGGTTGTAAAGAACTCTATTGCAACTATCGCTCCTCACTATACAATGAAGCGTCAGCTTGACGACTACTATGACAAGTTCTATGAGAGTCAGGCTAAGCGTTCTCATAAGCTCGAGGCTAATGACAATAAACTTGCTAAAGAGATTGCTCTTTGGAAGGAGTCTGTAGCAGAGCGTTGGGACAGCATCTATGTTGTTTCTAAGAATGAAGATGCACTGCAGGACATTTCTACAGGTCATAAGATTAAGGTTACTTACGTTATCGACGAGCAGGGCTTGAACAATGCTGTAGGTCTTGAGCTTGTATTCTTGAAGAATGCACCAGTTGATGACGTTAACATCCACAAGGTAATCCCATTCAAGATGGTGAAGACAGAGGGTAATCACTATACCTTCGAGGCTACTTTCGATGCAACAGAGGCAGGTGCTTACAAGTACGCTGTTCGTATGTATCCTAAGAATGCTCTCCTGCCACATCGTCAGGACTTTGCTTATGTAAAGTGGATTGGATAAAAATAGTCTAAGGACTACTCTATAACAAAAAGCCATTCCCAAACTCTGAAAAGGGTTGGGAATGGCTTTTTTGTGTTTATATGCTATTGAATTCTTACTGGGCTTAATCTAATTTATAATGGTAATATGCTATTTCCCTCTATATGTTTACCATTTGTTTATCGCCTTCTGCTTACCCTTTTTTATATATTTTGCGATAACGTGAACCGATATTGATGATTTTCTTTTCACGTTCTAACTGTGCTACAAGTTTGTAAGCGTAGGTTGTAGAAAGGTTCAGACGGCGACGGAGGTCGTTAACGGTGATTATCGGACTCTCTTCAAACAACTCTTTTAGTGCAGCGTTGACGGCTGATTTTATAGGAAGTGTGGATGTACCGTCTTTGTAGGTTTTGTTTTCAAAATCCATCTCTCCTAATGCTTCATGAAAATCCTTGTCGGGGCGGAACCTGATTTTGCGCACAGCAACATTACGGAGGTGGTGACGATGTGTCTTAGGGTCTTCGTACATGTCCCCTTTAAGGGCAAGCGAGAAGAATCCAATACCCGGCAGATGGACTGTATTCCCACTTTTTAGCTCCTCTGCTAATTCTGTTTTTAATGCCGAGATAGTTCCAAGAATGTCGGCTGTTGTGAGCGTTGTTGCTTGTTGGATATGCTGACAGATTCTCTCTATTCCCGTGACATCTTTCTTGATAGGTACGATTCTTAATGCTTTACGTTGTGCGAGTTTACCGCTTGTTCTTAATAGTTTGTAATTTACAGTCATAGCTTTACGTTTGTAATAAGGGTTAATAATCATCTTTTCCGTGAGCTGTTAGTGTGTGAAACGAGTCTCTATAATCACATACTTTTAGCTTAGGCAGAATTCTTTTCATGAAAAAAAGAAATTATTTACGTGAAAATAAATATTTCTTTTCATGAAGAAAAATATTTTTTTTCATGAAAATAATTCGTGATTCATGCTGCAAAGATACTGTTTCAATGGTCGCTTGGCAAGTATAAGCTATGTAGTAATGTCTGTATTTGTGCTATTTTGCGTGGGTTTAGATTTGAGGTGAGACACTAAAAGGGTAAAAGAAAAACTCTCAGACCTGCGTGTGTGTGGTCTGAGAGCTGTATTTTGAAAATAAAAACTGACTGATTTCCTTTTCGAGTGTACTTTATAGAAGGATGATAATAATTATATGATAGAAACTCTGTAAAGATGTTTTGAAACAAAACTCTTTTTTTACCACACGAATTTGTATTGATGGCTACCACTTGTCATTGATGTTGGGAAGCCATTACTATTGAAAGTCCATGTAAAGTTGGTTTTGTTGCCGCTCTTATCAATAAGCTGTACAGGCAAGTTCTTTGTTGCTTTTCCAAGCAATCCTGCATAGTAGGCGTATTTCATTGCGCCAATGTCAATTCCAAACGTTGTATTGAAGAGCATAATGTTACCCTTGTTCACTATAGGAGCTGGGGTTGTATCTGAGGTATAAGCAACTTTACAAGTGTCTTTTTTTCTTGTTGTTGTTTGTGAGACGATAGTTTTTGTCTCTATTTCAGAGATGTTGCTATCTTTATAAGTCAAAGTAAATTTTTTGTAGTCATCTGCTGAATGGATTATATTAATTAGTTGGTCATTATCGTTATAAGTGAACCTCCATGTATCTTCCTTTGTATTTTCCTTTTGCTCTATCATGCAACTTCTAACAAAACCGTTGTAGTTCAGATACATTATGTAGACCGTTGTATCTCCATTACGTTCTACTTTCATGAAGACATTTGGGACTACAATAGCACGTGTTTTTGTATTAATGTATTTGAAAGATACCATTTCATCCTTAGTCTCAATACTTGTAACTAATCCTCTTTCATCTGTTTGGATAGTCATACTGTCCACCTCTTTAGGCGTTCCATTAGTGAATACCTTTGAAAGATCAATTGTTACAGGATCTGGCAAGCCGTCAATAATCCAGTCATCATCGTTTTTGTTACTGCATGATGATAAAACAAATGTTGCACCTATTACTGCTGCAGTAAGAAGTGCGATTGTAATAGTCTTTTTCATTGTCTCGTTTTTGTGTTATAATTAGTAATTGGCACATTCTTGTCAACTCATTGGCTTGTGCTTTTGTTCTCTTTTGCAAATATATAAATTTATTTTTTCAGTGATATGTTTCTATGCTATAATTTTATTAGTTTAGGGTGAAAAAGTCAGCAATTTGCTTTATATCATAGCTTCGCTTTGTTCTGTGTTTCTTTTAGAACATTTCCCTTCGATAGTCACCCGTCAATAATTCCTGTTGTAGAAAAGCGTATGTATAGCCCGGACTTTGATAATATAATCCTGTAGACTGGTCCTGAATACGGCTGTAAGTGTCAGAGTTATAGAGCATATCAATAGTTTCAGACATAGTATAATGTCTGCCTTTCATCAATAGGACTATAAGTTCTGCACATATATCCTCTTTCATCATATCAATCTGTTCGTTGGTCAGTTCTATGGTTTTATTAGTTTGGATTTGATATTTTAGTGTACCACCATTCCTCTCACAGATGATAGTTATGTCATGAATAGCATCTTCGAAGGATTGTGTGTGTAGGACATCGTAAAAGGACATCAAGTAGTCTATTCCCTTAAAACGCTTAAGGTAATTATACGCCTGTCGCTGACCAAGATTAAACTTCTTGGCAAATTCTGCTATTAAAGCGACGATGTAGCGTATTTGATTTGTTTCCTCTCTTGACATACTTTGTTCATTATATTCACGACAAATATATGAATTGTTTTCCGAAATACTACTATCTGTCTACGAAAAGTTTATAGCAATATGGGTTAATTGGCTTGGTTGATAAGATTTACCACTACCTTTACCATTATATCCTTTTCCTCTGTTTTGCTTTCGGCAATCATTAGGGTGAGGGCAACGAGGGTGTTGTCAGCAATTCTTTTGGTGCCATCGGGACGATAGAGGATGGCATTGTTGTTCATAAACCATAGGAAGAGGGTGGCTGCAATGCGCTTGTTTCCATCACTGAACGAGTGATTCTTAGTGACAAGATAGAGAAGCATAGCCGCTTTCTCCTCCACACTCGGATAAAGTTCTGTGCCATCAAAGGTTTGGTAGATTTGTCCGATAGAACTTTTGAAGGACTCGTCCTTCTCATTACCAAAGAGAACAGAACCACCAAACTTCTGTCGAAGCATATCTATCTCGTGCATAGCATTCTCGTATGTGGCATGGAAAGGTTCTTCTTTAGTAGTCTTGGCGATATGTAATCGCTGGTAATCATAGTTATCAAGTGTGTCGAGTGCGTAGGTGTAGTCTACCACAACATCAAAGAGTGCATTGCTTTCGTCCGTCGTCTTTGCGGGTTGCTGCTGGATGGCTCTGCCTAATACTTGTATTAATTGGCGCAATTCTGCAATCTGATGTTTACGTATGTTCTCGTTGATAGCATAGCCTTTGACAAGATATTGCTTAAGAACAGAGTTTGCCCATTGGCGGAAACGAACACCCCTTTGGCTATGTACTCGGTAGCCTACAGATATAATTACATCAAGAGTATAATATGGGACAGGCTTTTTTATACCATTAACGTGCAAAAAATGCACGTTATTCTCTCGTGTTAGTTCTGCTTCTTTAAAAACATTGTTTACGTGTCTTCGTATGTTTGACTCTTCTTTGTCAAAGAGTTCTGCCATTTGCTTTGTACTTAGCCATACGGTTTCTCCTTCCAACTTTACATCAAGTTGGGTCTTACCATCTTCACTTTGATAGATGATAATTTTGTCGTTTAGGTTTTCAGTCATGTTGTTTAGGTTTATAGTTGTTAGTCGATAGGCGAGGGATAAGCTTAATCCTTCGTCAGTTTACGGCTCATATAACGTACAGGATACCATACGGAAAGCCAGCCGACAAGGATTACCGTGAGGAAGATAGTGATGATATCTTCGGGATGAACACTAATAGGATAGGCGTTAACAACGAAGTTGCCAGCCTGATCGCCGAGCTGTACAAGGCCATAAGTCTGCTGTAACCAGCAGAGTAATAAGCCGAGTGCAATACCGATAACAGCACCAGCAGCAGAAATCATTCTGCCTTCAAAGAGGAAGATACGACGTATCTGACTGTCCGTAGCACCGAGGTTGCGCAGGGTGATAACATCATTCTTCTTATCGATGATAAGCATAGAGAGCGAACCAATGATGTTAAAGCACGCTACCATAAGTATGAATGTGAGGAAGACGTAGGCAAAGAGTTTCTCAATACGCATGATATTAAACGTGTCTGCTTGCTGCTCATAGCGGTCTAATACCTTATATTTATCACCGAGAAGAGTTTGTATATCGTCCTTGGCTTTGTCGATGTCGACATTAGGCTTCATGCGTAATTCGAGTGATGTAATCTCTCCCTGTCGGTTGAAGATATGGCGTGCGAACTCAAGTGAGGTGATAATATATCCCTTGTCATACTTCATCTGCTTCACTTGAAACAATACTCCCGGAGATATCAAAGAGTCTTTTACGAAGGCATTTGTGGGATTAGAAGCATCATACTGTCCCTCACGTTGTGGCGCATAGATGTGTAAGTAGTCTGGCCATGCAACTCCAGTACCGAGGTCTTGTGCCAATCTAATACCGAGAATGCCATATTGCAGATTGGCTGTATGAAGTTTAAAGTCTCCCTCTCCGTAGAGGATATTACTGATATGTGTCAGTGAATCGAAGTTATCCTCCACACCCTTTACGTTTACCATGGCTTGTTTATCGTGATAAATAGCCAAAGCTTGGTCCTCTACACATTCTGTAGCCACCTCTACAGAAGGTAGTTTTTTAACCTTTAAAAGTAAAGGGTCGTTAGCCGACATAGCCTTACCCTTTGCTGCTTCAATCTTTATTTGTGGATCAAAGTTGGTGAAGAAGGAGGCTACAAGGTCTGAGAATCCATTAAATCCGCTCAATACAACGACCAATGCCATTGTTGCTACCGACACACCGAGTACGGAGATAAGGCTGATAACGTTAATAGCATGTGTACTCTTCTTTGAGAAGAGGTAACGGCGGGCAATGTAAAAAGGGAAGTTCATGATGGGTGTTAGGTGTTGACGGGTTGGGTGTTAGGTGTTGAATGTTGGGTGTTGACGGGTAGAGTGTTAGGTGTTGAATGATGGGTGTTGATGTTTGGTGGAGTATTAATACACTTTATAGAAATCATTAACACCCATCATTCAACACCCATCACCCAAAATCCTACTTCTTTAATAACTCATCAATGCGCTCCAAATAGTCGAGGGAGTCGTCAATGAAGAAGCGTAGCTCAGGGATGATGCGCAGCTGATTATGTACACGTTGACCTAAGTCGTAGCGGATAGTCTTCTCATTGGCATTGATGTTTTTCAGTATTTCATCGCCCTTTTCAGATGGGAAGATACTGAGGTAAGCGGTACAGATACTGAGGTCTGGACTTACCTTTACACGTGTTACACTAACCAAAACACCATGCATCATGCGTGTCTGTGTCTGGAAAATACTTGCCAATTCCTTCTGAAGGAGTCGTGATATGCGGTTTTGTCTTGTTTCTTGCATTGTCTTATCTATTTATTGTTTTATCCTGCAAAGGTACTGAAAGTTTGAAAAACCCACAAACTTTTATGCTTAGTGTTGGGTGGTGAGTGATGGGTGTTGGGTGGTGATGAAATGTGATGGTGGGTGTTGGGTGGTGAGTGATGGGTGTTAGGTGGTGATGAAATGCGGATGTTCGGGGATAAAAGTTGGCTTCTTTGTGTTTGGTATTGATGCTCCGCACATGTTGTGCGAACGCCCCGCACATATTGTGCGGATGGTAAGCACCAGTGGTGTTGAGGGCCAAATGCTTTGCTATATGTTATGAGAGTGAAAGCAAATAATGGATTATAAAATCGTTATAGTTATCCCTTTGCGGTAATTACTCCCCTCCCTATGGGGGAGGGGCAGGGGGGAGGGGCCAGCTATGTGTAGCTTTTATTTCTTTCTAATCAGCGTTAACCCATCGCGTAGTGGGAGAATAACCTTTTCGATTCGGTCGTCTTTAGCAATAAAGTCATTGAAACGGCGAATACCAATCGTTTGTTGGTCGTGGTCGTAGGCAGGGTCAATGACGTGCCAATCCCACAGTGTGTTGTCAGCGAGGATATAGCCACCAGGTCGGATGATGGGCAACAACTTCTCATATACTTCTGTATAATTGCGCTTGTCACCATCGACGAAAGCCATATCAAATAGAATCCCCAACTGTGGAGCCTCTTCTGCAGCATCACCGATACGAAAGTCAATCTTGTCGGCAACAGGCGATCCTTCAATCCAAGGACGTGTGAAATCCTCCATCTCGTCATTGATTTCAAAGGTATAGAGCTTGCCCCCTTCCTCTAATCCTTCAGCCATACAGATAGCCGAATAGCCACTGAAAGTACCCACTTCGAGGATATTCTTAGGACGTATCATCTGTACAAGCATCTTTAAGAGACGACCCTGCAGATGACCGCTTGCCATACGTCCGTGAATAGTATGAATATTTGTGGCACGATAAAGACGGTAAAGATAATCGCCTTCTGGGTCGATATGCGAGGCAAGATAGGCATCGCAGCCCGCTTCGTTAGTGAGAGACGTATAGGTGTTGGTTGTTGGCATGGGTGATAATGGTGATGATGAGAGTTGAATGGTTATAGGAGTGACAAAGCTTCTATAGCCAATCTGTAGCTGTTAAGACCAAAGCCTTGGATCGTACCCTTGCAGGCAGGGGCAATCATAGAGTGTCGACGGAATTCCTCGCGATCGTTAACATTACTGATATGTACTTCAATCACTGGTGTTTGCAAAGAACGGATGCAATCTAAGAGCGCAATACTTGTATGCGTATAAGCCCCAGCATTGAGGATGATACCATCATACGAGAATCCAGTCTCCTGCAGTTTGTTGATGAGTTCGCCCTCGATATTACTTTGGTAATAGTCAATGGTACAGTTAGGATAGCTTTCACGCAGTTGTGAAAGGAAGGTACCCATAGACATACTACCGTATATTTCAGGTTCACGCACCCCTAACAGGTTCAAGTTGGGACCATTAATAATGATTACTTTCATATCTCTTTCTTCTCAAATATCGTTTTTTGATGTATCTTTGCATATAAATTGCAGTATGCAAAAATAAGAAATTAAATGGAAACAGACAAGAATTCAAAGGATATTGTCAGCCGTTACCGTCGTTATCTGAAGTTAGAGAAAGGCTACTCGGCAAATACGTTGGATGCTTATATGCGTGATGTGGATAAGCTCTTTCGCTATCTTGCTGTGGAACAGGTTGATGTGTTGGATGTGAAGTTAGAAGATTTAGAACACTTTGCAGCCTTTATCTCCGACCTTGGTATTGGTCCTCGCTCTTTGGCACGCATTCTCAGTGGGGTGCGCCAGTTCTATCGTTTCCTCGTTATTGATGGTTATTTAGAAGTCGACCCGACTGAGTTGTTAGAGTCGCCAAAGCAACCTGACCACTTACCAGAGGTTCTTTCCACGGCTGAAGTTGATCTCTTAGAGCAGGCTATAGACCTTTCAAAGTGGGAAGGACACCGCAATCGTGCCATTATTGAGGTGTTATTTTCTTGTGGACTGCGTGTGTCAGAGCTCACCAACCTAAAACTTTCCAACCTATATATTGAAGAACAGTATGTCCGAGTGATGGGTAAAGGTTCGAAGGAACGTTTGGTACCTATCTCACCGCGTGCCTTAGACGAGTTAAACTATTGGTTCGCCGACCGTAATGTGATGAAAATCAAACCCGGAGAGGAGGATTATGTCTTCCTGAATCGTCGTGGGCACCATCTTACTCGTACGATGATTCTTATCATGATTAAGCGATATGCGGTTGAAGCTGGTATCAAGAAAACAATTTCTCCACACACGCTTCGTCATTCCTTTGCCACCTCCTTGCTCGAAGGTGGTGCTGATCTTCGTGCTATTCAGGCAATGTTGGGACACGAAAGTATCGGAACAACAGAGATTTATACGCATATTGATACCTCTACATTACGGCAGGAAATTCTTGAACATCACCCTCGTAATATCCAGTATAATGAGCGTCAGCAGATGGACTTATTGCCAGAATAATCTTTATTGATACTTTGTTAAGATATAAAAAATAAAAAAATCGGATTGCGTAACGGATTTTTATGTATCTTTGCGCCATAAAACTAATATTAAATTACAAACAACGTTTAAGATGAAAATCAAACATTTATTCTTAATCGTCTTACTTTTTGTCACTGGTATGGCCTCTGCACAGCAGATGGGACCTATCCCTGTGAATAAGAACGTAAGACAGGGTAAGCTCAGCAATGGCTTAACTTACTACATCCTTCACAATGAATGGCCAGAGCATGTAGCTAACTTCTACATTGCACAGCGTGTTGGTTCTATTCAAGAGAATGATAACCAGCGTGGTTTGGCTCACTTCCTTGAGCACATGGCATTCAACGGTTCAGAGCATTTCCCCGACTCAACGCTCCTCGAATTCACCCGTTCACTCGGCGTTGAGTTCGGTAGTAACTTGAATGCTTACACCAGTATCGACCAGACTGTTTATCGTATCTGCGACGTGCCAACAACTCGTCAGACAGCACTCGACTCTTGTCTGCTGATTCTTAAAGACTGGTCAAACGGCTTAACACTTGCTGACAAGGAGATTGATAAGGAACGTGGCGTTATTCATCAGGAGTGGCAGTTGCGCCGTACACCAGTGATGCGAATCTATGATGACGTATTGCCAAAGTTTTATCCTAACTCAAAGTACGGTCATCGTATGCCAATCGGTTTGATGAGCATTGTTGACAAGTTCCCTTATCAGGACCTTCGCGACTACTATAAGAAGTGGTATCGTCCAGACAACCAGTGTATCATCGTTGTTGGTGATATCGATGTAGACCATACAGAGAATGAAATTAAGAAGCTTTGGGCTAACGCTACTGTTCCAGCAAATGCTGCACAGGTAGTAGAAGAGGCTGTGCCAGACACCAAGGATGCTATCTACGTGTTTGGTAAGGATAAGGAGATGCCTTACAGTCAGGTAGGTTTCTGCATGAAGCATGACGCCTTCCCTGACGCACAGAAGGGCGATATGTACTACTATGTAGACTCTTATGCAAAGAATATCATCACTATGATGCTCAATCAGCGTCTCTCTGAGTTGGCTCAGAAGGCTGACTGTCCTTTCACTGGTGCTTATTCTTACGATGGCGATTACATGCTTTCTAAGCCAAAGGCAGCCTTCAATATGGCAGCTGATGCAAAGGAAGGTAAGGACCTCCAAGCTCTTGCTGCGATCTATCGTGAGGCACAGCGCGTTCGTCTTTATGGTTTTACAGCAGGCGAGTACGACCGTATGAAGGCTGAATACCTCTCTCAAATTGAGTCAGCTTACGTCAACCGTAACAAGGTAAAGAACGCTCAGTATGGCGATGAACTTCGTGATCACTATCTTGCTAACGAACCAATCCCAAGCAAGGAGGATGATTATCAGATTATGAAGCAGTTGGTTGAGATGCCTGCATTGAACGTTGACGTTATCAATAAGTATGCACAGGAACTCATCACGGATAAAGATAGTAACTTCGTAGCTTATATCTTCGCACAGGAGAAGGCTGGTGCTACCTACCCAACAGAGGCTCAGATGGCACAGACAATCAATGCTGTACGTGCTGAGAAGATAGAACCATATGTTGACAATGTAAAACAGGAGCCTCTACTCGATGAGAAGAAACTCCCTAAGGCTGGTAAGATTATTGGCGAGAAGGAGAATAAAGTACTTGGTTATAAGGAGCTGACACTGAGCAATGGTGCGCGTGTTATCCTGAAGAAGACCGACTTCAAGGACAATGAAATTCAGTTCCAAGCTTCAGCTAAGGGCGGAAAGGGACTCTATGGTAAGGCTGACTTCAGCAACTTACAGCTCTTTGATGCAGTCCTCGGTTACAGCGGTTTGGGTAATTTCTCACGTCAGGAATTGCAGAAGGCACTCTCTGGTAAGCAGGCTTCTATGGGCTGCAGCATGTCAAGCTACTATCAGTCGTTAGCTGGTTCATGTGTTCCAAAGGACATCGAGACTATGATGCAGTTGCTTTACCTCAACTTTACCAATATTGCTAAGGATGAGGATTCTTACAAGGCAATGATGGCACAGCTGGAGTTGGCACTGAAAAACAAAGACCTCTCACCTGAGAGCGTGTTCGGTGATTCGATCAGCAACACTATCTATGGTCATGAAGCGCGCTTTGCCCCAACGACGTTGAACACCTTGAAGAACGTTAATTACGACCGTATCTTACAGATTTGGAAGGAGCGTTTTGCTAATCCTGGTCAGTTTGTTTATTATTTTGTAGGTAACTTTGATGAGGCTACACTTCGTCCATTGATTGAGAAGTACATTGCATGTCTACCAAAGGGCAAGGCTGAGAACTGGAAGGACGTTCCAAGCTATGTGAATGGTAAGGTAGAAAATAAGTTCACTCGTAAGTCGGAAACACCTAAGGCGATTGCTTTTGAGTTCTGGCATGCGCCAATGGCTTATACCCTTGAGGGCGATGTTCTTACTGATGCTGCAGCTCAGGTTCTCTCTATGGTTTACCTGAAGAGTATTCGTGAAGACGCCAGTGCAGCTTATTCTGTAGGCGCAGGTGGTAAGTTACGTCGTCTTGGTAATAAGGCTGTGGCTATCGTTCAGAGCTACTGTCCAATGGATCCAGAGAAGGCTGATCTCGCTGTTAAGCTCCTTGCTGAGGGTATGAAGGACAATACTGTGAAGATGGATGCCGATAAGGTTCAGAAGGTTAAGGACTTGATGCTGAAGAATGCAGACCTTGCTGCTAAGAACAACGGCTATTGGATGGGTATTCTCGATGATTATATCTGGTCAGGTGTAGACTTCCATACCAACTATAAGAAGACTGTTGAGTCGCTTACTCCAGCTAAACTTGCTGCTCACTTGAAGCAAATCGTGGCAGCTGGTAACCATGCCGAGGTGGTAATGACACCAGCAAAATAATACGTATTCTGTGTTTGAAAAAGGACTCTCATGGGTCCTTTTTCTTTCAACAAGCTACCAACTGCGAATTATTTTCATGAAAATAAATATTTTTTGTCGTGAAAATAAATATTTCTCTTCATGTAAATAAATCTTTTTCTTCATGAAAATAATTCGCAGAAGATGAGGAGTAAGGCTCCCGAAAAGACTTGAAAGGCGATATTAAGTGGCTTAACATTTCATGTTATTGATGCTTAATATCGCCTTTCATTGTTTTGTTTTTTTAGATAACATCAGTAGTCATCTATTAACTCAAATCATTGAATATCATACAAACGAGTGTTATTGGCCTCTATTGCTTGTCATTATATACGAACAGTATTTGCTAAGCAAATTAGACAATGGTAAATCCCCTCTCTCGTATCGTTCTGCATCAAGTTTTATAACTCTATAGAATTAATAAGATGTATTTTTCTGTTTGTGCGACGATTTATGGCTTATATCGTCGCAAATTATGCGACAATAATACTAAAATAGCTTTGAAATATTTATTGACTTCTCAAATAAAGCACATCTTGCAGGTGTAACATTCGATAGTACTTTTGTCATCATTAATCTTTTAACACCAAATACTACTACTCATTATCACCCATCATTCACCACCTATCACCCATCATTCCCCCCAATAATGTATAAATCTTACTTATTTATTTTGTTATCCCGCTAAGTTGCAGTAACTTTGCACTTTTAAACAGAGAGTTAGTAGTAAATTCAAACATAAAAGTAGATAAATATATGGCATATTTGTTTTCATCGGAATCAGTATCTGAGGGACACCCAGATAAGGTTGCCGATCAGATAAGCGACGCATTGCTCGACCAGTTCTTGGCATATGATGAGGATGCACGTTGCGCTATAGAAACCTTTAATACTACAGGTCAGGTAGTGATTATGGGTGAGGTGAAGTCTAAGGAATACGTTGATCTCCAGACAATTGCACGTAAGACAATTAACAAAATCGGTTATACAAAGGCTGAATATCAGTTTGACGGTAATAGCTGCGGTGTTCTTTCTGCTATTCATGAGCAGAGTGATGATATCAATCGTGGTGTTGACAATGGTGATGCCGAGAATCAGGGAGCTGGTGATCAGGGTATGATGTTTGGTTATGCATGTAATGAGACAGATAATTATATGCCTGTGACACTCGACTTGGCACACCTCCTTATGACCACATTGGCTGACATCCGCAAGGAAGGTAAGCAGATGACTTATCTCCGTCCAGACTCTAAGAGTCAGGTGACAGTGGAGTATAGCGATGATAATATCCCACAGCGAATTGACACCATCGTTGTTTCAACACAGCACGACGACTTTATCAAGCCTGCTGACGACTCACGCGAGGCACAGTTGAAGGCTGATAAGGAGATGGTTGAGCAGATTCATAAGGATGTACTTGAAGTTCTGATGCCACGCGTAAAGGCACAGATTACATCGGAGAAAGTACTTGCTTTGTTCAACGATAATATTAAGTATCTTGTTAATCCAA
Organism: uncultured Prevotella sp.; assembly: GCA_963540415.1. Lineage (GTDB taxonomy): Bacteria > Bacteroidota > Bacteroidia > Bacteroidales > Bacteroidaceae > Prevotella. Next base: position 18,369 of record CAUTPS010000038.1, read on the forward strand.
CGGGTAAGTTTGTGATTGGTGGTCCTCATGGTGATACTGGTTTGACGGGTCGTAAGATTATTGTTGATACTTATGGCGGTAAGGGTGGTCACGGTGGTGGCGCCTTCTCTGGTAAGGATTCAAGTAAGGTAGACCGTTCTGCAGCCTATGCAACACGCTATATCGCAAAGAATATGGTGGCAGCTGGTGTGAGTGATGAGATTCTTGTACAGTTGGCTTATGCCATTGGTGTTGCTGAGCCTGTTAGCGTTTATGTGAATACCTACGGTCGTTCACATGTGAAGGCTACTGATGGTGAGATAGCTGAGATGGTGAAGAAACTGTTCGATCTTCGTCCAAAGGCGATTGAGAAGACACTGAAACTTCGTCAGCCAATGTATTTGGAGACTGCAGCTTATGGTCATATGGGACGCCAGAATGAGGTTGTTCAGAAGAGCTTTGAAAGCCGTTATCATGAGAAAAAGACAGTTGATGTTGAACTTTTCACTTGGGAAAAGCTCGATCGCGTAGAGGATATTAAAAAGACATTCGGACTCTAATAGATAATGCCGACAACTGATTCCATTGTTCGCCCTTCTCTACTGCTAAAATCAACATTGGCAGCAGGGCAGAAGGCAAATGTCGATTCTGTGGGTAAGGCGGGTCAGAAAACTGACTCGTCTATCTTGTTGCGCCCTAAAACACAGAAGAAGTTTCAGCTGACGGACTTCAAATTTGCAGAAGAAGGCTACTTTAAAGGAAATAAGTTTTTCAAGTTAGAACGAGGAAACAATCATGCTGATGGAGTCTCGGGCGTCCTTGCTCCTTATGCTGTAAGCAATGATAATGTTATTGCAGCAATGCTCTTAGGTTGTTTTGTGATGGCGATGGTAGCCTTTTCTCTATCGAGGAATTTCATAGAACGCCAGATAAAGAGCTTCTTCCGTGTTAGTCGTCGTAAAGAATTGGCTCTTGAGACGAATGAAGAGATGCGCTTTCAGACTATTTTGATAGCACAAACCTCTTTGTTAGGAAGTATTCTCTATTATTTCTTTGCGCGTGACTTAGGGGGCGGTAGGCTTTCAAATGACACACAACTTGGAGCGATAGGATGCTTTTTTGGCGTGTTTGTCGCTTATTTCCTATTCAAGTATCTGGTCTATGGATTCGTAAACTGGGTGTTTTTTGATAGGAAAAATAATGGACAATGGAGGCGAACACAGGTGTTCCTTTCCTCTTTGGAAGGAGTATTATTGTTCCCGATAGTACTCTTGTTGGTTTACTTCTCTTTGTCACTCCATGCAGCATTGATTTATACACTAATTGTTATGTTATGCGTCAAAATGCTTGCTTTTTATAAGAGTTACAGTATCTTTTTTAAGAGAATGGGTGCCAGTCTGCAAATAATTTTGTACTTTTGTGCGCTCGAATTGATGCCGTTGATGGTATTGTGGGGCGTTTTGTTCATTACAAATAACTATTTGATAATAAACTTTTAGGACACGATGATAAAAAAGATCTTGGTTTCACAGCCAAAGCCGTCAAGCGATAAGTCGCCATATTACGACATAGCAGAAGACTTGGGAGTGGAACTGGTTTTCAGACCATTTTTTAAAGTGGAAGGACTCTCAGCGAAAGAGTTCCGTCAGCAGAAGATAAACCTGTTGGATTATACCGCTGTGGTATTTACTTCTCGTCATGCTGTAGACAATTATTTTAATCTCGCTAAGGAAATGCGTGTCACTATCCCAGAGGATATGAAGTATTTCTGTGTGATTGAAACGATTGCTCTTTATATCCAGAAGTATGTTCAGTACCGCAAACGTAAGGTGTTCTTTGGTAATACGGGAAAGATAGATAGTCTTATCCCTACAATGACTAAGCATAAGACTGAGAAGTACCTTGTTCCGCAGAGTTCTGTACATACGGAGGCTCTGAGCGAGTTGTTGGATGCAAATAAGCTCAAGCACAAGGAATGTGTGATGTATCGTACGGTGAGCAATGGCTTAACTGAGGAAGAAGTTAAGAACTTTGATTATGATATGCTTGTCTTCTTCAGTCCAACAGGAGTAAAGGCTCTGAAAGAGAATATCCCTAACTTTGAACAGGGTGATATCAAGATAGCTGCCTTTGGTCCTGCTACAGCGAAGGAGGTAGAGGCACAGGGTCTGAGACTTGACCTACAAGCACCATCTCAGGAGTATCCTTCTATGACTGGTGCGTTGCGTGCTTTCTTGGAAAAAGAGAAGAAGAATAAATAATATAACGGCTTCTGCCTCATCTGAAAGGATGGGGAAGGAGCCGACATCAGTATCGGACATACGGTAAATAAAGGCTGATAAGGAATGGAAAAGCATGATGAAAGACTAAGAAAAGGAGAACGTCTATGTAGCAAGAAGCTCATAGATACGCTCTTTGGAACTGGTGGAAGTCATGCGATGACAGCATTCCCTTTGAAGGCTGTTTACAGACTAATTGACTGTAAGACGGAGACTTCAGCACCAGAAGAAACGGCTATGGAGTCGAATGTACAGGTGTTAGTCAGTGTTCCGAAAAAGCATTTTAAACGTGCCGTAAAGCGCAATAGGGTTAAACGGCAGGTGCGTGAGGCTTATCGTAAGCACAAGCGTTTTGTCACACTCCGTGTGAACGAACAAACAGATAAGCAGTTGTTGATAGCTTTTATATGGCTTTCAAACGAATTGATGGATTCTGTTACAATTGAACAGCGGGTCTGTAACCTGCTTCAAAGAATAGGAGAACGGATATGATGGATGAGAAGGAGAGAAACGAGAGTATGCCACGTGAGCGGCAGTCTCATAATGTTTTTGCTAAGCTATGGCGTCTTTTCACACGTGTTTTATCATGGCTGTTGATACTTCCGATACTCTTTTATCGCCAGTTCATATCTCCTTTTACGCCACCTTCTTGTCGCTTCACTCCTACTTGTTCGGAGTATGGTAGACAAGCTATCCTAAAGCATGGACCTTTTAAGGGTTTGGCTCTAACAATTTGGCGTATATTAAGATGCAATCCGTGGGGCGGTAGTGGTTATGACCCAGTGCCCTAACGATGCTCACAACAGAATATTAATACAGAGTTGAGGCTTGTGAAGATAGGGCAGAACGCTTTTAAAGTCTTCTATCCCTTGACTCCTTAAAGTATAAAGATATAGATGAAGAACTTTGTAGAAGAACTCCGTTGGCGTGGTATGCTGGCTCAGATGATGCCAGGTACTGAGGAAATGCTTCAGAAAGAGATGGTTTCAGCTTACTTAGGTACTGACCCAACAGCTGACTCATTGCACATCGGTCACCTTTGTGGTATCATGATGTTGCGTCATTTGCAGCGTTGTGGACACAAGCCTTACCTCCTCGTTGGTGGTGCTACAGGTATGATTGGTGACCCTTCAGGTAAGAGTCAGGAGCGTAACCTCCTTGATACAGAAACACTTTACCATAACCAGGAGGCTATCAAGAAGCAGGTAAGTAAGTTCCTTGACTTCGATGGCAATGAGCCAAACAAGGCTGAGATGGTTAATAACTATGACTGGATGAAGGACTTCACCTTCCTTGACTTCGCTCGTTTGGTTGGTAAGCACATCACCGTCAACTATATGATGGCTAAGGATAGTGTGAAGAAGCGTTTGAATGGCGAGGCTCGCGATGGACTTAGCTTTACGGAATTTACCTATCAGCTTCTGCAAGGTTACGACTTCTTATATCAGTATGAGAAGTATGGTGTGAAGTTGCAGTTGGGTGGTAATGACCAATGGGGTAACATGACTACTGGTACCGAACTTATCCGTCGTACGCTTGGTAGTGAGGCAGAGGCATATTGCCTTACTTGTCCACTGATAACAAAGGCGGATGGTAAGAAGTTTGGTAAGACTGAAAGTGGTAATATCTGGCTCGATCGCAACCGAACAACGCCATATGCTTTCTATCAGTTCTGGTTGAATGTTAGTGATGATGATGCCGAGAAGTACATCAAGATCTTCACCTCTTTAGAGAAGGATGTCATTGACAACCTCATCGAAGAACATCGTCAAGACCCAGGTTGTCGCACACTTCAGTATCGTCTTGCAGAGGAAGTTACCCGTATGGTTCATTCTCAGGAAGACCTTGATATGGCGATTGCTGCCTCTAACATCCTCTTTGGTAAGAGTACAAAGGAAAACTTGTTGCAGTTAGACGAGCAGACCTTTACCGATGTCTTCAAGGATGTTCCACATTACGAGGTGTCAAAAGACGTACTTGGTCAGCCTGCAGTTGATGTCTTCAATCAGGAAGGTATGCAGATATTCCCAAGTAAGAGTGAGATGCGTAAGCTCGTTAAGGGCGGTGGCGTAGCACTCAACAAGGAAAAACTCGCAACCTTTGACCAGCCAGTAACAACCGAGGATCTTATCGATGGTAAGTATCTCCTCGTACAGAAGGGTAAGAAGAACTACTCTTTGATTATCGTGAAATAAGTATTTACGGACTATAATACATAACTATGAAAAGCCTTACTACGCTCATTGTGGCGTTGCAAGGCTTTTTAATTAACCACTCCCATAGCTCCTTTTAGGATATTCATGGGCCTAAAAAGATTAATTATGAAGAAACTCTTCCTTCTCTTACAGTTAGCAATGCTTGTTGTTTTTGCTTCTTGTAGCGGTGAAGACCCAGACCCAATACCTCAACCGGGTGCCGAGGTAGAGAACACTATCTTTGTTTATATGCCATGGTCGGGTGTTAGTGATACCGATTCTGGGCTTTATAGCTACTTCCTCACTAATATACAAGACATTAAGAGTGCGATTGAAAGTCAAGGTGGACTTGGCAACAAGAGACTCATGATATTTATCTCTACGAAGGTGAATAAGGGTGCTTTGATTGATGTTAAGTATCAGAATGGAAGCTGTGTAGACGATACCATTGCCATCTATAACAATACATTAGCAGGCTTAAAGCTGAATTCTGCAGAGTGGATAACAACTCTCTTGAAGCGTGTTAAGCAGGAGGCACCAGCTAAGCATTACTCAATGATAGTCGGATGTCATGGTATGGGATGGATACCTGCCAAGCCAAGTACACGCCGTGCTCGCTTAGTAGCTTCTCCTTTCGGACTTGATAGAGATGCAGGTATGGCAGGACCTCCAACGCGTTGGTTGGGTGGTGATGCTTATCAGACTGATATCTCAGCCTTTGATAAGGGTATCGAAGATTCAGGTATAGGTAAGTTCCAGTACATTCTCTTCGATGACTGTAATATGACAGGTATTGAAGTTGCTTACGAACTCCGTAATGCAACAAATCATATTATTGGAAGTCCAACAGAGATTATGGCATATGGTATGCCTTATAAACTTCTGTGGAATGAACTCTCAAAGGTGAATCCAAACTACAGAAGTATCTGTAGCACCTTCATAAACTTCTATAGCAATTACACGTATAACGGCTCTCCTTATCCTTATGGTACAATCAGTGTAATTGATTGTTCGCAGGTTGAGGGCATGGTGAACATTATGAAGGAGATAAACGCATCAAGTTCTCTCGCAACCGTTGTGGAAAGTAACCTCCAGAGTATGGATGGTTATATCCCTTCAATGTTCTATGATATGGGTGATTACGTACGTAGTATTGCGCAGAACGAGCCACTGCTGTTGGCAAGATTCAATCAGCAACTCAACCTCCTCGTTCCTGAAAAGGGCAATACACCATCTTATTATACCGCCGTTCGCAGTCGTAGTGGAGATGTACTGCCTATCCAAACTTATTCAGGTATAACTATCTCTGATCCTTCTTCAAATCCAGAGGTAACCCGTTCTTTAAACAAGAACCTTTATTATAAGGCTACCCATTAGGATTAAAAGGCAAATATAAAAATAGCATCTATAGAAAAAGTAAGCTTCTATAGATGCTATTTCTTTAGATATAAAGCACAGACGCATCGAATGAACGGGTATCTTTCACGCAGGTGTACATCATCAGCTCTGAAAGTTGTTCGTTCATTTTTTGTACCTTCTCTTCAACTCCTTCTGCTCCTTGTTGCAGCAATGGCTTGAGAATTCCTCTACCCACAGCTACGGCATCAGCCCCTAATGCAAGTGCTTTGTAAGCATCGTAGCCTGTATCAATACCACAGTCAACGAAGATTGCGATGCCACTTCCCTCCAATGCTGCCTTAATCTTAGGCAAAGCCATCAGCGGCGCAATACCGAAAGGAATACGCCCATGGTGATGAGAGATTACAATCGCTGCACAGCCAGCCTCCTTACACTTTAAAGCATCCTGCACAGAGAGTACACCTTTGGCAACGAATGGTACGTTACCAGCAGCCTTCACGTATTCTTTGAGGTCTGAAAGCATGACAGGACCGAGTGGAATACCGTCTACAACATCATACCGTCCGTCTGTTCCTGGGACGTGATCAATGTCTACGCCGACAGCTATCGCACCGTGTTTGATAGCAAACTGAA
>CAUTPS010000039.1:0-24712 GCA_963540415.1 uncultured Prevotella sp.
CCCACTAACTCCTCTAACTCCATAAAATATTTATGTCAGAACTACCCGAATTGGTAAAAGACCTTGCTCTTATTCTCGTTGTAGCAGGATTTGTAACACTTATTTTCAAGAAACTCAAACAACCATTGGTGTTAGGATATATCGTGGCAGGTTTCCTCGTATCACCTCACATGCCTTATACCATGAGTGTTGTCGACCAAGGCGACATACAAACATGGGCGGATATTGGTGTCATCTTCTTATTGTTCTCATTGGGATTAGACTTCTCTATTAAGAAGATTCTCAAGATGGGAGCCTCCCCCATCATCGCAGCCTGTACTATCATCTTCAGTATGATGGTCTTAGGTATCATTGTAGGACACAGCTTCGGATGGAAAGAGATGGATTGCATCTTCCTCGGAGGTATGGTCGCAATGAGTTCCACAACCATTATATACAAAGCCTTCTCAGATATGGGACTCACACAGCAAGGCTTCGCTTCTACCGTGATGAGCGTACTTATCTTAGAGGATATCCTTGCCATTGTGATGATGGTAATGCTCAGTACCGTTGCCAGTGGTAACAGTCCTGATGGCGTACAACTTCTTGGAAGCATCATGAAGATTGGATTCTTCCTCGTTTTATGGTTCGTTGTTGGTCTTTTTGCCATTCCACTCTTCCTTCGTTCTGTCCGTAAAATCCTTAACAGTGAGACCCTGCTTATTGTGTCATTAGGCTTCTGTTGTCTTATGGCTGTTATATCAACACAGGTAGGTTTCAGTGCAGCCTTTGGTGCTTTCGTCATGGGAAGTATCTTAGCAGAGACGGTTGAGGCTGATAAAATTATCCGACTTGTAGATCCGGTAAAGAATCTCTTTGGAGCTATCTTCTTCGTCTCTGTTGGTATGTTAGTAAAGCCTGACGTTATTGTTCAATACGCTTTACCGATTCTTTTACTTGTTATAACAATTCTTGTTGGACAGGCTTTGTTCGGAACCTTAGGCTATCTTCTCGGTGGACAGACCCTTAAGAACGCTATGCGCTGTGGATTCTCAATGGCACAAGTAGGCGAATTTGCCTTTATTATAGCAACATTAGGAAAGTCCTTAGGTGTAATCAGCGAATTCCTCTATCCTGTTGTCGTAGCTGTATCAGTTATCACAACCTTCCTTACTCCGTATATGATCCGTGCAGCAGAACCTTGTTATAACTTCCTTGTTAAGCATCTGCCAAAGCGATGGGTACGTCGTCTTACTCATATTCAGACAAACAGTGCTGGAGAAAGCACTTCATCTGACAACCATTGGAAAGTTCTTATGAAGAAGATGATACTCAATACCCTTATCTATGGTATTCTCTCTGCTGCTGTCATCGCTATCATGTTCTCTGCTGCCCTACCTATCTGTAGAAACTTATCCATAAAATGGACCGGCAGTCACTGGATGGGTAATGCTGTGTGTGGATTCCTTACAATCCTCTTCATCGCACCATTCCTACGTTCTATTGTAATGAAACAGAATCACTCAGAAGCGTTCAAGGCACTATGGACAGACCGCCGTATCAATCGTCTACCTCTCACTGCAACCATTCTTGCACGTGTACTTATTGCACTCAGTTTCATCTTCTACATATGTAACTATCTCACACGCTTTAAGAATGCGCTGATGATTGCCGTTGCAGTGGGCTTGTTGATATTGATGCTCCTCTCTCGTTGGCTTAAGAAAAGAAGTATTACGCTGGAACGTCTGTTTATTCAGAACCTTCAAAGCCGTGACCTCGAGGCACAAAAACAAGGAAAGAAGAAGCCACTATTTGCCAACCACCTGATTGATCGTGATATTCATATCGCCAATCTTGAACTGCCTGACGACTCGCTTTGGGCTGGTAAGACATTGTATAGTTTGAAGCTCCGAAATCGCTTTGGTGTGCATATCAGTAGTATTCTTCGTGGCTCAAAACATATCAATATTCCGAATGGCGGCACGATTCTCTTCCCTGGCGACAAGCTACAAGCCATTGGTAATGATGAGCAACTAACAAAACTTTCTAAGGCAATAAATGCTGAGTTACAGCCAGAGGTTACTAACATAGAGAAGCATGAGATGAAACTCCGCAGCTTCACTATCTCTAAGACAAGTCCTTTCATTGGGAAGACGCTCAAAGATAGTGGTATCCGCGACGAATACAACTGTATGGTTGTGGGTGTTGACGAAGGTCAGAAGAACCTCACACTCATCACTCCTTCCCGCTGCCTGCAGGCTGGTGACGTCCTATGGGTTGTAGGTGAAGAAAAAGACTTAGAACGTATCCTCGCATTAGGATAAAGTCCTTTAGGCTTATTAGCCCTTATTACTTGATTAAGTAATTAGACTAATAAGCCTGAATTGTATATAGACACAAAGCCTACAGAACATTTGTGATAATTCAAAAGACAAATAACACCAAATTATTTTGGTTCTTCCGTTAAATATGTGGACGCTTTTCGTCTTATTCTAACGGAAAAACGAAGTAATTCATTAAACAAAAACATAGCTAAGACTATCAACTGTCTATCCTATTATCAGCCTCTGACATAGAAAACCTTTTTATTTTAAAACTTCGAAAATCTACAAGCAAGACCTGAAAAATCATTACATATTTTCAAATAAAAGCTCTATAAATAACGGCAAAAACACATACAAAAGGTAAGTTTATAACCATAAGGGAATCAATTAGTTATAAAGTAGTAAAGTGAAAGGTGCTTACTTGAACTTCAAAAGGGCGTTAGTAAGGGTCTTAAAGGGCACCTTTTGAAAGCCTATTAGGTGTCTTTTAGAAGCCAAAAGAGCATGTGTTGGTTTTGAACTGCATAAAAATAGTTTACAAATATCAATTAATAAGGGAATAAGTTGTTTGTAGAAGACGGAAAGTTTATCGTAATAAATAGACATATTATTTATTTGCCTTTTCTGCATTATATCCTGTAGTTTATCTTTCTTTGTAAGACCATCTAATTTGGAATAGTCATACCATGCAAGTATATAAGCCTTTTTCTATTTTCAACCTATGCGTTTAACGGAATAACCATAAAAATCCTTACTCTTTTCTGAAATAGTTAAATAAAAAGGAGGAGCTGCATAAGTTTCTCCTTTTATTAGTATTTTTAATATTTAATCTGACGTTTCCTCGCATAATTAGAGTATCTTTGCATTGTCATTCGATGATTATACAGATGAAACGTAATAAATTAACAGCTCTGATAGTATTAATAGGTATTGTAGCTTTCACATCTTGTGAGGATGTGAAGCGTCCGACTCCTGTCAGAGAACGTATCAATGTAACTCCTCCATCCAGAGAGGCAGAGGCGATAAGTCAGCTGACAGCATCTATAGATGAGATTTCAGCTAACCTTGACGCCATCTCTTCTCAAGAGGCAATGCTCTGTAAGACTACTGAGCATACGGACAAGAAATCGAAGATTATTCAGCAGATAAGGGGACTCGGTGCGCTGCTCAAAGAGAAGCAGAACCAGATTGACAAACTTCTAAACGAAAAGGTTAAGAAAGTGGATGCTCCAGCAGCATCTAATCCTACAATAGATAATCTTTACAAGGTAATAGAGTTCCTTTCATCACAGCTGAAGGAGAAAGGGGATCGTGTAACCCAATTAGAACAGGTTGCAAGTCGTAAGGATGTCACTGTAGACCAGCTTAAATACATCGTTATGAACCAAACTAACAGCATTGATGCAATGCGTTACAGGTTCAACATGGCAACTTTGGAGCGCGAATATGCTCAACTGAAAGCTAAAGAGAAGCAAAGAATTAAAGAAGATAAGGAGTCAGATAAAGTCTACTATATCATTGCGAACAAAGAGACTCTGAAGGAGAAAGGTCTTTTGAAGACATCACTTTTCTCTAAGAAAGTGAATAATAACAATGTAACAAAAGATTTGTTTACAGAGGCTAACAGCAAAGATCTGAAGACATTGACGATAAACTCATCGAGTCCAAAGCTCTTATCCCAGAACCCAGAAGGTAGTTATACACTCACGGAGAACGAGGACGGAACAACAACACTCACCATTACCAATGCTGAGAAGTTTTGGAATGTGTCGCGCTATCTGATTATCCAAGAGTAAATCTACTTTGAAATAGAAAGAAAATAAATTAGGCTGCAAAGGTTGTGAAAATCGAATAATTTTCTTATCTTTGCAGCCTAAAACTTATGCGTAGCGTGAAAATAAAGGAAGTAATTGATGCCCTTGAACGATTCGCGCCTTTGCCCTTGCAGGAAAGCTATGATAATGCTGGCCTACAAGTTGGATTGACAGAGGCGGAAGTATCAGGGGCTTTATTGTGTCTTGACGTGACTGAGAAAGTCGTTGATGAAGCCATCAACAAGGGGTGTAACTTAATTGTTGCGCACCATCCACTCATCTTTCGCAAGTTGGCACAAATAACAGACGTGAACTATGTGCAGCGTACAGTGATAAAGGCTATTAAGCACGATATCGTCATTGCTGCTATGCACACAAACTTAGACTCAGCTGTGGGTGGTGTTAACTACAAGATAGCAGAGAAGTTAGGACTTAAGAACCTACGTTTCTTTGGCCGAAGTAAGCAAGTAGTGAATCCACAGACCGGCGAATCCGTAACAGGCGGCGATGGTGTCATCGGCGAGTTTGAGGAGCCTTTAGCTGCAGACGATTTGATACTGTTATTGAAGAAGAAGTTTGATGCAGAGTGTGTTCAAACCAATGAGTTACTACGTCGTGAGATTCGTACCATTGCTCTCTGCGGTGGTTCAGGTTCATTCCTTTTACAGGATGCTATCGCAGCAGGCGCAGATGCCTTCATGACAGGTGAGATGAGCTATCACGAATACTTTGGTCATGAGCAAGAAATACAGATTTGTGTCATCGGACATTATCAGAGTGAACAATATACAACAGAAGTGTTGCGGGACGTTATCGAACGAGAATGCCCAAGTGTAAAATGTTACTTGTCCGAAATAAATACAAATCCTATCGGGTATTTTAGTTAACAAGTAGACGAGTTGACAAGTTAACGAGTTAAATTTTAAGAAGTTGACAAGTCTGCAGTAAGTAGTGGAAATCATAATTATGAATTTTGAATTCTGAATTTTGAATTAAACAAACATAAGAACTATGGCAAAGAAAGATCCAAAAGAGTTACCAGTAGAGGAGAAGTTGAAGGCCCTTTTCCAGTTACAGACAACCCTATCAGGAATCGATGAGAAGCGTGCATTGCGTGGTGAGTTACCACTTGAGGTACGTGACTTGGAAGATGAGTTGGAAGGTCTGCACATTCGTATTGAGAAGATTGAGCAGGACATTAAGGATTATCAGAATACTATTACCCAGAAGAAGGGTAACATCGTTGACGCTCAAGCAAGTTTGGAGCGTTACAACAAGCAGTTGGACTCTGTTGCAAACAACCGTGAGTACGACACATTGACAAAGGAAATCGAGTTCCAGACACTTGAGATTGAGCTTTGCAATAAGAAGATTAAAGAGGCTCAGATTAAGGTTGAAGAGAAGCGTAAGGACTTGGAAGCCAACCGTGCATTGCTCGAGGATCGTCAGCACGCCTTAGAAGAGAAGCGTAACGAGCTCGACGAGATTATGCAGGAGACACGTGAGGAGGAAGGTTTGCTTAAGGAGAAGGCTGCAGAACTTGAGACTAAGATTGAACCAGGATTGCTCCGTAGCTTCAAGCGTATTCGTCGTGGTGCCCGTAACGGTTTGGGTATTGTTTACGTACAGCGTGATGCTTGTGGTGGTTGTTTCAATAAGATTCCACCTCAGCGCCAGTTGGATGTAAAGATGCACAAGAAGATTATCGTTTGTGAGTACTGTGGTCGTATTCTTATCGACCCAGAGTTGGCTGGTGTAAAAGTTGACAAGACCGAGGAGAAGCCAAAGAAGCGTAGAGCTACTCGCAAGAAGAAGGAAGAGGAGGGAGAGTAATTAACCCCCTTTATTCCCATTGAGCAATAAGCTCATTCAACTTTGAAAGATAAAAAGAATAGCCTCAATACATTTGAAATGCAAATAAAGCATTCTTATGTATTGAGGCTACTTTTTATTATCTCGCTATTAATACTATTCAACGAAACACGAATAACATCGTCTTCCTAACAGAAACTAACCAATAATAGCACACTTATTAACGGCATATAGCAAGGCTTTAAGTGGTCAACACAATATGTGCGGAGCATCAGCACCAATAGTGCTTACCATGAGCACAATATGTGCGGAGCGTTAACACATCGTTTAATGACGTAAAAGAAAAGTCTGCTTCACCTTATTATATATAGCAAGTCAAGGGTGATTAACTTACACAGGCATGTTAACCCAATAGTGATAAGTCAGAACCTTACTTCACATAGAAGATACGATTTGCCTTACGTGGTGCAGTCTTACCCGCCTTTGTAGCATAACCAAGAATACAGAAGCCGATACCTTCATAATCGCCTTCTATTCCCCACTCTTTCAGCATCTGCTTGCCATCCTCACGCTCAAAAGTTTGCTTAGCACGATTAATCCAACAACTGCCCAAGCCTAAAGCATGAGCAGCGTTCATAAGATTGCCCATCATCAACGCACCATCATAGACATGATTAGGGCTACTCTTATCCGCTAACACAGCAAGGACAACGGGTGCTCCATAAAAAGGGTCGCTCGTCACGCCCATTATCTCAGCATTTATCACAGACAAGCGGTCGCGTACTTCCTTATTGGTTACTTCGACGATGATAGCAGTCTGCATATTCTTTCCGCTTGCAGCGTAAAGACCAGCCTCCATTACCTTATCTATCAAGTCCTGTTCAGGCATACGCTCTTCATAAGCACGTACGCTACGACGTGTTAACAATGCTTCTAACGCTTCCATAACAATTCTTTTTTATAATTCAATCACCGCCTTAGCCAACTGTTCCAACGCCTGACGAAGTATAGAACGTGGTGTACCAACATTCAAACGCATAAAGCCCTCTCCACCGGGACCAAACATTCTACCATCGTTCAACGCAAGATGAGCCTTATCAATAAAGAGATTCAATAGCTCTTTATGCCTCAATCCCAATCCATGACAATCCAACCAAACAAGGAAACTTGCCTGCGGACGGAGTGGACGAATACAAGGAATATGCTCACGACAGAAGTCTTCTACAAAGCGAACATTCTCTTCTACATACGCCAACATCTGTTTGCGCCACTCTTCTCCCTTCCGATAAGCAGCTATCGTGGCTATTGGAGCAAAGAGTGTAGGCTCATCTAATTCGTTAGCCTTCAACCAACCATAGAAGCGATTGCGCAGTTCTTCGTTTGGAACGATAGCAAATGAACTGACAATACCTGCCATATTGAAGGTCTTTGTTGGAGCTGCAAAGGTGATACTGATTTGTGCTGCACGCTCTGACACACTGGCAAATGGAATATGACGATTACCAAAAAGTGCCATATCACTGTGAATCTCGTCGCTGATAACGATAATATTATGCTCGTAACAGAAGTCTGCCAAGCAACGTAATGTATCTTCTGACCAACACAATCCTGCAGGGTTATGAGGATTGGAGAGTACCAGTACACGGCATTTATCATCGCAAACCTCTGCAAGATTATCAAAGTCCATGTCATAATATCCGTCTTCACGACGACGAAGCGGATTGAAGACCACTTTACGATGATTAGCCTCTGGCGTCAAACGGAATGGATGATAGACAGGTGGTTGTATAATAACCTTTTCGTCAAGTTCCGTAAATACATTCACCACAAAGCCGATACCCCTAACAATACCAGGAATAAAACTAAGCCATTCTGGCTTTACGTCCCAATTATGATGTGCACGTATCCAGTCGATGATAGCAGGACGGAAGTCTGCTGGTTCAACTGTATAGCCAAAGATAGGATGAGAAAGACGATCCTTGAGAGCCTCCACAACAAAATCAGGGCAAGCAAAATCCATATCAGCCACCCACAAAGGCAGTAGGTCATTACGTCCCCAACGTGGAAGAAGTGCCTCATGCTTCAAGTCACCACTTCCCGAACGATCGATTATCTCGTCAAAATTATAAGTCTTCATCATGCTTCCAAAGCTTGCTTAATATCATCAAATAGGTCATCAACACTCTCCAAACCGATACTGAGACGTATGGTAGTGTCTTGCACATCCATTGCTGCACGTTCCTCTGCAGTGAAGAGTCCGAAGATAGTACTTGCTGGATGGATAGCCAATGTACGATTATCAAAGAGGTTAGTTGCACGATGAATGAGCTTCAAGTTATCGAGCATTCTGAAGCAAGCCTCTTGACTCTCTAAGTCTATTGTGACCATTGCTCCAGCAGTTTCACCATACTGACTAACAGCCAACTGATGGTAAGGATTATCCTCCAAACCCACATAATTCACCTTACAAATAGGTTTGAGCGTACGCAGTCTTTGTGCTAACTCTAAGGCATTACCAGCTTGAACACGATAGCGTACGTCCAAAGTCTCTAAACCTAAGGTCTGCATATAGGCTACCTGTGGCGTCATATAAGCCCCAAGATTAAAGAGCATCTCATTCAAGAGGCGCTTACCAATAGAAGGATAAGTACCATAATCAATAACAAGACCACCCAAAGAGGTAGCCCCACCACTGATATACTTCGTACTTGAAACGACCTCCAAGTCAATTCCTAAGTCCTTTGCAGAGAACTGTGTGAATGGGATAAGCGTTGTATCAGCGATAACAGCGATACTATGTCGGTGTGCTATTTCAGCCAAAGCACGCACATCAACCACCTCAAGTTGAGGATTTGACATTACTTCAAGGAACAGACAACACGTGTTATCATCTATCAATCGTTCTACAGCCTCAACATCTGTAAGGTCGCACAGTCTTGCTTCAACGCCCAATCTACTCAATGTTGATGTAAGCAAAGAATAGGTATTGCCAAAGAGATGACGTGACGTGATAACGTTCTTACCCTGCTCAACAACAGAAAACAACGTATTGCTGATAGCAGCCATACCCGAGTTGAGAGCAATAACATTCTCGGCACCCGTCAAAGCCTTAACACGCTGTTCGAGATTCGTCACTGTTGGGTTCTCCACACGCGAATAATCAGGAGCATCAATACGACCACAAAAGGCATCAGCCATCACTTTCGCATTATCAAACTCAAAAGCAACCGCATTATAGATAGGCATACTTAACGCATCATAAGCATCTCTACGTTTATAAGGCTGATGAATAGCCTGTGTCTGTTTCTTCATATCTTTCAAACGTTTGTGTTGTTTATAAAGGATTCATAAATCAAGGACGGACGGGAAAACCGTCCGTCATCTGAAATGTATTTTATCTTATTAATACCACTGTACGGCATTAGTGATACCGCTTCGCTTATCATACTTCAACGCATCTGTCAGCGTTGCAGCATTACAACGGAAGGTAAAGTTGTAAGATGTATATGGTGCTAAAACGACAGAAGCACTCATATTAAAACAGTGGAGATCACGTGACAGACTTGCTGTTGTCATACTCATCGCATGGTTTTCAAAGTCGTAACCACTTGAGAAGTTAATGTTCCAGCCATCACTAATACGAATATTACCAGAGAAATTCAACGTTTGCGTAAACTTATAAGGGTAACGCATCGTCTTAGTATTGAACTTACCCGCTGTATTCTCACGCATCGTAATACCATAACCAATTGTCAATGACCATGGCATATTGAAACTCATGTAACCATCGTCATCCGTCTCAGCAATATTACCACGCTTCTTCTTAGCAGCATATTTCCCCTTCTCAAGGTCATCATCCATGTTTGATTCGATGTTAGTATCTGGGCCATCGCTATCTACTGACACCTTATCATCATCTTTATCATCCTTACGTCCGAACCACTTTTTGAACTTCT
Organism: uncultured Prevotella sp.; assembly: GCA_963540415.1. Classification (GTDB taxonomy): domain Bacteria; phylum Bacteroidota; class Bacteroidia; order Bacteroidales; family Bacteroidaceae; genus Prevotella. Next base: position 9,886 of record CAUTPS010000039.1, read on the forward strand.
CAGGGTTCAAAGTGAATGAGAAGTTCTGTGACATACCTTGGAAACGAGGTAAACGACCATATCCCCACTCTGTATGATTACCGACATAAGGCTTACCATTAGCATCAAGTTCGTAAGCATAGGTAGCAAACTGTGCATTCATTGAGAAGGTATAATTCTTCCACCACTTCAAACGCAGACGCATACTAAGGTCACTCCAACGATGAAAGTCTGCTGCAGCATTGTAAGACATACTTGCTCCTAACTCATCAATGATACTTATCTTCTTATAACCAGTAGTATCCTTATCGCTCTTAATCTTCATTTCGATGTTATTGCTAACATCCCAACTGATCATCTCAGTCTTGTACTTACCCGGCACACTATAAAGCTCATCTTGAAAAGGTGAGTATTCAACAAGTTTCACATTACCACTTGCATCTGTGTACTGATAGCTATCATAGTAGCCATAACGGCGTGCACCAAAGTTAGGTGCATAAGAGAACGAAACCTGTGGTGTGAAGACATGGCGGATAGCCTGTATCTTATCGCCAAATAATTTTCTATTAGGTACCCAGAAACCATATAATTTCGTGCTGGCTCCCACACTCATACTCCAGTTGTAAACATTATGGAAGCCATAGGTAGTATCTCTTACTACTTCTTTCTGAAGCGTATTATCCCATCCACGTGTCACCTTCTTAGAATACATACGATCCGTAAAATTGAAAGATGGCGTCACATTGATATAATTAAACAAGGTGAAGTTTGCCTGTACTGGGATTGTATGTTGGAAAGCATTCTTCCAGTCTTTGATCAGATTAGAGTGTAGGATTTTATCTTCTGTCGTTGAGATAGAATTAGCCAACTGACCCGTATAGCTCATAGAAATCTTCTCATACCAACGTTCCTTACCCACAAGATGCTTACGCTTGAAAGGATAGAATCGGCTCAAACTAATGTTCAAGTCTGGCAGTGTTATCTGAATAGAAGAGGTACGCATATCCTGTGCAAGGTTCGTAGTAGCACTCAAAGAGAGTCCAATACTTGAGAAACCTGTGCTCCAGCTAACAGAAGAAGTTCTCGTAGTCTGTGTGAGTGTCTGCGGATTATACATACTATTGAGGTTGTTACGCTCATAGTTTGACGTCGCAAAGTTCACACTTGCCGCCAAAGAACTATAAGGATTCGCCTTTGGATCTTGGCGGTGATTCCACTGAATCTTAAAGCTCTCCTGCTCAGCAAAGTCTGGCAATCCCTTGTCACCCGTCTTTGAATCCTGATAACTAAAGAGGAATGAGCCTGAATATCTATAACGCTTGCGGTAGTTGCTGGCTGCAGACACGCCCCAAGAACCCTTAGTATAGATTTCTCCTAAGAGTTTTAAGTCCCACTTATCACTAATTGCAAAATAGTAGCCACCATCACGAAGATAGAAACCACGGTCGCTTTCATCACCATAACTTGGCATAATGAAACCGCTCGAATACTTCTTAGAGAATGGGAAGAAACCGTATGGAATTGCCAATGGTAAAGGAACGTCCGCCACTACGAGATAAGCTGGTCCAAAAACAACATCCTTACCCGGACGAACCTTTGCACGAGAAAGAGCAATGTAAAAGTCTGGATGAGGCTTATCACAAGTAGTGTAACGACCATGTTGCAAGTAAATAGAACCCGTAGAGTCACGCTTTCCAACTTCTCCACTCAAGAAACCATCTTGCTGTTCGGTATAAATACCCTTAATCAAGCCTTTCTTCGACTTAAAGTTGAAAGCCATTGTGTCACTCTTATACTCATCTTTACCCATAGTAAAGACAGGTTTTCCCTTGATACCACCTTCTGCTGTAGAATCCGCCGTACCTGTTGCACGCACAGTACTTTTATCAAGATTCATATGTACCTTGTCACTCGTAAGCTTCATATTCTCATAATCAACCTTCGAGTTACCATACAAATACGCTGTACCTGACTCTGCATCATAAACGAGAGAGTCCTCTGCAGAATATTTCACAGGTGCATCAATTCCATTTGAGCGCGCACGCATCATGCTGTCGGCACGAATAGAATCGTCTATGGCTTTATTATGATGATAGATAGCCAACTGAAGAGAATCCATCTTCGTGGTATCTGGAATATTCTTATCGACCGCCTTACTATCCTTGGGGCTTTGTCCTTTCAGTAGCGTATCAACCACAACAGCACTTGCCTTAGCCTTCTTGGTTTTCTTACCTTGAGGCACAGGCATATTGACACTTGCCATTGCAAATACAACAACAAAGGATAATAGGAATATAATGCTCTTATTTCTCATTGCCTAAATAACGTACAAAAATACTGAAATAATGCCGAATAGAACTACCATTACGCTATTTTAACTTTTATAATAATGTACGTATATGCTTACTGAAAATATTAAATTCTTCTTTTGCTGTCCAATAGAACCAGAATAGTATACCCTCAATACAGAATGTCATTGATAATTATAACACCCTAAAACACTTAGAAACTCAGCACTTTTACCTCCCAATAAGATTAGTGTTTACCATCAGCACGACATGTGCGAAGTATCAGCACCATATGTGCGGGGCATCAGCACCAAGCGTGCGAAGCATCAACACAACAACTTAAAGCCGACTGTAACCCACTTTTAAGCCTTTCTTTTCCTGCTAAAAGGACACTAACTTCTTATTTATCTGCAAGATATTGATGAGCAATATTAGCCGTAACAGGATAGAAACAGAGTTATTTAATCCAAGCACAAACCTAATGTATCGATAAGTTTCTTAACAGGATGATTCGTTTCCAAAAGTTTACTCAAAGACTCACGGGGTGTAAGCATAGGTTTGATTTCCTCATGCTTAGCAAGACGAATCTCTACTTCTATCTGTCCATTGCGCAATTCCTTTGCCAAAGTAGCACGAATACGCGACTTGATAGCAAGCATTTCATTGAGCTGAATATTATTATCAGCAAGTACCAAGATTGCCGGATACTCTGAAATAGTAGGCGTGATATTCTTCATGCGTTGCGACAAAGCTTGCATACGCTCTGGCATTCGCGAACACATAGCACGCCAACTCACAACAAGGTCTTGTTGTGTAAAGCCTTCATGCTCATCCTTATTAGTTATTTCAACTTCCTCATCCTGCTTATTCTTCTTATCGGTCTTGAGTAGATTATCAAATGACATCGTCAATGAACCGAGATTAACAGAATTCGGAATACCAGAAGATACATTCACCTTAGGGCGTACACCAGACGTTTCTGTAACGGGTTTCTCTGGCGAAGACACGACCTCAACAGACACTGCTTCGATATCATTGGAGCCACGAGCAGCATCATTACCACGCTTTAGGCTCCCGACCACCTGCGGAGTCGGTCTCTGTTGAGCCTTCAGAATAAGATTCTTGAACAGGGATTTTAATCGCTTAGGGCTGCGCCCCGAGGCAGGGACATCGTCATCCTTCTGCGTAATTTGCGCCACTTGGATGAGCGTCAGTTCCACCAACAAACGTTTATTAGAACTCTGACGATATTCCACATCACAACGATTCATAATCTGCAAAGCCGTATACAGGAAGTTGACAGGGCATTTTTGTGCCTGCAACTGATAGCGATTACGCAGTTGTTCGCTTACCTCAAGCAAAGGAAGTGTCTGTGCATCCTTTGCCATCAACACGTTACGAACATGAGATGCCAAACCATTCACAAGATGTCCACCATCAAACCCCTTATTAATAACGCTGTTCAAGAGAACCATAATCTCACTCACTTTATTTTCTAAAGCAAGGTCGATGATATTAAAATAATTCTCTGCATCGAGTACATTCAAGTCCTCAATCACCTTCTGATAAGTGATATTTCCTTGTGAGAAACTTGCAGCCTGATCAAATATAGAGAGCGCGTCACGCATTCCACCATCCGCTTTCTCAGCAATAACGTTCAGAGCCTCTTCGTCATATTGAATATTCTCCTTCTCAGCAACACGCTTAAGATGGTTGATGATATTAGGAACCGTCATACGCTCGAAGTCGTAAATCTGACAGCGAGAGAGAATCGTTGGGAGAATCTTATGTTTTTCTGTTGTTGCAAGGATGAAGATAACGTGTGCAGGTGGTTCCTCCAAAGTCTTAAGAAAAGCATTGAAGGCAGCTGTAGAGAGCATATGAACCTCATCAATGATAAAGACCTTATAACGACCAACCTGTGGCGGAATACGCGTCTGATCCATCAATGACTTGATGTTCTCAACAGAGTTATTGCTGGCAGCATCTAATTCGAAGATATTATAGCTCCTTCCTTCTCCAAACGCCTTGCAACTCTCACACTCGTTACAAGCCTCACCATCAGCTGTTGGATGTTCACAGTTGATAGCCTTCGCAAAAATTCGAGCACAAGTAGTCTTACCCACGCCTCGTGGACCGCAGAAAAGGTAAGCATGGGCCAGTTTCCCACTCTTCACAGCATTCTTCAGCGTAGTAGTCAACGCCTGTTGTCCAACAACGGAATCAAAGGACATTGGACGATACTTTCGCGCCGAAACAATATATTCATCCATAATTTCAAAATCTAATTGTATATGCAAAGGTAATAAAAGTTAAGAAAAGAGGAGGAAGGAGGAAAGAATTAAATTGTTAATTTGCTAAAAATATGTATGTTTCATGCTCCGATATGCAATCTTTTCCTTACTTTTGCAGAAAAGAATGTAAAGAAGTGAGTAAGATTACCGGACATATTTACAGTTTTTTCAGCCGATTTAAGTTTCATATCGTCATCATCTTGGGCGTACTCATTGTAGGCGTCGTGGATGAGAACAGTTTTATGAAACGTATAGAGTATGCTTATCAGATTGAAGACTTAAAAACTGAAATCCGAAAGTATGACAGCCAATATCAGCATGACATGCAACAGCTTAAGGAACTAAAGACAGACCCAAAGGCTATTGCACGCGTTGCCCGAGAGCGTTACTTCATGAAGGCTGACAACGAAGATATCTTCGTGTTGAGCGATGATGAGCATCAAACTGAAAACACAACTAAAAATGAGACAACTGAATAAACTCGAATCAATTATTTACCTTTTGGGAGGAATCATAATGGTTATAGGTGCAGGCTTGTACGCTTTCCTTTTGATTCAACCAATAGCTTGTTGGCTAATGCTTGCTGGTGCTGTTGCATTTTCTCTTATGCAGTCACGTCAACGATACCTTGGTACATCTCTTTCAATTCGTCGTTTACGTAAGATTATGTCACTTGCAGGATGGGGATTCATTCTTGCAGGATTCTTTATGGTAGAAGACTCCTACCATTTTCTTCGTCCTGTTTTTGCAGGTTCATTAGATAGCTATAGCAGCTATGTAAGTATTTTCCATCACAATTGGGTTATACTCCTACTTATTTCTGCTATCATAGAGATGTATACTACTCATCGTATCAGCTACGAACTAAAGAAAGAAAGCGAAAGTCCAAGTACCTAAAAAAAGCTAAAAGCTTAGAGATAGTTTTAATTTGAATAAAAAAGTTTCTCGCCTTCAATTATAGAATGTAATTTTGTCTGAGAAGAAACAGAACCAGTTTAATGATCTATGAATAAAATTCTTTACGCACTTCTAACACTTATCGTGTTTACGTCATGTGCCAACTCATTCAATATACAGGGAACATCCAACGTATCAAGCTTGGATGGAAGAAAGTTATACCTAAAAACAGACCAAGCTGACTCACTGATTAACTTAGATTCATGTGACGTCGTTCATGGTCAGTTTGCTTTCCATGGTACCGTCGACTCTACTAAGGTCGCACAGATATTCATGGATGATATCAACTTACAATTCCCAGTAGTTATTGAAAAGGGTGATATTGCAGTTAAACTGGACAACACACAACAGCGTGTCAGTGGCACACCGCTGAATGACAAGCTAAATGATTTTTGGACGAAGTTTACACAACTCCGCAATCAATATGCAGAAATAGATCATGAGGAAAGTGCTGCCATTATGAATGGTCATGATGAAGAAACCGTGAATGCTCAACTTATTAAGAAGGCATTGAACGTATATGACAAGGGCGACAAACTCTTTACAAAGTTCATTACAGAGAACTTCAATAACATTCTTGGTCCATGGTGTTTCCTTACACGTATCAGCTACGAGACAACACCTAATGCTTACCCTGTATGGATGAATGATTATATGTATACCAATGCGATTAATCAGTTGCCATCATGGATAGAATACATTATGTCGAAGGCTACAGATACCTTTAAGCAGAATCCTCAGATAAAAGCATTCTATACCGATTTCCTACAAGCACAAAAGGAGATGAACGGAATGGTTGACCCAGCCGGAACCAATGATGCTGCGGGAACAACTCCTAATGCTGCTGTAGCTCCTCCGACTCCTGCACAGATGGCTGGTGACTCTATCCCAGAGTAAGGTATGGGTCCCTACTATCGTGTGTTCTAAGCTCTACGCTGACAGAACAATTGCATGATACGATTCTATAGGAGTGTTTTGAAGTTCGGATAAAGAGTTCATAGACAACAAACTATTTATTCTAAACGAAGGTTGCTGTCACTTCCGTCACTCAATCTTGTTATTTAACTGATTGTTTTATAGAACGTTGAAGCGATATGTTAAAATGACAGCAAAAGAAAATAAAACTACTATTAGTAATATATCCCTTCTTACTTTAGTAGAATTCTCTCACTTCCTATCTCGGAAGAATCAACAAACAACCTCTAACAATAAAGGATATAACATATGAGGAGACTCATTCAAGGTGGAACTATCGTCAATGAAGGGCGAAGCTTTATTGGTTCGCTCATCATAGAGGACGATTGTATCATAGAGATTATAGAAAATAACGAAGCACCCCGTGGAGAATTTGACGAAATCGTCAACGCCACGGGGTACTTTGTACTACCTGGTGTTATTGATGATCACGTTCACTTTCGTGAGCCGGGACTAACGGAAAAGGCTGACATTGAAAGTGAAAGTCGTGCTGCAGCATATGGTGGTGTCACCTCTTATTTTGAGATGCCAAACACCAATCCACAGACAACAACATTAGAAGCTTTACAAGACAAGTGGGAACGAGCAAAACGCTCAAGTCATGTCAACTATAGTTTCTTTATTGGTGCTACAAATACAAATCAGACACTATTCCCTCAATTAGATATCCACACTATTCCAGGAATAAAACTCTTTATGGGAGCCTCAACAGGGAATATGCTTGTTGATCGACGAGAAGCATTAGAAATGACTTTCCGTACTGCAGCAGAGTTGAATCTGCCAGTGATGACACACTGTGAGGATTCTGGTATTATCAACGAGAATATGAAAGTTGCCAAAGAACAATTTGGCGACGACCCAGACATTACACATCATTGGGAAATACGCAGTGCTGAGGCATGCTGGGCTTCCTCGCTTTTAGCTGTGGAATTAGCACGAAAGTACAAAACACAACTGCACATTGCTCATATCTCTACAGCAAAAGAATTATCATTGGCTAATCACCCAGAAGATGAAGGAAGGATTACTTTAGAAGCTGTTATTGCACATATTGCTTTCTCAAACGAGGATTATCTTACAAAGAAAGCACTCATAAAATGTAATCCTTCTGTCAAGACGATAACTGATAGAGATGCTATTCGTCAGGCACTCACGGATGGACGTATTACAGTCATTGGTACTGACCATGCTCCACACCTATGGGCACAGAAGCAAGGCGGCTGCTCTAAGGCTGCATCAGGTATGCCGATGGTTCAGTTCTCACTCGTCACCATGCTTGAATTGGTTGACAAAGATGTTCTTACAATAGAACAGATGGTTAACCTAATGTCACACGCACCGGCTCGTCTTTTCCGTATTGATAAACGAGGTTTCCTACGCAAAGGCTATAAAGCCGATATTACTATCGTTGCACCAGACCAGCCGTGGACAGTGAACGAAGATTGTATTCAGAGTAAATGCAAGTGGAGTCCAATGATGGGACACACCTATCAATGGCGTGTCTTACATACCTTCTGTAATGGAAACCACCTGTTAAATAAGGAAGAGTTTGATAACACCATACATGGTGAAAGGATTACTTTTCGAAATGATAACTAAGTCATAATGATCGAAAACAAAGTAGATAACAAAAGTAAGATAATAACATACAATATCAGCGAAATAGTTCCTTACATCAACTGGGCATACTTCTTTTATGCTTGGTCAATGAATGGTAAGGCAAAAGATGCACAATTGGAGCTGCGTTCAGAAGCTGAGAAATTATTGGTTGACATGGAAGGGAGATATCACACACGTGCTGTCTTTGCGCTATGTGAAGCCAATAGTGAAGGTGATGATATCATTATCAATGGTACACGTGTTCCAATGTTGCGCCAGCAGAAAGTTATTCCAGGCAAACCAAATCTCTGTTTGGCAGATTTCATACGCCCAGCCTCTTCAGGTGTCAAGGATGCAATTGGACTCTTTGCTACTTCTGTTGATGCTGCATTTACAAGCAACAATGAGGAAGATCCTTACCAACGTATGCTTTCGCAGACCTTAGCTGACCGATTAGCTGAGGCTACAGCAGAGAAGTTTCACGAGGATGTACGCAAGAAGTATTGGGGGTATGCTGCTGATGAGCAACTGACTATAAAAGACCTTCTTGCAGAGAGATATCAAGGCATACGCCCCGCTGTGGGCTATCCATCCATCCCTGACACAAGTATGAATTTTCTTTTGTACGAACTATTGGATATGAAGGGGATTGGTATCAACCTTACAGAAAGTGGAATGATGGTACCACATGCCAGCGTATCGGGCTTTATGTTTGCACATCCTCAAAGCCGATATTTCGACTTAGGAAAAATTGATGATGACCAATTAGAAGACTATGCACGTCGTCGTAATAAGCCTGTTGAAGAGCTAAGGAAGTATCTTGCTTCTACCCTATTGAAGAAATGATAGCCAGAATCGTTATATATCTTATATTAATAATAGTGCTGTCTGACCTCTATATAGACATGCACTATTTCCGCAAACGTTACCCCATTGCTTGGTGGCAACGCCTGTTATGGTGGTTACCTTCTATCGGTATGGTCATCTATACCTGTGCTATGGCTTCCATACCCGACTTTGCGCCTAACAACCTCACCTGGCTGAATACATATATATTCCTTCTCGGTTTGTTTGTAGGGCCTAAGGCTATATTTGCTCTCACATCCTTTGTAGGCTCGATAGTCCGTAAATACATTATTCGTACAAATCGAAACTGGGGACATTATATAGGAATACTCTTTGGCTGCTTTGCTGTTGGTACATTTATCTATGGACTCACATACGGTGTTTCAAACATACAAGTAAAGCATGTAGACCTCTATTTCAAGGATTTACCGAAGTCTTTTGATGGCTATCGGATTGTGCATGTATCTGACTTACACCTCGGTACCTTCAATGGCTGGCGCAGTAAGATTCTGAAAGCAGAGATGGATAGCATTGAGAAGCAAAAAGCTAACCTTATTTGCTTTACTGGTGATTTACAGAATATACGCCCTGAAGAGGTTGAGAAAATGGCTTCACTAATTCGTCAGCCTATGAAAGGGACTATCTCTGTCTTAGGAAACCATGACTATACTGAATACATCAAAGGTGATGCTAAAGAAAAGACTGCAGAGGAAGCACGCTTGATAAAAGCAGAAGAAGAAATCTTAAAATGGACTCTTCTACGCAATCAGAATACTCGTATTACATCACCAGCAAAGGAGTCTGTCTATGTTTGTGGCACAGAAAACGACGGAAGACCACCATTCCCGAACTATTCCAACTATAGGAAAGCGATGCAAGGAGTAGAACCTAATTCGTTTGTGATTATGTTACAACATGATCCATCAGCCTGGAAACGTTCTATTCTTCCTAAAACCACAGCACAGCTTACATTAAGCGGACATACACACGGCGGACAGATGCAAATCTTTGGATGGCGACCAACAAGTATCCGCCAACAGGAGGATTATGGACTTTATGAACAAAACGGACGCTATCTATACATTACAGCTGGATTGGGTGGACTGGTACCCTTCCGCCTCAATATGCCTAACGAAATAGCGGTGATAACATTACATGTTAAGAAATAAAATTAAAAAGGATACATCTATGAGTAATACTGCAACACAACAACAAAGGCAATCCTCAATAGCTATGCTGGTTATTACATTCTTGTATAGGATTTACATGTTATTCATCGCATTCCCACTCTTCCTCTTTGCGTCTGTTCTAACAGCATTAACAACAACTATTGGTTGTCAAATCGGTAATGGACATTTCTGGGGATACTACCCAGGGAAATGGTGGTCGTGGTTTACCATCCGAATACTCTTTCTTCCTGTAAAGATTGAAGGACGTGAGCATCTTGATCCTAAGCAAAGCTATGTCTTTGTAAGCAATCATCAAGGTGCTTTCGACATCTTTCTGATTTATGGTTTTCTCGGTCGTAATTTCAAGTGGATGATGAAAAAAGCTATCCGTAAGATACCTTTGGTAGGATTAGCATGCGAGAAAGCACATCATATTTTTGTGGATAAGAGTGGTGCAAGTAAAATCAAAAAAACATACGACACTGCACGTGAAACCCTTCATGAAGGAATGTCTGTCGTCGTATTCCCAGAAGGTGCACGTAGTTTTACTGGTCACATGGGTAAGTTCCGTCGTGGAGCTTTCATGTTAGCTGATGAGCTTCAGCTACCAGTATGTCCACTTACCATCAATGGTTCCTTCAACGTAATGCCTCGTACTAAGGACTGCCATTTTCCTGTATGGCATAGACTGAGTCTCACCATTCACAAACCAATCTTCCCGAAAGGGAAAGGTACTGAATTCGAGAAGGAAACACTAAATGAAGCATACGATTCTGTTATGGCTGGTCTTTCTCCCGAATACCAAGGCTTCGTAGAGAACCCAGACCAATAAAAATAGACAAAAACTTGTCAGTATCATATTTTTATACTACATTTGTCCTATAAAAACAAAAATCTATGACAAGCGATAGCATTGTAATTATACCTACATACAACGAAAAGGAGAATATAGAGAAGATAATCCGAGCAGTATTCCAATTGGAGAAGTTTTTTCACATTCTGGTAATTGACGATGGTAGTCCTGATGGAACGGCACAAATCGTACATAATCTGATTAAGACGGAGTTCTCTGATCGTCTCTTTATCATTGAGCGTTCCGGTAAATTAGGTTTGGGTACAGCCTATATCACAGGTTTTAAGTGGGCTTTAGAACATGGCTACGAATACATTATTGAGATGGATGCTGACTTTAGCCACGACCCTAACGACCTTCCTCGTCTCTATGCTGCAACCCATGACGAAGGTTACGATGTTGCAGTTGGTTCACGTTATGTCAGTGGAGTAAACGTTGTAAATTGGCCTATCGGACGTGTTTTGATGAGTTACTTTGCCAGCAAGTATGTCCGTATTGTAACAGGTTTCCACGTGCATGATACGACTGCGGGCTTCGTATGCTATCGTCGTCGTGTTCTTGAGACAATTCCATTAGACATGATTCGTTTTAAGGGTTATGCCTTCCAAATCGAGATGAAGTACACCTCCTTCAAGATTGGTTTCAAAATCAAGGAGGTACCAGTTATCTTTGTCAATCGCCGTGAAGGAACCAGTAAGATGAGTGGTGGCATCTTCTCCGAAGCTTTCTTCGGTGTCATCCGACTCCGCATGGATGGTTGGTTCAGAAAGTATCCTAAGATAAAGAACTAAGATTTATACCAAATAACAGTAACAGCCATGACCTACTAAGGTCATGGCTGTTACTATTTACACAAGTGACTTTATTTTTATACAACTTAGAAACTATGGTAGTACAAATCAATTGTATAAACCCAAATCGGTCATTAGATCACAATATGTATAATTCTTATTACTATGGTGTTGTTTCCTAACATCTTTTATTTTCTTATCGGCATCTTGTCCGTCTTTTTAACTTGATGTAGCCCGCTACGCCTGCGTTATAAAGTCAAACAACCTGCTCGATAATAAAACAAAATATGTTTAGGCTCTAATGACCGATTTGGGATAAAACATTAGAAAATAAATACGGGAGATTCAGGTTTAATTTATTTTTTACTAATTAAACTAACAAACTTGTATCTATCTCCATACAAATCTGGCATTTCATAACGTGGAATGTATATTTTTACTATGACAAGGTATTCGTGTCCCTCTTCATAGATACTATCAAATCCATCAATATCAGATACAACAGATTTTCTCATATCTTTGTCTACTATAACGTAGCCTTTATTTTTCGATTTAATAGATGTACCAGGATAGAAGTAGTATTCTTTATGTGATAATACGCTTATCGTATCTGTCTTGGTATACTTGTAGTCACCATCTACATCTATGTCTTCTTTTGTACATCCCACAAAGAGAAATAACATTAAAGATGCTATAATGTATAGATATTTAATCATAATAATGTGAATTTAAAGATTATTTTATCATTACTAAATACACAATGTTTTAATAAAAAGCAAAAGGAACATCATTCCCTGCAATAAAAGCCTTTAAATAAAAGTATCTGTTACTACAGAGAACAATGTTCCTTTGTTACTATGTCTTAACACACCTTACAGTGTGTCTTATTACCAAATTTACGCTTCCTTATCGTACTCGAGGTGGAAGTTTATGATTGTCTCAATTCCCTTCAACCAGAGATCTACTGGCATATTCTCGTTCGGAGAGTGAATAGCATTTGACTCCAAGCCGAAGCCCATGAGAACAGTCTTCACACCGAGCAACTTCTCGAAAGTAGAGATAATTGGAATACTACCACCGATACGTACTGGCAATGGCCGCTTACCGAATACAGCCTCAAAGCCACGCTCAGCAGCTTTATAAGCAGGGAAGTCAATTGGACAAACATAACCATGACCACCGTGATGCTTCTCTACCTTAACTGTAACATAATTAGGAGCAACACTGTTGAAATAATCCACTACCAACTGGCTAATCTTTGTATGATCCTGATGTGGAACAAGACGTGAAGAAAGCTTTGCGTATGCCTTTGATGGAATAACTGTCTTAGCACCATCACCTGTGTAACCACCCCAGATACCGCATACATCAAATGTTGGACGATAACCTGTGCGTTCGATTGTACTGTAACCTTCTTCTCCGAAGAGTGCCTTAACACCAAGAGACTTCTTATATTCCTCCTCATCGAAAGGAATAGATGCAACGAGTTTACGCTCCTCATCAGAAGCCTCCTCAACATCATCATAGAAGCCAGGGATACGAATCTTACCATCAGGACCAGTTACATCAGCTATCAACTTACAAAGAACATTGATTGGGTTAGCCACTGCACCACCGAAGGTTCCTGAGTGAAGGTCACGGTTAGGACCAGTAACCTCTATCTGCCAGTAAGACAAACCACGCAAACCTGTTGTGATAGAAGGAGTATCAGGACCGATAAGACCAGTATCTGAAACGAGGATTACATCGCAAGCCAAGAGTTCCTTGTGTTCCTCAATGAATGGACCGAGGCTACCAGAACCAATCTCTTCCTCACCTTCAAAGATGAACTTCATATTATGCTTCAACAAGTCATTCTTATTAAGATACTCAAATGCCTTTGCCTGCATGAATGACTGACCCTTATCATCATCAGCACCACGAGCCCAAATATGACCATCCTTGATAACTGGCTCAAATGGTTCGGTCTTCCAAAGTTCAAATGGCTCTGCTGGCATCACGTCATAGTGACCATAAACCAATACAGTCTTTGCATTAGGGTCAACCATTCTCTCTGCATAAACCATTGGATTACCCTTTGATGGCATCACCTCAGCTTTGTCAACACCTGCCTCAAGCAGCAATTCCTTCCAACGTTCAGCACAGCGTACCATGTCCTCCTTATGAGCAGGTTGTGCACTTACGCTTGGTATGCGTATCAGACTGAACAACTCCTCGAGCATTCTGTCCTTATTCTCCTCTACATATTTCTTAATCATAATTCTTTATTTATTGATTTTCTAATGTACGCAAATTTAAGCATCATTTATGACTTTTGCAAGTTTTTCTGTGCTTTTATTATTGTTTACATGACGGAAACGATATAATCGGATATATTTACATACGATATCAATAAACTTACAGAAATATTAAGATTAGGCGTTAACTAATGAATAAAGGAATAAAATCTATCATTGATTCCACTTTTTCTTAATTTCAATAAGGAAGCTTTCAATAAATTATTTTCATGAAAAGAAAGAATTATTTTCGTGAAGAAAAATAATTATTATCATGAGAATAAATATTTATTCTCATGATAATAATTTGGATTCAGTGGCAAATAGCATATAACCAACAGGTTACCTAACACTTTAAGTAGCGGTCATTCTACCCCATAATAGGGCTTATAAAATAGGAATATATGATGTATATCTCCATTGATTAAGCGCAAAGCAATCACACTCCCTACTCCATTACACCATTTCAGTCAATAGCTATTGAATGAGAGAGTGAACGATAAAACAACCCTCGGTCAATAGTTATGACTGAGAATTTTCAATATCACGCAGCACCATTACGCCCTCTCCTACCGTCTTCACATCACTGACTACCATAGAACGCTTGCCATTTCGTTCCTTAAGATTACAACGGCGGGGATGAGAACCGATATAGTTGAGTACCTTGTCAAAGGCTTCACTCTGATAGTAGACGCTATTTGGATTAGAAACAAACTGCATCTGCATACGTCCTTGCTTGAGGATTATCTTCTCACAACCCAATCGCTTACCTACACGACGAAGTGCAACGACCTGCATCA
>CAUTPS010000040.1:0-24637 GCA_963540415.1 uncultured Prevotella sp.
AACCAATTCAGTAACAATAACCAAAAAAGTGTGAAGTAAAATTAGGCATAGTCACAATAAAAGTAGTTAGTGCTTAATTGGATTCCAATTAAGCACTAATTGTATTGTAAAAGGTGTCCTTCTGAGGTCTAACTAACGCCCTTTTGAAAGCCAACTAAGCACCTTCTCTTATGCTGTATTGTAAGATATTGAATTACAGTTGGTTACAAGTGCGTTAAAGAAAGCCGTTTTATTTCGTCTTCTAACAGGCTTTGTAGAATAAAATGTAAAAGAAATTCTAACCTTAAAAGCCGTAAAAGTGAGGTTGTATAGCTGCTTTATGGTGACAGATGATATAGTGTTTCAGTGCTACCTTTCTAAAGTCTTTGTTTCGAAGATATTTGTATTAAACCAAGTCTTCGTATGCTTGGTTCATTTCATTCATGAGGTGTTCAAAGTTATCAGAGTTTAATGATACCTTTCTGAACATCATTTCCAAATTCTCTTCTTCAAACTTTACAGGCTCTTCATGCAGAAGTGTCATCATTCCAGCAATCATCAAGCGGTATACAGTTGCCTGGTGCAATCCATTAATCTCTGTCTTTGCTTGTGTTACTCCAGCTGCATAGGCTTGCATTTGTACACGAACGATAGAGCGGATAGCTATTGAAACAGGTACGCTGTTTTCATGTGTTAAAGTAGGGCAATCAGCAAAATAGTCTTCAGCAGACTGTAAATGTCCGTCAAGCAGAGCAAACATCTGTTTTTGATATTCGGCTGTTACAAGGTCATATAACTCCTTACTCCCACAGGCATAACGTAATAAAATCTTTGCAGAAGTTGTCTCAGAAAAATGACGTCGCTTCATATCTTCTGTCACAGTCTCAAGGTCTGAGTAGTTCAGACGGATAAGTACAGGAAAAAGAACAGATACGAAATGACCTGAAAGGTTATCAAAATTGTTAACCACTAATTGCTTGTATACCTTTGGTTCTAATCTTTTCTTCCCTGGATATAAGGCATCAGCCAGTCCCGAGAAGAAAGCATGAAAGTAGCCCCTGACCATTACAGAGGCTACTCTTGAGCGGTTTATTTCCGTTATTCTCATATTTTATTTTTCTACTATCTATGTCCGCCGAATCGACTGTTATTCGTTGGAGCATCAGAACGTGTTGAACCAGATGATGACTGGTTGGAATTCATTGGAGCACTTGGTGCTGATGAGCGAGAAGCATTACCAAATGAAGACTGATTAGAATTCATTGGAGTACTTGGTACTGATGAACGAGAAGCACCGCCAAATGAAGACTGATTAGAGTTCATTGGAGCACTTGGTGCTGATGAACGAGAAGCACTTCCAAATGAAGACCTGCTACCTGATGGCTGTGGAGGAGTAGAATACTGCTGCTGTTGAGGTTGGTAAGTCTGTCTTTCTGACTGTTGTCTTGCCCCTCCAAACTGCTGGTTATAAGACCTACTTGGTGCAGTGTTCATATTCTCTCTTCTTGCATTGCCAAAGCTGCTATAGCCATTATTCTGCTGGGGACTGTTCCATGAGCCACCATTCTGATAAACCTCTTGAGTTGTTCTTGTACGGTTTGTTACAGTTGGTGGGTTACGGCGAGCACCGAATCGGCCTGCGTAATAACTCTCATTATATCTGTTTCTTCCGCCACGATAAGTGTAATATTCTGCTGGACGTGAGCGATAATAATAATTGCGGTCGCGGTAACGATTGTAAACGCGATAAGCATAATCATTATTGTACCAATAAACTGGACGGTAAAAGTAGTCTTCACCTATGTAATAGTTATATTGGCGAGCATTCAATACATAGAACAAATCGCTGTTACGGCGTGCCCAATAATCTCCATAGAGTGAGCGTTCGCCCTGCATGTTAAGGAGGTAATCAAGATTTATCTCGTACACAGCCTGATACTGTGCGTCACTCAATCCAAGCTCATAAGCCATCTTGTCCGACAAGAAGAGTGCCTGACGGCGTGCCTCTTCATAACCAATTCTGCCGTATGTACTGCTGTATCCAACATTATATCCATCGTCATATACAGAAACAGGACTACCATATCCACCCCCTGCAGAGAGGTATGCACCACATGAAGAAAGTGAAAGGCTTAAACAACCTAAAGCGAATGTATTTAAAATATTCTTTTTCATATCTGTAACCTTTAAGAATGACTACTTATGTTATATCTCTATTGCAAAAGTAATCGTTTGGTTTCAAATATTCAATAGGTAAATTCCTATTCCGTAAGGGAAAGTTCCTATATCTTATTCGACTTCCTCTACTATGGTGTTAGGAACTTCCTTCGACTTCAACATCTCATCTAAGCTCTTGAAAGTATAAGCAGCCTTGTCCTTAACGAATGTCTTTGCAAAACGATCGCGCAGACTCATTAGCTTCTGTACGGCCTCTTGATAGGTTTCTGCTGTAATGCGATCAGCCATTGCTTGTGCATTTACAGGTGTAAAATCGAAGTACTGTACAAGGTACTGCTGGAACTGTCGACGCTGGTTCTGTGTCATCTCCTGCAACTGTACGTTCATCTTATCCTTAGTACGGTGTATGATGAAGATAAGCTCATCTGGCTCACCACCACGCTGACCGCGGTCATACTTCTTCTCATACTCAAAGTGACAATCGCAGAAACCTTTCTCTGCAAGTTCCTTTAATTCCTGCATAGCAGGGTCAAGAACACGGCGACAGAAGTCTGAGAACTTCTTGTAGTTGTTTTCCAAACGAAGCATCTTGCGAAACTCCAAAGTCTTGATAACGGTACGACCTTTGTCCACCCATGACTCTATAAACATATAGATACGCTGAGTATAGCGGTTTTTGCATGCAAAGACAATCTGTTTGCCTAAGCGGTGATAACCGAAGTCTAATGATACAAGACGCTCTGCAACACTATGATCAAGTTTCAGAATTGCGTATTTGTTATAAGAACGGTCCTCAGGTATATATACATCACAAAGGTTTGTAGCCTTTGTGTACTTTCTTCCTTCAGCCGATTTATAGGGAATTTCAACAGGAATTGAAGCAAGCATCTTCAGCGAATTTCTCAACTGAGGGTAGTGATTTGGGTCAACGCCTAATTCCTTAAATGGTAATTTAATAGGCATACGTCCGTCCTCATCCAACTCATCAGTGTGGAATAAGTCAAGCTGAAAACCTCGTTTGTTATTCAAAATACCATGTAAGATAGATTGCAGACTCTCAACGATAGACACTAAAATCCTCACCTGGATGAGCGAATAGTCATGACGCATCATGGTCACAGCAATAGGCTGAAGAAGCCAAGTTTCTTCTTCTATTGGGATAAGGTCATTCGAGATAGTACGGCTTTTTAATGGGGCTTTCTGTGCCTTTGCTCCATGCTTGCGAGTAACCTTTCTAATGGCTGTTTTATCTGTTGTCATATCTGTTATCTTTGCTTATCATGTATTTTATAACACTTTACAAGCTACAAAGATACCGCTTTTATTTGGAACAAACCACTAAATAAACAAAAATAGTTTCACTATAGTTGCTCGATACCTTTTACCTGGGGCTATTCTAACTATAAGTTGCTTTGCTCTTAGCTATATATTGCAAGGTGTTTAGTGCTCAGCACCATCCGTGCTAACCAACAGCACGACATGTGCTGGGCAATAGCACATCTATAAAAGAGGGTAGAAAACATTATTAATGTCAATATAATATATTGCAAGAAAAGGAATGTAAGAAAATAGTTGAATGTTAAGTGGCTTTCTTTTCGTTGTTTTCTTTAGAATAATAATTAATAATAAAAAAATAAATACTTAATAACAACTATTGCATTATTGACTTTTTTTTTGTTATTTTGCATACGATATCATTACGAAGTGACAAGATGAAGAATCAGAAAATGTATGAGCCCGATGATAAGATGATTTATCTTATCAGAGATAATTATGACCTGTTACAGAGCTTAGGTAGCTTTGGTATAAATTTGGGCTTTGGCGATAAGAGCGTGAGAGAGGTTTGTGATGATCAGAATGTAGATACATATACCTTCTTGGCTGTTGTCAATTTTACGATAAATGGATTTAAAGGATTTGATGATGTTGACAGATTGTCTATCCCAACCCTTATGCAATATTTGAGAGCGAGTCATACATATTATCTTGAATATAAGTTGCCTTTCATACGCAAGGAGTTGTGTGCTTCTTTGGATGAAACAGATAATCTGGCTCGTCTTATTATTCGACTTTATGATGAATATGCTCATTCTATCCACAATCACATGCAGTATGAGGAGAAGAACGTGTTCCCATATGTTGATTCATTGTTAAAAGGTGAGGCAAATGATGCATACGATGTAGAGACTTACTCTAAGCATCATAGCCAGACAGACGTGAAGTTGCGTGAGTTGAAGAGTATTATTATCAAGTATCTTCCTTCTGATGCGCATCATAACAACCGTCTTACAGCTACGTTATATGACATATATAATTGCGAAGCATGGCTTGAACAGCATGCTTTGGTTGAAGAAGAAATCTTTATTCCAGTAATCAGACGCTTAGAGCAGAAGAGTAAGCAGAATGATGTTAGTGCGAAGATTTCAAACATGATTACGCAGAACCCTGTTTCAAATGAGGTGCTTAGTGATCGTGAAAAGGATGTGATTGTAGCTGTTGCGCAGGGAATGACAAACAAGGAGATAGCTGACCATTTATGTATCTCTACAAATACTGTCATTACGCATCGCCGTAATATAGCCCGTAAGTTGCAGATACATTCACCTGCAGGATTGACAATCTATGCGATTGTTAATAATCTTGTAGATATCAGTAGCGTAAAACTTTAATAGAAATCTGTTAATAGGGTGGGTGAGTCACCCTATTACTTTATAAATAAAATGATGGAACATCCAGCTAACATGAGTATGGGGCGTCCCAAGATAGCTATAGTTGATTCTAATACACTTGTGGTTTTAGGACTGAAGCAGCTATTACAGAATGTTATGCCAATCATGACTGTTGAGTCTTTCTCAAGTTTTCAAGAGTTTGAGAAAGCACAGGTTGACTCATACTATCATTACTTCGTGTCACAAGTAATTGTTCTTGAAAATAGACAATTCTTCTCGCAATGTATCCACAAAACCATAGTCTTAACACTTACAAAGGACCCAAATGCTCAGCTTTCGGGTTTCCATAGTTTTTGTATTAATGTTCCAGAGGATGAACTTGTTAAAGCTATTCTGAAGATAGTACAGTATGGTCACTCTGGTGGTAAGAACTTACCGGAACTCCCTCAAGTATTAAAGAATAAGATTCTAAGCAATCGTGAAATAGAGGTTTTGTCTTTGATAGTTCAAGGATTGATTAACAAAGAGATTGCTGAGAAGTTGAATATCAGTCTTACAACAGTTATTACTCACCGCAAAAATATTATGGATAAGCTTGGAATGAAAAGTGTGTCTGCCTTGACCATCTATGCGGTAATGAATGGTTATATTGATATCAATAAGATTTAATACGGCTAATTTGCTATTTCCTATCCGTTATAGGAATGGAGATAGCAGATGAGCAAACCAGCCACGGAAACGTTGCCATGGCGTACGCCACTGTTTCCACTTTGCTTCTGTAAGCTTAAAACTATCTTTCTTTTGCGCTTCAAAGAGTTCATCCAACTCATGTGTTGTACAAGCATCAACTATTACTGCATTCTCTTCACGATCCCATCGTAGACTTCTTGCATTAAGATTGGCTGAACCAACAGTACAGAATTGTCCGTCTACAGTAATAATTTTTGTGTGATGAAAACCTTTTTCGTACATCCAGATTGTACAACCTTTCTTCATTAATTGATGTGCATTATAGAATCCACAATCAGGAGTTAGTGGGATATCACTCTTTACACTCAGTAGGATTTCTACTTTTACGCCTCGTTTTACGGCATTTTTTAATGCTTTTTTCAAGGCTCTGCTCAGTGTAAAATATGGGTTGATAAGTTTTATACTGTCCTTTGCATCATTGATAGCATTCACATAGAAATAACGGATAATATCCTTTGAAACGTGTGGTTCACGGTTAATAATACCCACCATTTTACTTCCTGCACTTCCACAAGTGTCAGGTTTCAAGCCTTTTATGTAATCAGCGTTAGAGATTCCACGATAATATTTAGCACCATGTATTCTCTGTCCAGATGCTAAAAACCACATGTTAAGAAAGATGTTCTGCAATGTATTTACCTCGTCTCCTTCGATTCTACAATGCATATCATGCCATGAACCAACAACTTCAGTACCATTAATATAATAGTCAGCTACATTCATTCCACCCGTATATGCAACCTTTCCATCTATAACAACAATCTTACGGTGGTCACGATTGAATATGTCATGTAGCCATGGGAACTCCATTGGCTTAAACTCATAAATCTCAATGCCCTTTTCACGAATCGCCTTCAGGTGGCGTTTCTTCATAGGACGATTATTACTTGCATTGCCAAAGCCATCGAAGACAGCTCTAACTTCAACTCCTTCTTTTACCTTTGCAGCTAAATGCCGTATCAGTTCCTTATTGATAGAATCATTGCGGAAGTTGAAGTATTCCAAGTGTATGCTTGAACGCGCTTGATCAATTGCTTTAAAAAGGTCATTAAATTTATCTTTACCAGTTGTAAGAAGCGTTACAGAGTTGTTATGAGAGAAGTGTACATTCTTCCTGCGAAGCTGATTCACAATCATTGAATCTGCTCTATCCGCAAGTATCTCGTGTCCTTCAGGTACAGCGTTTATTGTCTCTGTTTGTGCTAAAAGACACGTTGAATATAATAGGTAAGATAATGCCATTACCCATGTGATGGCTTTTTTTGTATTAAAGTTCACTTTTCTCTCTCTCATTTTCGTCAATAGCAAACAATAACCAAAATCAAACAAAGGTTATTATGCTTAATATAAATATCGTAGATAACATAGTAAAATACTATTTTACAGCATACAACTATAATGGTCAACAACACCTAATAAGTGTCTTTCCGCATCGCATACTAACACAGTGTGCACCTTGTTTTGCTGCATAATCTGTTGAATCTCTGTAATCTTCGTAGTTGGTAAGACTATCTTAGGCTCCTTTGTCATAATGTCACTGACTGTATGGTCAAAGAACTCAGCCTGCCAACGTTCCATAGCTCTACGGATATCACCGTCTGTTATCAATCCTATCACCTTACCATTGTCAAGGGATACACCTAAACCAAGCTTACCCTTACTAACATGTATGATAGCTTCTCCTAAGTGCATATCCTTAGGTATGATAGGAAGTTCGTCTGAACGCATTACATCTTGAGCTGTTGTCAACAATCGTTTACCTAATTCTCCACCTGGGTGAAACTGTGCAAAGTCCTGTGGCTTAAAGTTGCGAACGCGCATAAGAGCAATCGCTAAAGCATCACCCATGACGAGTGCTGCCGTTGTTGAACTGGTGGGAGCAAGGTTGAGAGGGCACGCTTCTTTCTCAACCCAAACCTTCAAGTGGGCTGAAGAATATTTAGCTAATAACGAATTTGGATTGGCACTCATTCCGATAATAGGAATATTCATGTGAAGTACCATTGGAATGAAGCGGAGTAACTCGTCTGTCTGTCCAGAATTTGACAATGCCAACACAACATCATCCTTTGTCATTACGCCCAAATCGCCATGATAGACGTCTAAAGGATTAACAAAGAATGCAGGTGTCCCAGTAGAAGAAAGGGTCGCAGCAATCTTAGCACCTATATTTCCACTTTTGCCAACACCTGTAACGATAACCTTACCTGTACAATGGAACATCAAGCTAACAGCCTTATCAAAGTTCTCATCTAACTGGTTTATCAGATTAAGTGTAGCTTCAGCCTCTTCTCTGATACATTGTGTTGCATATGCTCTGACCTGTGTCAATCTTTGTTCTGCTTCGTTCATACCAGTTTTCCAATTAATTCATCTAACTTTTCAAGTTCCAACATATTAGCAGCATCTGATAGTCCTGCGTCTGGAGTAGGATGTACTTCAAAGAAGTATCCTGTTGCTCCAAAGGCTTTGGCTGCTAATGCCATCGAAGGAACAAACTTACGATCGCCAACCGTCTTACCATCTCCTGCACTTGGACGCTGTACACTGTGTGTACAATCCATAATGACATTAGGAACGATTTCTTTCATGTCAGGAATATTACGGAAGTCAACAACAAGGTTGTTATATCCAAAGCTATTACCACGTTCAGTCAACCATACATCCTTAGCTCCACTTTCTTGACACTTCTGTACAGGATAGCGCATATCTCTACCACTAAGGAACTGTGCCTTCTTGATGTTTACAATCTTACCAGTCTTTGCAGCAGCCACTAATAAGTCAGTCTGACGACAAAGGAAAGCAGGAATCTGGATAACGTCAACAACTTCTCCAACAGCCTCTGCTTGATAGCTTTCATGAATATCAGTCAGCAATCGTAATCCGTATTTCTCTTTGATAGTTTGAAGCATCATAAGTCCTTTATCAAGTCCTGGACCACGAAAAGAGTGTATGCTTGTACGATTAGCTTTATCAAAGCTTGCTTTAAAAATAATATCTATATCGTATTTCTTATTAAGCCTAACTAACTCTTCTGCAATAGTGCTGAGCAGTTCTTGGCTTTCAATAACGCAGGGGCCTGCAATGAAAGTAGGTTTATTCATCATAACTTGATAGTATATAAAGCTCCTGTTACCACAAAATATTGATATATTCTATCAGAAGCAATTGCAAAGTTATATATAATAAGGTGAACAGACAAATGTTTAACGTTCATTTAGATGTTTAAAGTAAAACTTATGCATAAAATTTGGTTGTTTAATAGAAAACCTTTTACTTTGCACCCAGAAAATAGAGCTTATTACCCCTTTATGGGTGGTATGTAGCATAAGGTAAATAGATTTAATTCAGTATTAATTTAAAAGTTTTCTATTATGAAAAAGATTTTATTGTCATTTGCAGTAGCATTTGTTTCACTTGCTGCAAGCGCACAGGTTTACGTTGGTGGTAGCGTTGGTATCGCTTCTTCTAAGACAGACGGGGCTGATGCTGTTACTACTTATCAGTTCCTTCCAGAGGTTGGTTACAACATCAATGGTGACTGGGCAATCGGTACTACACTCGGTTGGGGTAAGGGTAACCCTGTAGAATATGAGGAAGGTGGTCGTAACTACGTTAAGGTTGCACCATACGCTCGTTACACTTTCGTACGCTCTAAGTATGTAAATGCTTTCGTAGATGGCGGCTTCGGTTATACTCACTACAACCATGCTGACGGTGCTTCAGTTTCTTACAATCAGTGGGAGGCAGGTTTGAGACCAGGTCTCGCAGTTAACCTCAGTCCAAAGGTAAGCTTCGTAACTCACGTTGGTTTCGTAGGTTGGAAGTCTACTAAGGCTGATATAAGTGGAGCAAAGGCAAGTAATGTTTGGGGTGCATCTCTTAACGGTAACGACATCACTTTCGGTGTTTATTACAACTTCTAAAGAGATCATCTGAAGAAATTTAATATTTAAAAGAGGGATACATCATGTATCCCTCTTTTTTATATTATAAAGCTAATCATTGATCTTATATTTGTCAATATTTTTTCTCCTTATTAAGTCTAATCGATGTTTAACTACATCTCTATTAAGCCTTACTTGGCTTTTAAAAGATGCCCTTTTGACTTCTTATTAACGCCCTTTTAAATGCTAAACAAGCATCTTTTACTTCTATAATATGTAATCTATTGATTTTATGGTAGTTATAAGCATCTTTGAAAAGCGTATTCTTGAGTTGTTTTAATTAAGATTTATGTTGTTATTCTGTAATAACTTTTTCATCATAATAGCCTGTTGATATATACGGAAAAACAAGTAGTAAGTTTGTTATTACATACTTTTACTCATCGTTCCAAACGTTGAGTTGCATTCTTTCCAATAATATATAGCTTGGAGTTTGCCCTCCGCACCATTGGTGTTAAGCCTTCGCACCACACGTGCTAAGCCTCAACACAATCGTAGGGGAGGATAAAAAGGCTTATAATCGTCATCATATATATGACGAAATAAGCCTATTCTGACTAACAAAATGGAGTGTATTTTACCTACCTATAGTCCTTATACCTGAGTAAATAGGCGAATGTGTTAGCTTTCTTGTTGATGCTTAATTGTAATCTCACGCTGTGGGAATGGGATTTCAATGCCGTTATTGTTCAGCGTATCATAGATACATTCCATAACGACTGATATATCATTTACCTGTGTTAACACGTTCAGCCAAACAAGAATCTTCAGTGTAATACAGCTATCGTCGAATCTTTTAAGGCTGACAATAATATCCTTATTTTCATTAGTGATACCAAGTTTCGCTATAGCATCTATAAGAAGCTCTCTTACTTCTTTTACGTTAGTGCCGTATGCAACGCCTACTTCAATAACTCCCGCTTCATAACCATCGTTCTTAGTCATGTTTTTATAGTTCTTTGTGAAGAGTTGTGAGTTCTGAAAAGTAATTGTTGAACCATCGAGCGCATCAATCACTGTTGAAGTATAGTTGATAGAACTAACCTTACCACGTATGCCATCACAGATAATGTAATCGCCAATCTTGATACGTCCTGCCATCAAAGAGATGCCATAATAGATATTCTCCAGAATATCCTTCATGGCGAAACCTATACCCGTTGACAAGCCACCTGTTACAACAACTAACCATGTGCTGCTGACTTTAAATAAACCAAGTGTAATCAATAGCCAAGCTCCCCACACGATTACTTGTAATACGTTGATATACATTGTAGCACGTGCTTCGGCTGTAGATGGGTCATTGCGTTTGAGATATAAGTTGATAGCATCTCGAATCGTTAGATTCAGATAGTTAAAGATGAACCATAGGATAGTTACCACAGCTATTGAGTAAACACTAATCTGTATCTTATCAGAGTCAATAAAGTTGGCGCGGAATAAGTTCCATGTCAGCCCACTAAGGTTGAAGACATCAGTTGCCCAGTAGATAGCAATGATGAATGATATAACCAAGGCTGTTGGAATGATAACAATGTCAACAAAACGAAGAAGCCATACCTTTGCTGGTGATAGTTTCTTTATTGGATGTTTCTCCCTGTACTGGTTGAGGTAGTCTTTGAAGAAAGCAATTGTAAGAATACAAGCCAACTGCATTGACCACCATATGATTACCTGAACGGCAAACATTGTATATCCAATCGATGCACTTATAAGTGAGAAAACGAATACAAATTGAGAAATGTATGCAAAGTTTAAGTCGTAACGTGGTACAAGTTTATGATATTTGTGAATCATTCTTGCCTGCCACAATGTATCTATGAGTAATAAAGGTGTAAAGAGAAGAGTTACGACTGAGCTTGGTAGCATCACGATACGAAACGCAATGACAAAGAAGCCAATCATAATCAGGGGATAGTAAATACGATAAGCATTATGTGTCTGTGAACCTTCTACACGCAGAAGCAATGATGCAAAAATGACTGATAGCATCCATGTGTACTCCAAAAGTAGGCTACATGCCATGTGTACGAAGTTAGAAGGCGAGAACAATCGGATGATAATAAGTACTATACTAAATGTGATGACAGAAGCAAGCATAATAATACAAGTACGCTTGGCAAGGAAACTTTGACTCTTCTGCTCGAAACGATTGGTTTTCATGACTCGTGTCACAAGGAAACGAATACTCAGATAATTAATGATAATGGCTATCAAACCATAAATCAAAATCATACTGAAAAGTGTAATAATCCATTTTACATCCCATTGAGAGACTACGACAGTGTTTGGAGTATATTTCTCAGAGAGTGTCGTGTTCATCTGACTAAGACGAAAACGAACTGACTTAAGCACCTTGAAGTAGCTATCTCCTGTGTTTGTAAAGATGCCTGACTGAATCTCGGCATAGCGTTTTTGGGCATAGGCATCAAGTGCCTGCAACTGATGCTGGCTGTAGTTGTAGTATTGTATATATTCTTGATAAGAATCATTGCGCTCCTTTAGCATTCTTCGAATACTTACAGCAAGAGTAAGACATACGTTTCTGTCAGTCTTCATTTTTTGAGTAAGACCGAAAGTGTACATCGTGCTAAGCACATTGACAAGGGAGTCGTAGCGTGCTATTTCTTCGTTACTTTCCGTTATAAGGTCATGAAACGGACGTGTTTTTGTTTGGAAGTCTTTCCATAATTCAGTTGCTTGTTGGCAAGCATAGGTAAGGTCAAAGATGTTGTCCGTCTTCTGTGAATAAAGCATCAATGATACTTGAGCTGACTTATCACCAATTTCTTTTAACTGATTTGTCACTTGTTCAGTTATGAATCTTGAATTATTAAGCTGTTTTGTTTGTTCAAGATGCTGTGCAATCAATTCATGGCGTAGCACTTGGAGTGAGTTTTTCAGTGAGTCCTCCTGTAGTACAGCATTTGCTGGAAGGGTCAGGATGAACAGCAATATGGTGATAAAGAATAGCTTTTTGCGCATATCTATTTGTTGTAAAGAATAGTTTTTATGATTGTTTTAATGTCTACAAAGGTACGCAAAGTTTGTCATTTAGACTTATCTTGGAATGTAAAATGATACTAAAGATGTCTTTGTATGTGCATTTCTTGGGTTATAATTCATATAAATGGATAAAAAATAGTAAGTTTGCACGAAAAAAATATACTATGATATTAATTGCTGATAGTGGAGGATCAAAGACAGACTGGGCATTGATTAGTTTGCCTACAGATACAAGTAAGTATGTTCTGAAAGTTCGTACACAAGGGATAAATCCTTTTCATCAGTCGAAGGATGTTATTTTGAAGGTGTTAGAGCAGGAGCTAAAGCCTGCGCTATGCAAGGCTACAGAGCAAAATGATAGCTTTTTACTAAAGAAAGATATAACAGAATGTGTTTCACAGATAGCTTTTTATGGAGCAGGCTGTACGAAGAATCTTTCTTCAGTTGTGAGTGAAGCACTTACGGTTTCATTCCCTTCAGCTTCGATAAAGGTGGAGAGTGACTTGTTAGGGGCTGCACATGCTGTCTGTGGATATGAGGCGGGTATTGCTTGTATTTTAGGTACTGGTGCCAATAGCTGTCAGTATGATGGCGAGAATATTGTGGCAAATGTTCCGCCTTTAGGTTATATTTTAGGAGATGAAGGTAGTGGAGCAGTACTTGGCAAGTTGCTACTCAATGGTATTTTCAAGGGTGATTTATCTACAGAGATACGCGATTTATATTTAGAGTGGAGTGGTTTAACCTATCCAGAAATCATAGATAAAGTTTATCGTCAACCGCTTGCGAATCGCTACTTAGGAGGTATTTCTAAGTTTGTTAAAGAGAACTTACAATATGCTGAATTAGAATCTTTAGTAAGATTTAACTTCGATAATTTCTTTAAGAAAAATATCTTGAAGTATACAACAACCTCAGTTCGAACAATTTCTGCTGTTGGCGGTATTGCGGTTGCTTTTGAAGAACAGTTAAGAACGAGTGCCAGTACTTTTAATTTTAATGTTGGTAAGGTGATAGCTTCACCAATAGATGGATTGATAGAATACTATTCTTAATTTGTTTTCTTTCATGTAAGCTGTCGATAAGATATTTTCATGGACAACTTCATTAGTAACCTAATTGTCGTAGGAAGTAAACATGTCGTATTTGATAGACTTCGTATTATCGTCTTGTAAATCTGCCAATACATCGTTTGTAAAGTGGAGTTTGCAAAAAGAGGTATGTTTTTCTGCTTAATTTGCACACGTTCTCAAATATTTTTGTATCTTTGCACACGTTTTGAAACATGTTTTCTTAGAGCAAGATTGAACAATTAAATTATAGCTATATAAAGTTTATGTATTTCACACTTTTTGTTACCGTTTTGATAACGGCCGCATTCTTGGTAGTAGCAGCTTATGCTATTGCTAAATGGATTGGTCCGCGTTCATATAATCCGGCGAAGGGTGAGCCTTATGAGTGTGGTATCCCGACTTACGGAACCTCTTGGTTGCCAGTGCATATCGGTTACTACCTCTTTGCCATTCTTTTCTTGATGTTTGACGTGGAAACCGTATTCCTTTATCCTTGGGCTGTTGTTGTAAAAACATTTGGACCTCTCGCACTTGCTACGATTGGTTTCTTTATGTTGGTATTAGTATTTGGTCTTGCGTATGCTTGGCGGAAAGGAGCACTTGAATGGAAATAAGAAAGCCAAAAATCAAGTCTCTTCCATACGATGAATGGAAAGACAATGACACGCTTAGCAAAATGGCAAGCGAATTGAACGATGGTGGAACAAACCTCGTTCTCGGTAACTTGGATCAACTTATCAACTGGGGTCGTAGTAACTCTCTTTGGTCGCTGACTTTCGCAACATCATGTTGTGGTATTGAGTTTATGTCTGTTGGATGTGCGCGTTATGACTTCTCACGTTTCGGTTTTGAGGTAACACGTAACTCACCACGTCAGGCAGACTTGATAATGTGTGCTGGTACTATCACAAACAAGATGGCTCCAGCTTTAAGGCGTTTGTATGACCAGATGGCTGAGCCTAAGTATGTAATTGCTGTTGGTGGCTGTGCTATCTCTGGTGGTCCGTTTAAGGATAGTTATCATGTGATGCGTGGTATCGATGAGATTATCCCTGTGGATGTTTATATCCCAGGTTGCCCTCCACGTCCAGAGGCTATCATCTATGGTATGATGCAGCTTCAGCGTAAGGTGAAGGTTGAGAAATTCTTCGGTGGTGTTAACCACAAGCAGACTGCTGAGGAACGTAAGTTGGGTAAGAGTAACGCCGAGCTTATCTTTAGTGAGAAGTTGGGTATCACCCCTGAAGAGATTAAGGAAAAGCGTGAGGCAGCTTGGAATGAAGCTAAAAAGCCAGCTCCAAAGCCAGCACGTCCTGTTGTTAAGCCTGCAGCTGCAGCTGTGAAATCTGCTGATGCTTCTGCTAAACCTGCAGAAGCTGCTACTACTTCTTCTGAACCAGTTGCTCCAAAGACAGATACGATTGTCGTTAACCAGCCAGTGACACAAGAAGATGTTGAGAAGCTGGGTAAGGAAATCGATCAGATTGATGCTGCAAGCAAGGCTGCAGATGAGACAGCTACTAATAATTAATATATAAGGTACGCGAGAATGAAATTAGAAAATAAAGAATTCGGTTTTGATAGCTTTGCTTCAGAAATGGCAAAGCTGAAGAATGAGAAGCATTTCGATTACCTTGTAACTGTTGTCGGCGAAGACTTTGGTGCAGAGGAAGGTCTTGGATGTATCTATATTCTTGAGAATACAAATACACACGAGCGTTGTTCTGTAAAGCAGCTTGCAAAGAAGGTAGGAGAGGAGCATGTTATTCCTTCTGTCTACAATATCTGGCTTGATGCTGACTTGTTAGAGCGCGAGGTCTATGACTTCTATGGTGTTAAGTTCCTTGGTCACCCTGATATGCGTCGCCTCTACTTGAGAAACGACTTTAAGGGTTATCCACTCCGTAAGGATTATGACATGGATCCTGCTAAGAACATGTACACTACGGAGGATGATGTCGAACTTGATACAACCACAGAGTGGAATCTTAATAAGAATGGTGAACTCGTTGGTACACAGCGTCCGCTGTTTACTGATGATAACTTCGTTGTGAATATTGGCCCTCAGCACCCTTCTACTCACGGTGTGCTTCGTCTGCAGACGGTTTTGGATGGTGAGACTGTAACCAAGATTTATCCACACTTGGGTTATATTCATCGCGGTATCGAGAAACTTTGTGAACAGTTCACATATCCTCAGACCTTAGCATTGACTGACCGTATGAACTATCTGTCAGCGATGATGCATCGTCATGCACTTGTTGGTGTTATCGAGGAGGGTATGGGTATTGAATTGTCAGAGCGTATTCTCTACATCCGTACAATCATGGATGAGCTGCAGCGTATTGATAATCACCTTCTTTATACATCTTGTTGTGCTCAGGACTTGGGTGCACTCACAGCCTTCCTTTATGGTATGCGTGATCGTGAGCATGTCTTGAACGTGATGGAGGAGACAACGGGTGGTCGTCTGATTCAGAACTATTATAGAATAGGTGGTTTACAAGCTGATATTGATCCAAACTTCGTTTCAAATGTCAAAGAACTCTGCAAGTACCTGCGTCCAATGGTTCAGGAGTATTTGGATGTCTTTGGTGATAATGTTATTACCCATGAGCGTTTCCGTAATGTTGGCGTTATGGATGAGCAGGATTGTATCAGCTATGGTGTTACTGGTCCTGCTGGTCGTGCAAGCGGTTGGAAGAACGATGTTCGTAAGAACCATCCATATGCAATGTATGACAAGGTTGACTTTGAGCAGATTACCTTGACACATGGTGATTCTATGGATCGTTACTATTGTCATATTCAGGAGATTTATCAGAGTCTTAATATCATTGAGCAGCTGATTGATAACATCCCTGAGGGTGAGTTCTATATTAAGCAGAAACCAATCATCAAGGTTCCTGAGGGACAGTGGTACTTCTCTGTTGAGGGTGCAAGTGGTGAGTTTGGTGCTTATCTGGATTCACGTGGTGACAAGACTGCATATCGTTTGAAGTTCCGTCCTATGGGTCTGACACTTGTTGGTGCTATGGATAAGATGCTTCGTGGTCAGAAGATTGCCGACTTGGTGACTACTGGTGCTGCTCTCGACTTCGTTATTCCAGATATTGACCGCTAACAAGGTTATCATTAAAGTAATCAATTAAGAATTAAAATCATACTATGTTCGATTTTAGAATAGTAACAACATGGTTCGATGAATTGCTTCGTGTCACTTGTGGCTTGAGTAACTTCTGGACCGTTCTGATTGAGTGCGTTGCGGTGGCCCTGGCAATACTTCTTGCTTATGCTCTGCTTGCAATTGTGCTTATCTTTATGGAACGTAAGGTCTGCGCCTACTTCCAGTGCCGTATCGGTCCTGTCAGAGTAGGATGGTGGGGTACCTTACAGGTCTTTGCCGACGTGTTGAAGATGTTGACTAAGGAAATCTTTGCTGTTGATAAGGCAGATAAACTGCTTTATTACTTAGCTCCTTTCTTGGTAATCATAGCATCTGTCGGTACATTCTCTTTCCTTCCTTGGAATAAGGGAGCTCATATCCTTGATTTCAATGTAGGTATTTTCCTTGTAACAGCCATTAGCTCTATTGGTGTGATTGGTGTGTTCATTGCGGGATGGGGTAGTAACAACAAGTACTCAGTCCTTTCTGCTATGCGTGGAGGTGTACAGATGATTTCATACGAGTTGTCTTTAGGTATTTGTTTGATTTCAGCAGTTATTCTGACAGGTACAATGCAGATTTCAGGTATCGTTGAAGCACAGACAGGTCCTTTGCGGTGGTTGATCGTACAGGGACATGTTCCTGCTACTTTGGCTTTCCTCGTATTCTGTGTTGCTGGTAATGCAGAGGCTAACCGTGGTCCGTTCGACTTGGCAGAAGCTGAGAGTGAGTTGACAGCTGGTTACCATACAGAGTATAGTGGTATGGGATTCGGTTTCTACTATTTGGCAGAGTACCTTAATCTTTTTGTTGTAGCAGGTATTGCAACTACCGTATTCTTAGGTGGTTGGGCTCCTTTGAACATTGGATTAGATGGCTTTGATGCTGTTATGAATTATATTCCAGGCCTTGTATGGTTCCTTGGTAAGACATTCGTTGTAGTATTCCTGCTGATGTGGATTAAGTGGACTTTCCCACGTCTCCGTATCGATCAGATTCTTAAATTAGAGTGGAAGTATCTTATGCCGCTCTCACTGGTTATCCTTGTATTGATGACGGTGTGTGTCGCATTTGGCTGGACAATTCACTATTAATGGTTAAAGAGAATGGAAGATAAAAAACAATCATATTTTGGTGAGGTCGGGAGCGCACTCAAGACACTTGCTACAGGTATGAAGGTGACCATGAAGGAATACTTCACACCAAAGTCTACCGAGCAGTATCCTGAGAATCGCAAGACAACCCTTCACGTAGCCAAGCGTCACCGTGGCCGTTTGGTCTTCAAGCGTGACGAAGAAAAGAATCACAAGTGTACAGCTTGTACAATGTGTGAGAAGGCTTGTCCTAATGGTACTATCAAGATTCTTTCTGAGATGGTTACCAACGAAGAGACAGGTAAGAAGAAGAAACAGCTCGTTGATTATGAGTATGACTTAGGTGATTGCATGTTCTGTGAGTTGTGTGTTAATGCCTGCAACTTCGATGCAATTGAGTTTACAAATGACTTCGAGAATTCTGTCTTCGATCGTTCTAAGTTAATTCTTCATCTTGATAAGGAAGTTTATGAAGGTGGTTCACTGCCAGGTCTTATTGATGGTGGTGCTGACTGGAAGGTTGGAACATTTAATACTAAAAAGAAATAAAGGTTTAGAGATATGGCAAGATTAATTATGTTTGCGGTTCTCGCCGTTATTATACTGGCTTCAGCCGTATTCTGCGTGTCGACGAAGCGTATCATGCGAGCTGCGACAGCATTGCTGTTTGTGCTCTTTGGCGTTGCAGGTCTCTACTTCCTGCTCGATTACACATTCCTTGGTGCTGCCCAAATCAGTATCTATGCTGGTGGTATCACAATAATGTACATCTTTGCAATCCAGTTGGTAAGCAAGCGTACATTGCAGGGACTCTCTGAGCGTTGGTTGGGAAAGCGTACTTTCCTTGCAGCCTTCATTGCTTTAGTTGGTTTTGGAACAGTAGTTCTCGTTTTGTTGAAGAATGAAGTTCTGCGTCAAACTGTTGTGAGCGGTGATTCTTTATCAAATGAGGTTACAATGGAAACCATTGGTAATAATCTGATGACAGGAGAGAAGTATGGTTATGTACTCCCATTCGAGTTCATCTCTGTATTCCTTTTGGCTTGTATTATCGGTGGCTTGGTAATTCTGAATAACAAAAAGAAGGAGGAAAGCAAATGATACCAGTAGGATATTTCTTTGTCCTTAGTGGACTATTATTCTTTATCGGAGTATTTGGATTCGTAACACGTCGCAACCTCGTTGCAATGCTTATCTCCGTAGAGTTAGTTCTCAATAGCGTTGATATCAACTTTGCTGCATTCAACCGTCTGTTATTCCCTGATGGATATGAGGGTATGTTCTTTACACTCTTCTCTATCGGAGTAAGCGCTGCTGAATCAGCTGTTGCACTCGCTATTATTATTAATGTTTACCGTCATTTCCACAGCGATCAGGTGAACAGTATTGAAAATATGAAATTATAAAGAGAAACAAATATGTTCGATTACGCATTTTTGATACTTCTTCTCCCGTTCCTAAGCGCTGTTGTGCTTGGCTTGTTCGGTATGAAGATGCCTCGCAAGGTCGCTGGTATTATCGGCACCTGTATGTTGGGAACACTATTTGTACTTAGCCTCTACACTGCTTACCATTATTTCTTTTATACTGGTGAGTATACAGCAATGGGCGAGACCTTCAATGTAACTGATGGTCGTTTGGCAAATGGTACATACCCAACTGTTACTGTCTTCAACATTACATGGTTGAAGTTTACTGAACTTTTGACTTTCAACATTGGTTTTCGTCTTTCTCCAATCAGTGTGATGATGTTAATCGTCATTACTACAGTCAGCTTGATGGTTCACATCTATTCATTCGGTTATATGGCTGAACGTGATGAGAACTATAAGTTTGAGGAGTATGAGCATGGCTTCCAACGTTTCTATGCCTACCTATCACTCTTTACGATGTCAATGCTTGGCCTTGTAGTAGCAACTAATATCTTTCAGATGTATCTCTTCTGGGAGTTGGTAGGTGTATGTTCATATCTGTTGATTGGATTCTATTATCCAAAGCACACAGCAGTACACGCCAGCAAGAAGGCATTTATTGTAACACGTTTTGCTGACTTGTTCTTCTTGATTGGTATCTTGTTCTTTAGTTTCTATGTAGGAACATTTAACTATGATCTTAGTGTAAACCCGGGTCTTGTTGAGACATTGAGTGGCTTGGCTAAGAATCCACATCTGACTTGGGTACTCCCAACAGCTCTTTTCTTGATGTTCATAGGTGGTGCTGGTAAGTCTGCAATGTTCCCATTGCATATCTGGTTGCCAGACGCTATGGAGGGTCCAACGCCTGTATCTGCTTTGATTCACGCAGCTACGATGGTTGTTGCTGGTGTTTTCCAGGTTGCGTCATTGTTGCCTATCTATGTACAGTTTGGCGCACAAGAACAGCTCCATTGGATTGCTTGGATTGCAGCATTTACTGCTTTCTATGCAGCAGCAGTAGCTTGTGCTCAGCGTGATATTAAGCGTGGTTTGGCATTCTCTACTATCTCACAGATTGCTTACATGCTTGTTGCGCTTGGTGTTTGCTTTTATGAGAAGGAGCACGGTTCATTCTATAGTGCTGAGTATCTCCACCACGGTGGTCTCGGTTATATGGCAGCAATGTTCCACCTATTCACTCATGCAATGTTTAAGGCATTGCTCTTCCTTTGCTCTGGTGCTATCATTGTTATCATTGGTAGCAACTTCAAGGATTATATGGGTGGTCTGCACAAATACATGCCAATTACAAATATCTGTTTCTTGATAGGTTGCTTGGCAATTGCAGGTATTCCTCCATTTGCAGGTTTCTTCTCTAAGGATGAGATTATCTCAGCATGTAATGCACTCCCTGGTGTAGAAGGACAAGCTTTGAAGTGGATAATGACACTCGTAGCTGGTATGACAGCATTCTATATGTTCCGTCTCTACTACGTAATCTTCTGGGGTGAGTCTTATTATGAGCAGGACCCAGAGAATCGTCGTCGTCCACAGGAAGTACCTTTCGTAATGTGGGGTCCATTGGTATTCCTCGCAATTATCTCTATCACTGCAGGTTGGATTCCATTTGGTCACTTTGTAAGTGCTAATGGTCTCAGCTATGATATCCACCTTGATTGGAGCATCGCAACAACCAGTATCATTGCAGCAGTTATCGGTATCGCTCTTGCAACTTGGATGTACATGGGTAAGAAGCAGCCTGTTGCTGATGCTTTGCAGCGTACCTTCCCACGTTTGCACAAGGCTGCCCTCAACAGATTCTATATTGATAACGCATGGCAGTTCTTTACACATAAGATCGTATTTCGTTGCTTCTCTATTCCAATCGCATGGTTTGATCGTCACGTTATTGATGGTACCTTCAATTTCATGGCTTGGGGTACACAAGAGGCTGGTAAATCTATCCGTTCATGGCAGAGTGGCGATGTTCGTCAGTATGCTGTATGGTTTATCACTGGTGCTGTAGCATTAACATTAGTATTACTTTGCTTGATTTAAAGAAATGAGTTGGATATTAACTGTATTTGTAATTATCCCCGTCCTGATGCTTTTTGCCCTTTGGGTAGCTAAGAATGATAATCAGGTACGCGGTGTGATGGTAGGCGGCTCTACGGCACTTTTGATTGGTGCAATCTGGCTGACTGTTTATTTCGTTCAGCAGCGCAACGCAGGTAATCATGATGCGATGCTGTTGACAAATTCCGTAATGTGGTTTAAGCCTCTAAATATCGCCTTCTCTGTAGGTGTAGATGGTATCTCTGTTGTAATGATTTTGCTTTCTGCAATCATCGTTTTCACAGGTACTTTTGCCAGCTGGCAGCTTGAACCAATGAAGAAGGAGTACTTCCTTTGGTTTGTACTCTTGTCTTCAGGTGTATTTGGCTTCTTTATCTCTACGGATATGTTCACCATGTTCATGTTTTATGAGGTTGCGTTGATTCCAATGTACCTCCTCATCGGTGTATGGGGTACTGGTCCAAAGGAGTACTCAGCAATGAAGCTTACCTTGATGTTGATGGGTGGTTCTGCACTTTTAGTACTTGGTATCCTTGGTATCTACTACTTTAGTGGTGCTACAACAATGGATGTAACGGAATTAGCACGTATGCATGCTATGCCTAAGAACATTCAGAACATATTCTTCCCATTGGTATTTATTGGTTTTGGTGTACTTGGTGCATTATTTCCATTCCACACATGGTCTCCTGACGGTCATGCTTCAGCTCCAACAGCAGTATCAATGCTCCACGCAGGTGTATTGATGAAGCTTGGTGGCTACGGTTGTTTGCGTATTGCAATGTTCCTTATGCCTGACGCTTTAGAGATGTGGGCTCCTGTATTCCTTGTGTTGACAACCATCTCTGTAGTATATGGTGCACTTTCTGCTTGTGTACAGACTGACTTGAAGTATATCAATGCTTATTCTTCAGTTTCACACTGTGGTATGGTACTCTTCGCTTTGGTTATGACTACACAGACAGCTATCACAGGTGCAATTCTTCAGATGCTTTCACACGGTTTGATGACAGCCTTGTTCTTTGCATGTATCGGTATGATTTATCACCGTGCAGGAACACGTGATGTTCGTTACCTTGGAGGTCTTATGAAGGTTATCCCATTCTTGGCTGTATCTTACGTAGTAGCAGGTCTTGCTAACCTTGGTTTACCAGGCTTCTCAGGCTTCGTTGCTGAGATGACAATCTTCGTAGGTTCATTTGAGAATGCAGGTACATTCCATCGTGTAGCAACAATCATTGCTTGTACAGCAATTGTAATTACAGCTGTTTACATCTTACGAGTGGTAGGAAAGATCCTCTTCCAGAAAATTCCAAATAAGAAGTTCTACGAGTTGCATGATGCTACATGGGACGAGCGATTCGCTATTGGCTGCTTAATCTTCTGCGTTGCAGGTTTAGGTCTCTGCCCACTCTTCTTTGAGAATATGATTATGGATGCGGTTCATCCTATCTTTGATCACATCATTACATATATACCAAATTTGGGTAATCTTTAATAAACTGGCGAAATGGATTATAGTGATTTCTTTAAGATGATTCCGGAGGCAAGTCTAATTGCTATCCTGATTGTTTTGTTCGTTGCTGACTTTGCAACGACAAAGACTGAAGAACGCAAGTGGTTCAATCCGCTGGCTTCTGTACTCCTACTTCTGAACACTTTTGTGTGCCTTTGTCCTATGGGCCGACTGAGTCTGTTCGGTGGTATGTATGAAACAACACCTGCTGTTGATGTAATGAAGGCAATCCTTTCTATGGGTACCTTTATTGTTGTTGTTCAGAGTCGTGTTTGGGCTGCAAAGAGCGGCAAGGAAGGTGAGTTCTATATGCTCATCGTTTCAACATTGCTCGGTATGTTCACCATGATGAGCGCAGGCAACTTCCTGATGTTCTTCCTCGGTCTTGAAATGGCATCTGTGCCTTTGGCATGTACTGTTGCCTTCGATATGTATCGCAAGAACTCTGCAGAGGGTGCAGCTAAGTTTATCTTGACAGCAACCTTCTCAAGTGGTGTAATGCTTTATGGTATCAGCTTCCTTTATGGTCAGTTTGGTACTCTTTACTTTGCTGATATCGCTACAAAGATGAAGGCAACTCCTTTAGTAATTATGGGTCTCGTGTTCTTCTTTAGTGGTCTTGGTTTCAAGATTTCTCTTGTTCCATTCCACTTCTGGACAGCTGATACCTACCAGGGTGCACCAACAACCGTTACTGGTTATTTGAGTGTAATCTCAAAAGGTGCTGCAGCCTTCACATTGTTGAGTATTCTCTTCCATGTCTTTGGTGACATGATGGAGTATTGGCACGTGTTGCTGATGATTGTAGTTGTTCTTTCAATTACCATTGCCAACCTCTTTGCTGTACGTCAGAGTGAGTTGAAGCGCTTCATGGCTTTCAGTTCAATCTCACAGGCAGGTTATATTATGTTAGCAGCTGTTGGTAATAACTGGGCAAATTCAGTAGCTGCACTTAGTTACTATGTTTTGATTTATGTCGTAGCTAACATGGCAGTCTTTACAATCATTTCTGTTGTAGAACAGAATAATGGTGGCAAGACCGATATTGATGATTACAACGGTTTCTATCAGACCAACCCACGTCTGAGTTTCCTGATGACCTTAGCGATGTTCTCACTCGGTGGTATTCCTCCGTTTGCAGGTATGTTCTCTAAGTTCTTCATCTTCATGTCAGGTGTTAATGGTGCTGACATCAACACTACGATGGGAGCATGGGCTTACGGAGTTGTATTTATCGCATTGCTCAACACTGTTATCTCACTCTATTACTATCTCAAGATTGTAAAGGCAATGTACATTGTTCGTACAGACAACCCATTGCCAAGCTTCAAGAGTGATTGTAACACTAAGTTTGCGTTGGCTGTCTGCATGGCAGGTATTCTCCTCTTTGGTGTCTGCAGCTTTGTATATGAATGGATTGCAGCAGCAGTTTGATAAGCAACAGACTTAATAAATAAGTATATGAATCGCCCAAGGGTTTACTGAAATCCTTGGGCGAATTTTGTTTATAATGGTTTCATATGGATGCTGTCCGATAAACGTTTTGATATAAGTTGGTCATTAATCTCGTATTGTATGATGACCATAATGTCTTTTTTCTCTCATCTATTTCTGACGTATTATACCTTAGCACGTGTCGTGTTAATGCTCAGAACGTATTGTGCTGATGGTAAGCACCAGTGGTGTTGATTACAAATTAGCCTGCAATAAGTTATTAACCCAAGTTTAACACCTATTGTCGTAGAATCTCGCTGTTACTGCACTTTTG
>CAUTPS010000041.1:0-24221 GCA_963540415.1 uncultured Prevotella sp.
GGAACGAGCCGGCACCTCATCTCATTACCGCAATAACACAGACGGATTTCCTTTGTTTTTCTATTGCTTTCTCTCTATTTCCCTGCTTATCCTCATTTCTTGCAGTGGTGCTTCCGAGGGGTTACTTTTGCACCCGAGAAGTACGGCAATGGACTGCATAACAGTTTGTTTGCTGAGTAACAATAAAGTAATCAAAACAAAATTAAGGCAATGAAACTCATTATCATCGACCGCAAAGCGTGGGAGCGACACCACTCCGAATTTGCAGACTTTATCCACAGTATCGAACAACTCATCGGCAATCCGCCCGAAAAGGACGAATGGCTCGACAACGAAGCCGTGTGCAAGCGTTTGGGCATCAGCAAGCGTACCCTACAATCATACCGAGATACGGGCAAAATCCCTTTCTCCATGATTGGACATAAGTGTTATTACAAACAGACCGACATCTGTGAAATGCTGAATGCAGTCAAGGATTGAAATCAAAGAATGAATGAATTATGGCAGAGAATGAAATCATTACGCGGGAAGACCCTCAGATGCAGTTGTTTTCACAACTGATGGAAGGCACTTTGAAGAAGTTGGAGCGGTATTGTTCTACCGCCCGTCCGATGCTGAATGGTGAGGTTTACCTTTCGGGTGAGGAGGTTTGCAGCCACTTACGGCTCAGCACACGCACGCTCCAAGAGTACAGAAACTCAGGAACGCTTCCTTTCTACAAAATCGGAGGGAAGATACTCTACAAGCAGAGCGACATACAAGCCATGCTTGAAAAACACTATAACCCGATACCCAAGAAATTATGGCAAGAATAGATGAAAAAAGGAAACAACGCTTGGAACAAGCCATTAGAGATATGGGAAATTATGGCGTTAAGCTCCGCAAGCCCGAAGAGTTACCCGATTTTGACCAGCCCTCCGATTATGAAGAGGAAAAGAGAAGGTTTGAGCCTGTTGATAAAGTTGAGGAACAAAATGACAAGGAGAGTAACGAGGATTTTTCTCAACCGTCCTATCAAGAAACAGCGTTGTCGTCAACAGAAAGGGCTACTTCTACCGAAGAATTTCATCAAAGAATGGGAAAAACAAAGGACAGAAAGCAATTATCCGAGTTTCAGGGGAAATATCTCCAGCCCTTTCGCAACAGCCACCGCAAAGCCGTGTATGTATCAGAGGAAACCCAACGAAAGTTAGACTTCGTGGTGCGGAGAATCGGTGAGCATGGAGCGAGCGTTTCGGGATATGTCGAACAGGTACTG
The DNA here is from genome assembly GCA_963540415.1 of uncultured Prevotella sp. Classification (GTDB taxonomy): domain Bacteria; phylum Bacteroidota; class Bacteroidia; order Bacteroidales; family Bacteroidaceae; genus Prevotella. Next base: position 1,259 of record CAUTPS010000041.1, read on the forward strand.
CGGGAACACCTCGACCAATACAAGGAAGATGTGGAAAGATGGAGGAAACTCTGAATTACTGCATTCCTCGAATGCAAGCCTACGCCGAGTTACTGTATTCAATGAATGCAGTAACACAGCAGGGGCTTATAATCCCATTTTCTACATCAGCAAGGTGTGTCTTTGTCCGACAAACTCCGTTTTTGCCGACAAAGACCCTTGTCCCACAGGGGAATTAAATTACTCCAAAGTCGTAATTACAAAAAGGAAAGATAATGAATGACAAGATTGAACGATGGGACAGATGGGACACCCGTCTTCCCAACCCCAAAGACCAGCAAAGGGCAATTGATTTGTTTCAGCGTTCAGGCGCCGAGACCAAGTCGGATTTCGTGCGCGGGCGTATTCTCGGAGAGCATTTCAAGGTGATTACGGTGGATAAATCCGCCGTGGAATACTACAGAAAACTCTCTGAACTGACGGCACAAATTCATAAAATTGGCGTGCTGTATAACCAGACCGTGCGTGCTATCAACAGCTATCACAGCATAAAGACTGCACAGATTATGCTTGAGAAGTTGGAGAAATTGTCTGCTCAAATCATTGCCTTGCAAGAGCAGGCTATCAATCTAACCATTGATTATAGAAAGAAGAAGTATTGAGAATTTAGTAAAAAAAATGATAGCAAAAATTTCAGCAACGGAGAACCTCGGAGGAGCACTCGGCTACAACTTCAAAAAGGTGGAAAAAGGAGAAGCGAATATTCTTCTTGCCGCTGAATTGTATCAGAGCAAGGAAGGACGTTATACGATGGAGGACGTGCTTGCTGATATGGAGGCATTGATACCGAAGAACTGCCGTACCAAGAAAACGGTGTTCCACTGTTCGCTCAATCCGCACCCGGACGAGAAACTATCCGATGAGCAACTCACACAGATAGCCAAGGAGTATATGGAGGCACTCGGCTATGGCAACCAACCCTATATCGTCTTCAAGCACAACGACATCGCCCGTGAGCATATACACATTGTGTCGCTTCGGATAGATGGTGAGGGAAAGAAAATCAACGACAAGTTTGAAAAGCGAAGGAGCAAGCAGATTACCGATGCCTTGGAAAGGAAATATAGCCTTATTCCAAGTTCAAAAGTAACTGATAGGGAAATGAAGAAAGTATCTAAAATTGATACCACCAAAGGGAATATCAAGGAACAAGTAGCCGAAATGCTTCTCTCTGTCCTAAAGCATTATGAGTTCTGCTCACTTGGAGAATTGAATGCCATCCTCTCCGTATACAATCTTGCAGTGGAGGAAGTTAAGACAGAGTTTCGGGGAAAGAAATATGAAGGACTTGTCTATGTCCCAACAGATGATAAGGGAGACAAGGTAAGCAGCCCTATCCACGCCTCGGACATTGGACGTGGTGTGGGCTATACTGCCGTACAGAATAGGATGCAGAAGTCCAAACAAGCTATCAAGCCATTGATATCAATCATAAGGTACAGGGTGTTACAAACAATGCGTACCTCTCCAAAGACAGAGGAAGAACTTCGGCAACGATTGGAGGAACAGAGCTTGCGTGTGTTTATCCGAAAGAACGAAAGTGGACGTATCTATGGTATTACCTTCATTGACGACAAGGAGGGCGTTGCGCTCAATGGCTCACGCTTGGGCAAAGGATATGCTGCCAATATATTCAATAGTTATTTCTCCAATCCAACGGACAACCCATTCTTGGACGAAACGCTGTACGGCAGTCCGTCTGTCCATTTGGATCAATCTGCAACCGTTCACCCTTCGCAGCTAAATACGGAGGAAAGCGACAACCTTGTCGATGAACTTATCGAGGATATGGCAGATGGTTCTTTCCTATCTACGGGTAACGATGATTGGAAGGAAGCGGCATGGCAGCGTAAACTCCGCAGGCAAAGCAAAGTCAATCTCAGACGGAGGAAAAGATAGGTAAGGTATTTCAAACTTTGTTTGAGCAACATTCAAACAGTTCCCGTCCCTGTAAGTGTTAACACAAGTAAACTTGAAAAAGCCATTCTTTCCGTTTCTACAAAAGAAGAGGAAACTATTGGCAAACTGGCAAAATTAAGAGAGGCTATATGCATCTATATCGACCTTACCAAAAAAGAAACAAGCAAAGATGAACAGCGGTGCAAACTCTTGTTTGATACCATTAATCAGATGAAACAAGAGCTGAATACTACATCAAAAGTTGTGCAGGACAAACTTCACGCAATGGGTAGCATTCCTCAAAAGAAGGTTGTCACCCATCGTTTCGAGCCTACTTCAAAGTATGTTCTTCTTTTCATTGGTGGCTTGGCTTTATCTCTTGTTATCTCCATTTGGGGTAATCTCACCTAATGGCGAGAGCACAAAAATTGGGAGGAGGCAGACTTGAAGTATAGAGCCTTAAAAATGGTTCTTCCATCTGACGACCCGAATATTCGCTACATCGAAAAGCATTTCTCTGTTTGCCGAGATGAGAAAGTTATTGATGATGTAAGAAGTCGTGTTGCTGTTTATGAAGATTCAATCTTTCGTTATCATAAAATGGTGGAGATAGCAGCATACAAAGATAGCTTGGCAAGAAAGTTGACAAACGAATCAAATGAAATCAAAAGGCTTATCAAGAAATAATAAGATGTTGTTTCTTGTGTTTGCACCATTGTAGCAGGTGGAACACTATATAAAAAACTGATAGTGGCAAAAATATTACCTCGCCACCATCAGTTTGTTTTCGCATTTAATGGGAATTGGATTTTGCGCAATGTTATTTCTTTTTTAACCTAATTTTATAGCCCGACCACAAGCACCAAAACGCAAGAATGCCCATAACAAAGATGAATATGTATGTGGCTATCGTTCCAATGAAAATTCTGCCACTATGCACCTCTAATGCCACATTCCAAAGCGACATCGGAAGTTGGTTCATGCTCGAAGGTTGAGGGGCAAAGTTTGTTCCCTCGTAATATTCCGCTACGACAGGGGTGGAAAAGTCTTGGCTCATACCTGCGACAGCTTTCTTTCCGAATGGTGCTCCTGCTTCATTCGGTGCAGGTTTGTTCGTAAAGTAATCGGTAGCAGTTCCTTGTCGTCTGTCCCAAACAAACAAGCCGCTAAATGAACCGCAAAGCCATCTACCATTTGCATCTTTCTGTAATACATTCAATCCCATCACGCTGACAGGTGGAACAGAAGTAATAACTTTCACTGTAGCATTTTTGATGTTCAATGAATAGAATCCTTCCGATGAGGATAATAGCCAATCATGGCAGCTCTCATCATAACGAATTATGCGGAGCTTGTCGTTCCAAGGATTCTTGCTTCTGAGTGTTGTGCCTGGGATAGACGGAATCTTGCTTAACACTAATGCTATCATCACAGGAGGGCGGAGACACCAACCCGTCAGTGCAATCAAGAGCGCAAGTATGATAGTATATCGCCCGATTCTGTCATGCAGATGAAGCGAGGTTTGCAGTAATGCCTTTCGCTTCGGTCTCAGCCAAAAGACGATACCCGTAATACAGAGAACCACAAGAATAATGGCTATGGCATCAACCACAATCTTTCCTGTTATTCCGAAAAGTTCTCCACTATGGAGTAGCCAAACGGTACGAAAGGCAGTTACTTTACCGTCATAATCCTTTGGCGCATGAAGTTGAATGCGCTTAAAAGTCTTATAAGGAGGAAGCGAGGTATAGACAAAGGAACGACTGAGCACTACAAGGGTGTCGCCATGCGAAGCGATGTCCGTAAATTTCTCCTCATCCTCCAGTGACATATTCACCTCATGCCATTTGTTATGCACTCCATAGCGATAAAGCCCGAAAGGTGAGACAGCAAATATCCTTCCATTATCAAGCCTTATGACATTTTTGATTTGACGATAGTCTGCACCTTCTGGCAACCCCTCATTGAAATCCTTGAAGTAGGAAGCCTTGGAGTCGGTAAGCCAGATGCCACCATTGCCATAAAGCAACAGTTGGCGACAAGAATCCACATTCCTCATGGAATCTACCATTAAATCCTTGCCAATGTCAAGCGTGCCTCGTAGCAATCCACCATTCCAATTCCGAAACTCATAACGACTTGGCAGGTACTTCCTGCTCACGTTCACCTCCTTGATGAGTGAACGATGATTGAGCAGGATGCCTGACACGCAGAACATCAGCATGAAGAAGCTCAAGCCGATACCAAGCCATTTATGTTGTTTTCTCCAAGTTCCTTTCTTCATTGATTTCCTTATCTGATTATCTATCTTATTTCTTTTCTTTCTTCGCCCTTGCATCCTTGACAATCTTTCCTGCCAAGAAACAAAGTTCTATCACCATTACCACCCAATGCCAAGGATATTCGCTCGGATGTGCAATGAGCTTCCCGATGATGCCCGTGCGATTAAATGCCTCTACCGCTATCCAGAACACGATGACCGTTGCCGTACCCATTCTGATGTTTGCTCCCCACGATTGCAAGTGGAGTTGCTTGCGAAATACGTATGGGGCGGAAAGCAAGGCACCGAAGGCTACACCGAAGGTGACTGGACTCTCACGACCAAACAATTGAGGATCGTAGAGGTTCATCAGCAGGAGATAGCAAGTCCAGAGCATTGTGTTGATTTCCATGAAGGTAACAATGCTGGTGTGGCGTGTCATCGGGCGAGCGGCGATGAGTCGCTTGTTCTTCCCCAAGAAGAGCGTCTGCCACCAGTTGAGGAAGTTGCAGGCATTTCGGGAACAGAAGATGTAGAGCAACATCACCATTGCCCACAAGCCAAAGGTGGCAGGGAGCAGAAGATATTCAGGGCGGCTCAACACTTCTCCTGTCACTGGGTCAATCTCAGCATGTGTGCCCCAACGATGGGCATAATACATGAAGAGGAAATCCACCCAACCCGTCCAGTAGAACATGCCACCGATAAGTCCGAGCAAGGTTTGGCGAGTCTGTCCCTTGACGAAAACACCGACCACCACCATCACCAAGCCCACGAATCCCACAGCCATGCCAGCACCCAACAGTTGCGTGCCGTCGTAGTTGTCCTTCAATATTCGTGCCACCAAGTGAACCATGGGCATGCTTCCCAATATCACGCCCATCGACACGATGGATTTCCACCAATATAGTTTCTTGTTACTCATGGCTTTTCTTCTTGTGAGTTGCAAACATGATATAGACGAGCAATGCCACGAATGCCACGAGGATGCAAATCATCTGGGTAGTATACTTCTCCGGCTCAATCCAAATCTCCTTGAAAAAGTCAAGGCGACCAAGCACTTCCACAGGTACCCAGAACACGACAACAGTTGCGATAGCCATACGGATATTGGCTCCCCATGTGCTCAAACGCAACTGCTTTCGGAAGATGAAGAAACTACCTATCAGACAAGCTGCGGCAACAACCGAAGTTACAGGATGATGGTCGCCGAGGAAGTTCTTGTCGTAGCAGAACATCAACAGGAGATAGCTTGTCCACAAAATCATGTTCAGTTCCATGAAAGTAACGATACTTGTATGATGTGTCATCGGACGGGCGGCAATCTTATTCTTGCGGGAACGGAAAAGAACACGCTGCCACCAGTTGATGAAGTTACATCCGTTTTTGGTTGAGAAGATGTAGAGCACCATTATCATCATCCACATGCCGAAGGTGGCAGGGAGGATGAGGTATTCAGGGCGAGTCACAACTTCGCCATTCTCCATCTCCGGCTGTGTACCCCAGCGGGTAGCATAGTACTGGAACAGGAATTCTATCCAACCGGTCCAGAAGAGCAGACCTCCGAAAAGTCCCCAAAGAGTTTGTTTGGTGTCTCCCTTTACGAAGACACCGATTACTACCATGATAAGACCTGCCAACCCCATGAAGAAGGCTGAGTAATGCACAACTTCAGGAGTCATCGTCTTATCCATTATCATCATCAGCGCATGTCCCAACGGCATGGTAAAGAGTACCACGAGGAACGAAGCGATGGATTTCCACCAATTCAATTGTTTCATAATGTTTAATATTTATTTTAATTCATCTAAGTAATAACTGATTCTTCCTCCTTCATCACCTATCTGCACATTGGCATCATACCAGGAGATGATCTGGAACTTGTAATATCTCTCGCCATCCCACGAACGGATTACGTAGGTATGGAAAGAAGGAGTATATACTGGAGGTGGCCCCGAGAAACTCATTGCCTTTTCGAGCACCGGATTGCCGCTTACCAACTGCTTGGCAGGTCCGTTGTTCGGGTCGAACCAAGGGTTCTCTTTCATATCCAGTTTGTTGGCGATGCAATACTTGTTCCAGTCGTTCTGCGACATGGTGACATAGACGCTTGCTGAATCATCCACGGCGAAAGTCATGTTGTGTTCTGCCAGATAGGCATCCACCTGCGCCTTGCTCGTCCACTTGTCATATTCGCCATAGCCCAGGTCGGCAGCACCGCCCTTGCCTGGTCCGCTCGTTCCGCTGTTGGTGCGGAGCTGATAACCATTGAAGGCGAGGTCCCACTCCGTAGCAGGATAAGCCATCGTGTTGGGGTCATCCTCCTTGTTCTCCATCACTAAGATGCTGTTGGCTTGTCTCTTCACCGTCTTATAGGTTAACTTGCCTGTAGCTTGATTCTTGGTGAAGATGGTATCGCCGTTCTCATCACGCTCTGCATCCTCGAAGATGTTCTTCTGTACGCCCTCGCTCCAATACTTTACGAGTTTGGCAGTACCTTTATAATGGAAAAATTCCTCTATCGGCTTGCCGTCAATATAGGCGATGACACTCTGGTTAGGATTCAGCACATTATAGCGATGTCCCGTCTTCAGGTCAAAATAGAGCCAGTCGTTGGTAACACCCGTGCTATAACCTGTTTTTCGGGGCAGAGTGTGCCCCGTAAAGTCCTCAGCCTCATAAGATACGCAGCTCGTCATTGCGGCTGCCATACCTATTATATATAGTAATGCTTTCTTCATTATTTTTTCTTTCTAAATGCTTTTACCAATTCATCTACCAACACTTCCACCTGCACATGCGCCTTGGCTCCTGCCGTGGCTGGCACGTTAAACATGGTGATGCCCGAACCCAGGGTCTTTGGCACGTAATTAAAGATGTTATCCACACCCACCGTTACCTTTACCTTATTATAAAAGGTCTGAATCACCGACAGGTTGCACAATACATACTGTGGCAACTGGCAGCGGAAGTAGGCATCGTGGCTCTCACCGTTTACAGAGAGTCGGTCCTGCACATCAAACTTCTTCTCACCCATGTAGCTTGCCGAGAAGGTGGCGCCCAATCGGTAGTTCTTCTTGTTGTACTTATAGTCGAGGCTTGCCGTAGCAGCATGAGGCGAAGTGGTATTCACCTGGATGCCATCCGTCTTGCTCACGTTCACGTAGCTGTAGGTGGCATTCATCGTGAAGTGGTTGAGGAAGTGCCAGCGCATGATGGTCTCCAGTCCGATGAGGTTCTGCTTGGCGAGGTTGGTGTATTCAAAGTTATACTGCATGTCGTAGATGCGCCATACGCCCTCTATCTTCTTGCGGAAGAAGTTGCCATATACATTGCCCGAGATGAAGAAGTTATCGTTCGAGTACTCTGTGCCCAGGCTCACGTAGTTGTTCTTCTCAGGCTTCAGGTCCTCGTTACCCTTAATCATGAACATGCCGAGGTGGTCCCAGTTGAAGAACAGCTCCTTGATGCTTGGCGAACGATAGCCCATCGAATAGTTGGCTCTCCATGCCCAGTGATCCGAAGGACTCCACTTGAAAGCAATCTTAGGCATCGCCATCATACCGAAAGCACGGCTGAAGTTGGTTCTCACACCTGCCGAAACCATCCAGTGGTCGTTCATCGTCCACTCGTCCTGCAGGAAAGCCTCCGTCTCTTTTAATGAACGGGTGCGCATGATGTGGGAGGCATCGCCGTTGAATCGGTCGCTCGTCAGGTCATCGCTCAGGTGCTCGATACCGAGGATGAGGTCGTGGCCCTCGAACTTCTGCGAGGTGATGGAGAGGCGAGGCTGGAAGATACGGCTCTTATACACTTTGGTACGCTCGTCGATGCGCTCGTGTCGCTTGAAGCGGTCGTAGAAGTCACCATGAAGGGAGGCGGTAATCTTGAACCAATCCTTAAATGTATATTTAATCTTAGTACCAGCTGTCCAGTCACGCGCCTGACTGAAGGTCATGTCCTGAATGAGGTCGTAGGTGTTCATATAGAACGCACTACCGTAGGCAAGAATCTCCAGGTTCTTGAAAGGGTCGTAGAATACCTTCTGCGATACCGAGATATGCTCTGTACCCTCGATGCCCATTGGCGGACGGGAAGCCACGCTGGTAATGGTCACATCGTGGTCGAGCCAAGGATTCGCCTCTTGGGTATATACCTTCTTGTCATTCTCAGCCTGATACATGTAGAAGGCATCGCTCGAAGAGTACCACACGTCGGTCTGCGAGGTCACCTTGCCTGCATTGAATCCTGCCGACACCCAGCTCTGCAGGTTCGGGCGATCGGCGTTCTTCTCAAACATATACAGGAAGTCCTTCTTGGAAGGATTCTTGTAGTTGCGCTCGTTCATCTGTCCCCAGCGTACACCAGCCTGAATATCCACAGGTTTGGTGGTCTTCTTGGTGATGAGGTTGATGACGGCACCCGATGCACGGCTTCCATAGAGGGTACTGCTGGCACCCTTCACGATTTCGATGCGGTCGATGGCATGGAGGTTGAATCGCTCATAGTCGAGGTTACCCGCCATGTCGCCCGTCAATCGCTCACCATCCTGCAGGAAGAGCACGTGGCGGGCATCCAAGCCCTGCATGGAGATTTCGTTGCCGAAACCCACCTTCTGGATGTTCATACCCGGTGTCTCCTGTTGCAGAGCCTTGGTGAGGTCGGCATAGCCTGCATCTACCAGTTCCTTACCGCCGATCACCTGCGTGCTCACTGGCGAGAGCTTGATAGGGCGGGCGGTACGGGAACCAGTAACCACCACCTCGTTCATCTTCATCACGTCCTCGGTCATGAAGAGCTTGAGGGAGTTGTCGCTTCCGATGGTTCCCCTCAGAGGGTTATAGCCCACGGATACCACCTGGTAATAACACTTGTCACTCTGAGGCACCGAGATGATAGCCTCACCATCCATGTTGGTAACAACACGCTGTGGCGATTTCAATTTCTCGTTGTCGGCGTAGGTGATGACTGCACCGATGATTGGCTGCTCAGTGGCTTTGTCGAAGATACCGAACTTCACCTTTCGCTGTGCAGCGACAGGGAGGGCGAGTATCAGCAGCAAGCCGATGAGCATTACATTTCTAATTGTCTTCATTTATATTGTCATTCTATTTTTTCCAAATCCTTACACGATTTCAGCCTCGCTATGGCTTGTTTCTCTTCCCCCTCATTTTTTACTTGCAAAAAGAAAGAGAGACATGTCTGGGCATATCCCTCTTTCCGTTTATAGATATAAGCTACAGTCTCTTATTTGATTCCGTGCTCCTTTTTATACGCTTTCAAATCTTCCTCATATTTAGCTTTGTCTTCGTCATATGTTGCAAGACGAGACTTGTCTATTGTTTGAAGGAAACATTCTGAACGTACATTCATCATGTTGTAGTTGACGATAAACTGAATTTGGTGAGTTTTGGCATTGTAATAACCTTGCACGCTACTGCCTTTGGCATTTGAAGCAGAACCATCAGTATCTGTACCCCATACAGAACCATCTACACCTTTAAATTTCACCCAACCATCACCTGTGTATTCCTTCTTTTCCCAAGAATTAAGTTCCATGCACTTTACATCACATTTGAAACTGATAATCATTCCCATGTTGCCGACTGTAAAATCAAGCAAAGAAATTGTGAAGGTTTGGTCATCGGTCTGGCTCCAGTCAAACTTAAACTTCGTTGGACATCCCTCTGGCAAAAGAGTTTTGTCAACACCGCTTAATGTTGCTTTTGTACTAAGAATTATTTCGTCTTTTAGATAACTCTTTGCCTCAGATACAAGAGTGTTGTCTGCATTACCTTGTGTAATTTCTTCATCGGAAGAACAAGATGCAACCATCAGTCCTACACCAACAATAGCAACCAAACAGAATATTGTTTTTATAGTTTTTTTCATTCTTGTTTAAATTAAAATTAATTATTAAAATATTTAAAGATATTTACTCCATTTATAAGCACCAAATTTTCTATATGATGTATATGTGTCTCGAAGATGCGCTCTATATTTTGTTATAAATGCTTTGGTTTCTTCCATGTTGAATACATTTTCGGAAACAGCAAGATCTACTGGTATTGTTGATGTTTCCAAATTCTCTTTGCCATAAGCATACAGCATGTTTGCAGGGTATGTAATCTTACAGTTGTCTAAGCCTATCAAAGCCAAGAATTCAAAACCATCAAAATCTTGTAAGTTTACAGTTTTAAGATTTGGCAACTGCATTAATTGCAGACTACTAATATATCTTTTATTTGGAGTAGGCAACACTAAATCTTCCAAATTTTGGCAATTCAAAATATAAAGACCATTCTTTAATGTTGTATCCCATTCTTCAAAGTTTTGATTTGCAATCAAAGTCTTTGATAAATCTAAGGTTTTCAAAGATTTGTTATTGCTCAATTGTATTGAAACCAAGTTAGTTGCTCCAGACAAGTCTATTCCATTAAGCGTGTTGGTGTTTAACAAATGGAGTCCTTTAATATTGCCACGTGGAGCAATATATGCAACGGTATATGGCTCTGTATTCTTTGCGTAACGCATTAATACAGAAAAGTCTGGATAATAAGGGTTGTTGATAAAGTATTCTATACCGCTTATAGAATGAATCTGAGCGATGTCTTTGTACTGAAGTGTTGTCTCCAATGCAATCATTACATTCACTTCAGTAGGAGCCAATGGCTTGCTAATATCAATATGTGTATCATCCACAAAGATACTTGCAAACAAATTCTTCAAATAAGCAGCAAAATATGTATCAGGAATCTCTCTCAAAGTGTTATACTTCTCCAAAGAGCCCTTATCATTTACCATTTGCATGTCAACAGTCTTGTTCTCTGCCTCATTCTGAGTATAGAAAGGCATCAAGTCCTCTACATTATACTTGCAGGAAGCAGGGAGATAAAGTTTTGCAAACTCATGAAGGATAGTAGCTTTCACCTCATCATTCTCAACTTTGGCTGTTACCAAGCCGTCGAAGTCATAGATGTCATTGCCTTGCAAGTCAAGACCTGTAATCTGTGAAGGAAGTGAAGCGATATGGAAAAGTGGACCATAGCCATTGTTACTAAGGTTCAACTCTTTCAAATTAGGGAAAACAGAAAGTTCTTTCAGGGCGGCGGTATCAACCTGTGTACCTGAAAGGTCGAGTGAAGTAGTGCTGGTTGCTTTGTCGTCAAGGAGCAACTTGCCGTTCTCGTCGAATGTATATCCTTTGCTTTCGAGAAGGGTTTTGAGCTGAGAATTGTCAACTGCCACCTCACTATAAGAAGGCGCATCATCATCGCTGCTGCAAGAAGCGAAGCCGAGGCAGAGAGCTATTGCAGCGAGGCCGATGAAATTCTTTAAAATTTTCATTGTTTTATTATTCTTTTAAATGTTTATAATTAATCAAAAATATTCTGTGTGGTGATGTTAGGACTAACAAATGTTAATATCTTATATTATAGTTTCTCCACTTTATATCAGATGTGTAATTTGCGGTACAATCATATAAGGGTATGTGACTTCTTTCCATAACAGTACCCTTTGTTAGGGGAGTACGATAACCACAAGTCTTACATTGAAATGCTTTTCTACCATCTAACCATTTATGCTCAGTATAGCCACATTTAGGACAGGTAATTCCTACATCTTCTCGAATCTGACGAAAATAGTCTATACAGCTTTCTTCGTCAGGAAATATTTGAAAGAAATCTTTAAGTAACATTAAGTTCATCATTTCTTGCAAAATTAATTGAATTACAGATATTTATAAAGAAAGATTGCCTAAATTAACATTCTTTAGTCCTAACATCACTACACAGAACAAAAATATTACCCTTAATTTGTGGCTGCAAAGGTACATATTTATTAAATAATGTGCAATACCTAAAAATAATGAAATTTGCAATAGTAATTTGTTATGATTTATAGGGTTTCTCATCTGTCTTGTTGAAAAAGGGGTGGGAAACTTTAGATAATAAATTCAAAGTTTATAGTCCAATTTATTCCCATCCACTTTGTTTTCTACGAGAAAATTGCTATCTTTGCAGCATTAACAGAAGGTTCTTTGAGACATTGCAGAATAAAGAATTGGAAAGAAACTCGCTCGTTTCTTATTCGTTCACCTTTTGACATATAACCTTCTCATACTTCTAATAATCAGGTTTTTACTATTCGTGAGATGATTTTATGCGGAGATTTGCGATTTTCGTACAGCCAAGGACATCGGTATCGACAGACCAGAGAAGAATGAGATACTGCACAACATTCCGCCTACACCCGAGCAGGAAGTTTTTATCGGCAAACTGATGGAGTTTGCCAAGAGTGGCGATGCCACAATCTTGGGACGTGCACCTCTGAGTGAGAGTGAGGAAAGGGCAAAGATGCTTATTGCAACAGACTACGCCCGCAAGATGAGCTTGGATTTACGCATGATTGATGAAAATGGCTACTCAGACCATATCGACAACAAGGCAAGTCACTGTGCCAAGATGCTCAATGACTATTACCAAAAGTTCGATGCACAGAAAGGAACACAGTTTGTTTTCTCTGATTTAGGTACTTATAAGCCTGGCGAATGGAACGTCTATTCTGAGATAAAGCGTAAGTTGGTAGATGACTATCATATCCCTTCCTACGAAATACGCTTTATCCAAGAGTGTAAGAACGAGAAGACAAAAAAAGCGATGGTGGATGCGATGAACCGTGGGGATATTCGCATTATCTTCGGTTCTACATCCATGTTGGGCACAGGTGTAAATGCGCAACAACGTGCGGTAGCCATCCACCATTTGGACACGCCTTGGCGACCTTCGGACTTGGAGCAGCGCAACGGACGAGCCGTACGCAAGGGAAACCTTATCGCCAAGGAATTTGCGAACAACAAGGTCGATGTGATTATCTATGCCGTGGAACGTTCCTTGGATAGCTACAAGTTTAACCTGCTGCACAACAAGCAGCTGTTCATCAATCAGCTGAAGACGAATACGCTTGGCAGTCGCACCATCGATGAGGGTTCAATGGATGAGGACAGCGGCATGAACTTCTCCGAATACGTAGCAGTGCTTTCTGGCAATACCGACCTTTTAGAGAAAGCAAGATTGGATAAGAAGATTACCACCTTGGAGTCAGAGCGCAAGAACTTCCTCCGTGAGCGTGATGCCGCAACGGGCAAGTTGGCTGAGATTGAGAGTTCCGTGTCCTTCCATACGGATAAAATCAAAGAGGCACAGTCTGACTTAGCTCTCTTTGAGAAGCGTGTGGAGCGTGATGATGAAGGTACACCTATAAATAAACTGACAATCAAAGGTGTGGAAGACAGTACAGACATCAAGGCCATTGCTGCACGTCTGCAGGAGATAGACGAAAAAGCACGCACCAAGGGAGAGTACAATAAAATCGGTGAGATTTATGGTTTTTCCATCATGGTCAAGACGGAGAGTACTTCCAAGGACTTATTCGACTGTTCAGTGAATCGCTTTTTTGTGAAAGGGCAGGAGAGTATCTACTATACCTATAATAATGGTAAGTTGGCAACTGACCCGAAACTTGCGTGTCAGAACTTCATTAATGCCTTGGAGCGTATTCCAAAGGTAATAGAGTCGCATGAGAAGGAAATGGCAAAGGTTTTGTCCAACAAAGACGTTTACACTAACATTGCTAACAGTTCTTGGAAAAAAGAGGGCGAACTTCGTGCGCTCAAGGGGAAGGCAGCAGAGCTGGACAGAAAAATAGCCTTAACACTTTCACCTCAGGAAGAGGAACAAGATGCAAAGGATGAAATGAAACAAGGAGAGGGTCTGTCCGGCAACAATCATTCTGTCGGGAAAGGGAATGATAACCTTTCTGTTCAGGATGCAAAAGAGGAGAAACATTCGCAGAGTTTCAAACCGAAATGGCGGCATTATCCTTAACGTTATTCCTTAGTTCTCTCTATTAGATTTTGGCAAATAACGCTTGTTATTGCCAAAATCTAATAGATTGCTTGTGTTGTTTACTATTTGCTTATCCTAAACCTTTCTTGAAGTTCGGATAGTGCAGCTAATAGTTCTTCAAATGAAGGTTTTTTCCCATAAATCATAGATTCCATCATTGCCTGATAGTCTGATTTCCATTCTTCAAGAATATCTTCTCGGGGGACAATCTGGAGACGTTTGCGTACATCGGGAGTATAATCCACATCTTTCACTGAAGTATAAATTTCTCTATGATGACGAATAGATTCCCATAATGCATCATCTTCAATGGCTTTCTGTGCAAAATCTTTATTCATCATGGTGTAAAGGTCATAAAGATGTCGGCTCTTGCGCTCTGCTATCATTCCGTGTCCGGGAATGGAGAAGAGTTCGTGAAGCAAGAACGCCTTTTCAAGGAATGTCTTTGCGGGAATAGCAGTATAAATGGCACTGTCAGCCAATGGTGTAATCGGAAGATGCTCTCCAATAATACTTTTAATTTGTATTGATTCTGTCGGTTCAAGCAATGAACGTGCACTCACTTCCAATACAATATCAGGGCGGAGATATGTAAGCCCCTTGTCAAAAACTGATTTATAGTGAAGATAAATCTGACGTGGCTCGGGGTAGGTGGCGTCACCTTCGCCATTGGGTTGGGCATTAACTGTGACAAACGACAGCAAGCCTTGTCTTTTTAGTTCTTCACACATCATAGGGGTTAGTTCCTCTAAAACAAAAAGCGATGATGCCTTGCGCAATTTCTTGATTTGTTTTTTCGTGAGATCTCCTTCAGGAGCACCAAGAAAAACAGGATTGACAGCAACATCTATATCTTCCGAGAATCGCTCTATAAGTTTCCAACCTTTGCTCAGACTTGTGCCGCCTTTGAAAACAAGATGCTCTGCTATAGGAAGTGAAAAGATAGTTTGCAAGATTGCAGTTACCCAAAAATCTTTCTCTATCACTTGTGCGGGTAACCCAACTTTATCTGCAATTGATTCATAGACGCTTTTCCGTTGTGAGTCGGATAATCCAAGAAACCTATTCATATAGACCAACTATAAATTCCCTTACCTTTGAAGGCATCAGTTTGAGGTCGGCAACTTGAAGGTGAGGATTTTCGTTTAACTTCATTTTAATGGTAGCAACCTGCTCATCAGTCAGGTTCTCTACTTTCCAGTCTTTAAGGGCTGTTGTTAAGAGAAGGGCCAACCGGCTACGGATGGAGAAATATCTGGGAGAGACGCGCTTGAATTTTATGTTTTTCCCTTCGCCAAGATTTATAGTACGTGAGACGCCATCGGTTAAGTAAGCTATGTTCATCGGTATCTGTTGAGTCAGTCCTAACTGGTATTGGGCATAAAGCCCCGTTGGGACAATTCTTGCGCCATCCCTTTTTGCCATTGCTTTGGCAATATCCTCAAGCGATGGAGGAACCATACCCAGACCATATACTTTTTCCATTTTGGGATAGCAATAAATGCCACGTGCAACTCTAAGCATCTGTCCTTTTTCTACGAGACGTTCCAAAGCCTTATTAACGGCATCTCGATTGCCATACGAAATAAAATCCCCCACAAAAAAAACAGAACCACGTCCGCACTTTTTTGATTTTATAAGTATTTTACTTTCAATGCTTTTTGTCATAATTATAATTGTATTTTGTCGCAAAATAATGCATTATTCACGACAACAAAGGTACATATAAAATCTCATAATCAGCACAAAAAACAGAGAAAAGTACGAGCTTAACGAGCTATGCCAGTATTAATGTACGTATTATCAATTTTGTAACCGTTATTTTGTAATGTAACTGCTTGCATTTACACAAAAAAACAACAATAAAAACCAACAAATACGCATTACCAACTATCTCGCCTTCTCAGCATCTCGTCAATCTCTTCCCTGAGAAAAAGTAATCGCCCATTGGCTTTGAGATAAGGAATTTTTCCTGCCCAAACCCAGTTGTAAACGGTCTTTTGCTCCACTTTGAGAATCTTGGATACATCAATGATATCCAAGTATTCGGGTTTCAAGGGAGGATGGACGGTTGTGTCAACAGATTGATCCTGCAGGACAAGCAGGCGGTCGAGTTTATCCTCGACGCTTATCAGCTTGTCGAACAGGCGTTTTTGCCAAGTGTCTTCGGTTTTATAATCTATGTACGGCATAGTTCTCCTTTTTGATAGTTACCATTGGTATCTTGTGCCAAGATACGTTGTTCTTTCATATAGGCGATGTATTTCTTTGCTGTTCTGTCCTTGATTTCCATTTCGCGCATCAGAACCTCACAAAGTTCTTGGTAAGTGAGCTTGAAAGAATTTCGGAAGGCTTCTTTGACAACGGCAATGAGTTCTTCAGTCTTGCGCTTTTCCTTGTCCTCTTTAGACTTCTCGCCACGATAGACGTGCATGTCCTCTGCCTTATCCCAGCCGAAAAGCATCATCGGTACGTCCAACGGACTTCCGTCACGGACTTTCAATGCTTTTACGACCGAGTATTCGGGATTGTCATCTTTCTCTATGGAAAGAATTCCCGCTGCCTTGCGCTGCAATTCTGAGCCGATATGCCCACGGAGTTTAATACCATTCGGTACGAAGTGTAGCACGCAAATGATACAGGTATTATAAATCCCTGCCAAGCGATAGAGCTCGTCCACAATGGCAATACTTTCCGTTTCATCGTTGGCAGAACGTATCAAGTCGGCTATTCCGTCAATCACCACAAGATGGATACCTCCATGCCTGTGATGAAACAAATCCATACTCTCACGGATAAGTTTCAGCCTGTCCTTACGGGACATAGAGGCAAGGTACAGGGAATGGCAAAACTCCGGTACTGCCGTCAAAGAAGCCCTACGCAGTGTCTTACCCAAGTTCTTGTGCAGCTGTGCCTCGGACTGTTCCGTGTCATAGTGTAGGACCGCTAAGCCTTTGGGATTGGCGGTAATCTCCAATCCCAAGGTCTTCTCTATCGGCAATCGTTTTTCTCCCAATGTCCCGGCAAGGATAGCACCCACATAGTTGCTCTTGCCTGTACCTTCACCTCCGGTAATGCAGAACAGATTGTCCTGCGTTCCTAGTGGAACACCATTCACAGCCACAACCGATTTGGAAATGTCTGGTGGATTCTCATAATCAATCTCACAGGAACGTAACATCATCATGGTTTGGCTATATAGATCTGAGAACATCTTGGCAAGCAGCTCTTTCAGTTCCTTTGCCCCGTTGCCTAAGGCAAAGAAATCTGAAATGTCTTTTTCGGACTTCGTGCCACAGAGCGGAAGTGAAAGGTTCAAGACCTTGTATTCCGCCAGATGTTCAGACTGTTTATGTGCCTCTCGTACACCTGTTTCATCCGCATCATACAAGAGTATTATATGCCTAAAACGAAGCTGAAGGCTCTCAATGATACTTGTCGGTATCTGTGCCGTTTCACTGTTGAAGCAAATCGCATTGAAGCCGTGTGCATACAATGAGAGTACATCCTTTTCTCCACCTGTAATGAAAAGCATATCTCCTTTGGCAGGAATCTGCTCCATTCCAAAGCAATAAGTGGCAGGCATCCGTCCACCATAAAGAAAGCGGATTTTTGGACTGTGAGGTCGGTATATCTTTACATAGCCGTTTCCGATATAGGCAAACATAGGTTCCGTAGGTGAGCTATAAAGTTCAAACTTCTTGCCTTCAGCAGATACACTTTCGTAGCGTTTAAGACTCCGTACACGAAAGCGACGGAGTGTATCCTCATGGATGCCATAATGTGCCCAATAGTTCAGCAGACCATCGTCAAATGGCTGTATCTCAAAACTATATGGACGTTCTTCCGTACACTTGTTCATATCAGCCTTAGGAGTGGGAACAATAGTTTCTTTATATGCTGACGTGATATGGCTGCTATGCTTTTCACCATTACATAAAGAATACAATCCAAGTTCTTGTACTATCGTTTCCAATACTTCGGGAAAACTTGTTTTCAGGTTCAAATTACGGAGGGTTGCCACAAACCAGAAGCAATCCCCAGAATAGGTGGTATCTCCATGATCATAGAATTTGTAAGAAGAAGTTTTCCTGTCGTAGTAGATATGGCAGGAAGCCCGCCTGTCGTCATAGAAAGGACTTCGGAAGTTGCGATGAAGGTTTACCTCAAAGCCAAGGAAATGTGAAAACACATTCAAACCTCCTTGTGTAAGCAAAAGAATCTGTTCCTTTTCTATCATAATTGTCGGTTTTTAGGGTTAAGACATGAACTCATGATGAGATTGTCCTTGAAACGGTTGAGTCGCCCAAGAACTTCATCGTTTCTCATACCTGATACGCGGAGTCGGTTACATTTCACGGCAATAATAATTGATTTGAAAAAGTAGCGCACATCACCGCCCTCCGTGTAGCGATACCGTACCAACTGCTTCTTGCGCCAGCGGTAAAGGGTGGACTCTGAAATATTCAGAGTCCCGATTAGGTCTTTGGTGGTCATCTCCAGCTCGTCGTCAATGTCTTGAATAAGACGGGAGGTGCGCTCAACATACTGCTCAATACGATTGAGCTTGTCTATCAGTTCTTGATAGGCTTGGCTTTCTACTGCTATTATTTCCATCAGCGTAATCGTTTGGTTTTAATTGTTACATGTTCTATTCCAAGTTCACTGACTAACTGTGAAAGTCTTCTGAATGCTTCCTCAGTAAAAACCTCCAGATGAATTTCTGCTATAGGTAAAGGGCCAGGTTGCCCATTACGTGCAAGAAACTCAAATATTTTGGTAGACGGGATGCCCACCTTTGAAGCGTACATCAGAATTTGGTCAAGAGTCATTGCTGTCTTTCCTCTTTCCCAGCGCGAGATCCGACTCGAACTAACTTTCAGAATAACAGACAGATACTCCTGCGAATAACCATTTTTCACTCTTGCTGACTTCAGCATTTCCAATAACTTTTTCATACTTATAAAGTTACTAAAGCACCGTTACAAGAGCAACCCGCCACATGCAAATGTTTGCACACTATGCAATCCGTCTTGCAGACGGTGCAAGTTTGTTTGTTAGTAGCGGAATACACAGTGTACCAATAAATATAACGAACTAAATCTAAAACATTTTATTACTCTTATATCTTTGTATAATTATTATTGTTTTGTAAAACTCCAGTGCAAGGTGCAAGTCCCTTTATATATAAGGGCTTGCACCTTGCACTGGAAAATGTAGCAGTAAAATCTCTAAATATTTATGGCACAAAGATTTGGAGATGTAAACAAAAAGATCTAACTTTGTACTCCGAGAATGGGAGTGAGCGTACTTTCAACAGATAGTCAAAATAGCGGTCATAAACCAGTCAGTTTGCTGCTACATTTCTGCTACAGAGACTGTCAGTACAAAAAGGTAAATATTTAGCTAACAGCGATAAGGACATATTGTGGATTAGTTCAGGCTGGTCCACAAAGGGGTATTAAAGAGTTGTAGAGGTTTCTGCAACTCTTTTTTTATGTGGTCATTTTCGGAGGTGGGGGTGGACGGTTGTCGCCTATGTAAGGATGAAAGATAAGGCGGTGTTTGATGTTGTTTACTCCGTATATTGGATGAATAGAGAAATTGACATACTGAGTCGGTAACTGAAAAGGCTTAATCGGGCGTTAAGTATTGACTTATCACGGGAAGGAGATGTTTAGAATTAAGATGCTAATAACTGAAAAATATTCTTTTAAAAGGGGCGATTTTCTCTGATTTTATTTGTATTTTTGTCATGCTAATCGTACCGTTTCGGACGCTTTTATCCAATAATAAATAAGGTGACTTTTACGATGTGGCAAAGTCTTCATGATAGAAGCCTGTGCTATTCATGTCAGCTGAGGCACTGTTGAGGCTCTATAAAGTCGATTCATTCATGGCTTTATATGAGGAAAAAACAAATGAGAAAGAACAAATATGGCAATAATTTATCTACTTCTCGGCATCATCATCGGTGCAAGTATTATGCTCCTCTGGATGAAGAACAAATCAGCACAGGAACAGAAGATTGTTAGTGAGCAATTAGCTGTTCTCCGTAGTCAACTTGAAACAGAACGAAAGAATGTTGACGAACGTATTGCGGTAGTGAAAGAGAATGCCCTGCAGCAGGTAGAAGCAGAACGAAAGCATGGCGAACAGCTACGCAACGAACTCCAGAAGCAGGCTGAAGCGAAGAACCGACTCCTACAAGAAGAGGTTCGCAATATGGCTACACAGATGTTGGATGAGAGTCGGGAGAAGATGAATACGACGGATAAAGAACGTTTGGATGCTCTCCTTGCGCCACTTAAGGAACGTTTAGAGGCTTTTAATCAGACTGTTACAAATAACAGCAAGGAGAATACTGCCAATAAAACAGAGATTAAAACGACCTTTGAGGAGGCGATGAAACGTCTTCATGCGGAGCAGGAACTGACCATCAAGGCGATGCGTGAGGATCAAGAACGGGCAGTAAAGGAACTGCGTGAACAGACGGAACGTATTGGTAATGATGCTGCTTCACTCACGCAAGCCCTTAAAGGCGACTCTAAAATGCAGGGCGATTGGGGTGAGATGATTCTCGATAAGACGTTGGAAGACTGCGGTCTTATTCAGGGGCAACAGTATTTTCTGCAAGAGAACTACAAAGACAAGGACGGTAATAACTTCCGACCAGATGCTGTGATAGTCTTCCCGAACGAAGAACGTGCCGTCATAGATGCTAAGGTTTCATTGACGGCTTATCAGGCAGCGATCAGAGAAGAAGAGGCAACGGAGCGTGAACGCTATTTGAAGGAACATGTTTCCTCTATCAAGAAGCATGTCGACGAACTGTCGGCTAAGAACTACGAGAAACTTGTACCGGGTTGTATCGGTTTTGTACTGATGTTTGTTCCTTACGAAAGTGGCTATTCTGCTGCCTTGAAGACCGACCCTTCCATCCTGCAATACGCTTATCGTAAGCATATTATCATTCTGAGTCCAAGCAATCTTCTCATGGCTTTACAGCTGACACACACGATGTGGCAGAACTTCCGTATGACAAAGAATGTAGAAGAAATCCTCCACCAATCAAACGAACTCTTCGATAAGTTCGTCACCTTTGCAGAAACTTTCGTAAAATTAGGTGCCGACATCGAACGCCTACAGCAGGATTTCAGCAGGGCGAAGGGGCAGCTAAGCGAGGGTAAGGGTAACATCGTTCGCCGATTAGAAGGATTAAAAACATTAGGTATCAGTCCGAAGAAACAGATTCCGGAGAGCCTGTAATAAGTGGAAATCGAGTTATAAATAGTTTCCTAAAATCATATAAAACGTCCTCAACAATCTGCTTTCTGATTACTGAGGACGTTTTGTCGTTTCTGAATTTCTTTTACATTACCTTGTGCTTTTATGCCGAAAAAAGGCTAAAGAAAGGTGCTCTTGCTTACCTTTGTAACCCTCTCGCTATAAAGAAGTTATGAGATAGTATTTCAAAAGGTGCTTGATAGGACATCAAAAGGGCGTAAGTAAGGGTCTTAAAGGGCACCTTTTGCAAGCCAAAAGGGCGTCTTTACGAACCTAAAAGAGCATGTCTTGACTTTTAAGCGTTGATTTTTTTATTACAACATAGATAGTTGTTTATGATTCTGACGTGTTCTTTTCGGTATTTCTACGTGCCTTTTCTTTTTTTATTCACAAGGAATACAAGTTTGATTTGGTCCAAAGGTAGATGCTTTTTTTATCAATAATTCCAGATAAAGTCTGCATTGTTTAATACTTTCTTTATATCTTTGTAGGATAGAAAATCGTTCACATAAAAGGAGGTGACACGGTGTTGCGTGGGTGAAGATAATCACTTGAGCATAAGCGTGTTTAGCAAAAAGAATCAGATCGTAATGCTTCGTTATATCAATACAGATATTGTCTTTCAGGAGTTTCCCGATGAGGTGACGCTTGCCATCAATATTTCGGGATGTCCGTGTCGCTGTCCGGGCTGCCATAGTCAGTTCTTGTGGGCAAATAGGGGAGATGAATTGACGGCTGAAGCGCTGTCTGCATTGATTCATGGTGCGAAAGATACCATTACTTGTGTGGGTTTTATGGGGGGCGATGGCGACCCAGTGGCTGTTGACCTGCTTGCGAAACATGTCCAAGAATGTCACCACGGTTTGAAGGTTGGTTGGTATACTGGACGCACAGCAATTTCTCCGCTCATTGATCAACAGCATTTCGACTATATCAAAGTGGGCCCCTACCTCCGCCATCTTGGTGGACTCGATTCCTCACGCACCAATCAACGAATGTACCGCCGCTGCACAGATGGAAGCTTTGAGGATATCACTTCTCGCTTTTGGAAACATCAGTCAGAGAGTAGCTTATAAGAAGAAGTCTGCTCCGCTTGACATTCTGCTTTAGAATCATTACCCTTGCAATCGATTTACGGCTACTCCTAAGTAACGGAAAATGTA
The DNA here is from genome assembly GCA_963540415.1 of uncultured Prevotella sp. GTDB lineage: Bacteria > Bacteroidota > Bacteroidia > Bacteroidales > Bacteroidaceae > Prevotella. The sequence goes on from CAUTPS010000041.1 coordinate 23,815, forward strand.
TTTTTAGAGGTTCTTCCGAAATATGGAGTGATAAACTAAAAGTCTTATATAATAGGCACACGGAGTAACGGAGCGACGGAGGTAATGCTATGTCACGGAGGTGCCGACGGCACAAAGAGCGACGGAGGTATAGCGTACAGATTCTTGATAACAATTTTGAGGTAAACGCTTTGTATATAAATTGCTAATAGAATTGGCAAACAAGCTCCGTCGCTCTATGTACCGACGGTGCCTCCGTTACTTCCATTGCTTTGTTTTAATAATCCTCCGTCCTCTCCGTGCCTCCGTGTGACATTGCTGCAAACTCTAAACACAAGTGGCAAACTTTATCACTCCAAAATCCTGAAGACCCTTTTTAGAGTCCTTGTAAGTCAAAGAATAACAGAATAATAATGAAAAAGTTTAAG
>CAUTPS010000042.1:0-22947 GCA_963540415.1 uncultured Prevotella sp.
AGGTAGAGGGTATTGCTCAGACTAACCAGCAGATGGACGAGTGGTTGGCTAATAACAAACCATCATGGGGTTCTAACTGGGCTGCCGGCGACGTTATGTACAAAGACCTTAATGGTGATAAGAAAGTGAACTCTGGTAAGAGCACATACGATGATATGGGTGACTTAACCAAGATTGGTAACTCTTTGCCACGTTATCGTTTTGGTATCACTTTGGATGCTAATTGGAAGGGCTTTGACTTCCTCATCTTTATGCAGGGTGTTGGTAAGCGTGACTTCTGGGATGCTTCTCCTTACAGCGTAGGTGCAAATACTGGTATGTGGCAGGCTGCAGCCTTCAAGGATCACTTAGACTACTGGCGTCCAGAGACTGACACTAACTTAGGTCCTAATACCAATGCTTTTTATCCACGTCCTCTCTTCGGTGCGGGAGGTAAGAATTTCTATACAAGTGACCGCTACTTGCAGAATGCAGCTTATATGAGAATCAAGAATATCCAGCTTGGTTATACACTTCCTGCTGCTATTGCAAGCAAGATTGGCGCAAGCCGCATCCGTTTCTACTTCTCAGCTGAGAACCTCGCAACATTCACAAAGATGAACAAGATCTTTGACCCAGAGGCAACTGGCGGTGATTGGGGTCCAGGTAAGCTCTACCCACTCCAGAGAACAATTTCTTTCGGTTTAAATCTTAATTTTTAATTCGTAGCAATTATGAAGAATATAATTTCAAATATATTGAGGGGAGGATTGCCAATTCTTTGCTTAGGCATGACGGTTACGTCATGTAGCGACTTTCTTGACAGACCGCCACTCGATCAGATCTCTCCTGACTCTTACTATACAACAGCTGACCAGTTAGGTACGTTCACTATCAACTACTATACATCTATCTTCCCTAACAACATTGGATGGTGGGCTGGTGTAGCAACATTTGATGATGGAACAGATAACCAAGCTTCAAGAAGCGGTAACTCTGGAATGTACTTACAAGATCAATGGAAGGTACCTACATCTGGTGGTATTGGCATGAATGCTATTCGTAATGTCAACAAGTTCATAAATGAAAGCGAAGCAAAGATTGCAGCCGGGAAGGTGACAGGTACTCCTGAACAGATTAACCAATATATGGGTGAGGCTTACTTCATCAGAGCTATGCTCTATTATAGTAAGCTCCAAGATTATGGAGACTTCCCTATCGTGTTGACAGAGCTTAACATTGACAACGACCTCGTAGCAGCAAGTAAGCGTCAGCCTCGTAACCTTGTTGCACGTCAGATTCTTTCTGATATGGATAAGGCTATCGATAAGTTACAGGTGAATGTTGCAAGTAAGGTGCGTATTAATAAGAATGCTGCTTTGGCTATGAAGTCAAGAATGGCACTCTATGAAGCTACCTTCGAGAAGTATCACAGAGGGACTGGTCGTGTGCCAGGTGATGCTAACTGGCCAGGTAAGAACAAGGAGTGGAACAAGAACTTCACTATCAATCAGGATGATGAGGTTAACTTCTTCCTTGATCAGGCTATTGATGCTGCAAAGAAGGTGTGTGATGCAGTGCCTTTGACAACTCAAAACAACCACGTAATGAACCCAGGTACTGTTGGTCACTACAATGGTTGGAATCCATACTATGATATGTTTGCAAGTCCAGACTTGTCTAAGTACCCTGAGGTGTTGTTGTGGCGCCAGTTTAATTCAAATTTGACACCATCTCTTGCTCACCTCACTTCTAATAAGCTTCGTGGTGGTGCAGCAACTGGTTGGACACGTGGTCTTGTTGAGTCATTCCTTATGAAGAATGGTTTACCAATCTACGCATCTGGATCAGGCTATCACGGTGATACAACTATTGACTTGACTAAGACTGATCGCGATGAGCGTCTGCAGCTTTTCGTGTTCGGTGAGTCTAATGACCTTGATATTGATCAGAAGAGTATTGACTTAATTAATAAGCAAAGAGTTAAAGAAGGTAAACCTACCATTACTAAACTTTTATTCGATGCGGCAACTCTTTTTGCAACAGACCAGGCAAGTAGAGACGTAACTGGATATCGTCAGCGTAAGTTCTACAACTATAACCCTGATATGCAGTTAGGTCAGACTTTCTCTGATGTTGATGGTCAGATTATCATTCGCGTTGAGGAAGCTATGCTCAACTACATTGAGGCTTCTTATCTCCGTACAGGTTCATTGGATGCAACGGCAACTGGTTATTGGACTGCTTTGCGTGCACGTGCTGGTATCACTGCTCCAATCTCAACCACTATCGCTGCAACTGATATGAGCAAGGAGGCTGACGTGAATCGTCCATCATACGACTGGGCAGCATTCTCTGCTGGTCATCCAGTGGATGCAACACTCTATTCTATCCGTCGTGAGCGTCGTAGCGAGTTTGCAGGTGAAGGTCTTCGTAATGACGACTTGATTCGTTGGGCATCTTTGGATCAGGTGAAGAACTATCAGATTGAGGGTGTTAACTTCTGGGATCAGATTTATCAGAATCCTTCTTTCGTAAATGATAAGGGTGTGAGTCTGATTATTGCTGATGGTGGTGCTAAGGCTACAATGTCTGCTAAGGAGCTTACAAAGTATATCCGTCCTTACCAGATTCAGAAGACTAACAACATTCTCTATAATGGTTACACCTTCTATCAGGCACACTACTTGTCTCCATTCTCTTATCAGGAGATGCAGCTCTGTTCACCTGATGGTACTGCAGAGAACTCTAACTTGTACCAGAATATCTACTGGCCAGTTGAGGCAAATGGTGAAGCTATCAAGTAAGTTTATGCTGAACAAAGTATAATCAAATAGATTACAAATAATGGCAGAGGGTGTGTCAAGCGATTGATACACCCTCTTTCTATAGTATGTCGTAAGGAGTTTAATGCTCAACACCATGTGTGACGAGTAACAAAATATATTTCATAAAACTGCCTTGTAAGTTGTTGAAGTCATTTTTTATAGACGCTTCACTTGTATATGTGAGAATAAAAGGATATCTTTGTAAGATATCTTTAATGAAATTTATACGTATGTTTTTGTTATAATAAATTAGTTATGTTAACATTTACCATCATAATACTAACTTGTATTCTTGCTCTTGGTGTATCACTATTAGTGAGTCATTGGAGTAATGGTGCGAAGAGTGAGGAAGCGGTAAAAATAGAAACACTTTACAAAAAGAACTGGCTCTCCTTCTTTTGGATATCTCTACGTGTGTTGTCGTTTGCTTTGGTTACTGCCTTTTTGTTCTTAATGTTACTTGCTTCGTTTGCAGGTGATGATGCAGCCGAATGTTGCTTTTTATTAATGATATTTGTTATTGAAAGCTGTTTTATTTCAATACCTATTCTTGTTATTTATATCTGCTCAGTAGTGCAAGCCATTCGGCATCGTGATTATAAGAATAAAGTTTTTCTTGGCTGTCATTGTTTCAATGTCCTTCAGCTACTTTGTTTTGTGATTTTTTGGAGTTTACTTATTTCTTCTTAAACCCGATAGGCAATTCTTTAAATCAATTTTCCTGTCACTGCTGTCATTCTTTGTGGTGAGGTAATAGGCTGTTATTCACTAAGTTTTCTTTAAATGTTAAAATGACAGCAACTTGAAAATAAAAATCTAAGATGGTAATGTGTAATAAATGGCTTCTAAGTTAAGTGGGATTTAGCCGTTTTATTAATAAAAATGTTTTAGTTGTTCTCTTGTAATTTCGAAGATAAATAAATATCTTTGTCCAATAATGTCCTAAAAGTTTAATCAACATATAACATGATTATTTTTGCTGTTAACATTTTGCTTTTCTTGATAGTTCTTGGTGTTTGGCTATGGATGGATAATAGGAAGAAAAGTAAACAAAAGGATGTAGTTGTCGATGCAGAAGATTCTTGTAAAAGCGGTTATCGTTTTTTCTTCTGGCTGTTTCTACGTTTTTTGATTTATGTTCTTGTAACAGTCCTGTTGTTTACAATCATGTTGAGCTTCTACGAAGATGATTATCCAGAGGATTCGCTCTCCTGGTTAATGATTTTTGCAATACTTGGTTGGTTCATTTCAATACCTATTGTTCTTGTTTATATCTGTTCTCTTGTACAGTCGGTTTGGTATCGTAATTATGTGAACAATATCTTTCTTGGACTCCATTGCTTTAATATCTTACAGGTGTTGTGTATTACGGTATTTGCTGTTGTTCCACAAGAAGAATGTACTCCTGAGACGATGGAGGCGTCCTACAAGGCTAATCGGCAGAATATAGAGAGACTTATTAAGGTTACAAGAAGTTGGCTACCAGATAGTACTGGATTCTCTGTAGCGTATTCGAAGCATGGAAAACTGACGGACTGGGGTGTATCTTCAAAGCAAGACGTTAATTTCAAAGGTGATGAGATAGAGTCGAAGAAAGAGCAGGAAAGAGAACTACAAAAGATAGGATTAAGTATAGAAAGACTCGATTCTGTTCGTTTAGCCTTACAGAAGATGGGCTATCGAGGCTTGTCTGTCAGTAGAGGTGGTACTGTAAGTGACTATACAGAAATCGTTTATGGGGTGACTGGAAATAAAGAGTTTGATTATAGAATCTATGATAAACCGCTCACAGACTCACTTGTACATGAGTTAAATCGGCATTATAGCCTTGTTGTCTACAATCGATATGTAGTGTTTAGTTGTGTGGAGTCATCTGATTATGATTGTCCTTTCCCTGGTAAATATGACTATTTGCAGAAACATGCAAGGGCTAAGCGTGTGCAATAGTTTGTAAGAGAGTATATGTATAAGGGTTTTAGTACATCACTACTGATAGTAAAAAGCCTTCATCTTCTGCAAGGACAATAATGCTGCAGACGGATGAAGGCTTTTTATGATTGTGTTTTGTTTACTCTTTAGAACTTGTAAGTCACTGTAGCTTTTATGTTTCGTGGAGCACCTGGGAAGGAGCGGAGCTTGTCGTATCCGCCCACCCAATAAACTTTGTTCAGTGCGTTGTCGAGATTTAGTTGTACCTGTAAGTTACGGAGACGATAGTAAAGTGCTGCGTTGAGGAGTCCATAGCCAGGATAGATAATGGTATTCTCACGTCTTCCAACCTGTCCGTAACGTTTTGTTACAGCATTGAAACCCAGACCGAAACCAAAGTTGCGTAGCACACCTGTCTGAATGATATACTTCGACCAAATGTTGAATGAGTTACGTGGTGTGTTTGGACGTTGCATACCATAGTCTTTCTCTGAGTTGGTAGCAGTCTTTGTGATAGCAGCATGAGTGTAAGCATAGTTTGCAACGATACTCCAATTAGGAAGGATGAAGCCTGCTACGTCAAATTCAATACCCTTTGAAGTTTCTTCTCCCACCTGTTCTAACAACTCTGGATTATTTGCGTCGTTGGCATTATAGAGTGTGTTGCGTTTCTGAAGGTGGAAGAAAGAAAGGGTAGTACTGAGTCGTTTGTCAAACCATTCACCTTTCAAGCCCGCCTCTAACAGCTGGCTGTATTCTGGGTCGAATGGTCCACCGGTGTTAGGGTTACCCTGTACGGATGCACTCTGTGGTTCAAAGCCTTTTACCCATGTACCATACACATTCAGATTCTTGTTGATAGCAACGACAGCACCAAGGCGTGGAATGAACGCATGCTGCGTGGTACGGGTCTCCTTATTGGTCTTATAATTTAGTACATCAGTGAATATTTCCTGGCGAATACCCAAGAGAAGCTTCACTGGTCCTACCTCCATCTGCTCTTGAAGATAGATGCCATGAGAATACTGTAAGTAAGGAGAGAGTGCTGTTGAGACAAAGATATACTTCGAATAGTCACGTTCAATGTTGTTATTATTACTTGTCAAGTCATAATAAGGCACATTTGTCTTTGGATTACCATCCTTGTCGAGTACGTATTTAGCAATGTTGGCAGGCTTGAAAGCCGTTGTTGTCGTACCATCTTTCAATAGGTAGCCTCCTGCAGTCATTGCTGATGAGCCAGCTTGCTGTGCCATCTGGAAATAGTCATAACCTAAAAGGATACGATGATTAACGGGACCTGTGTTTACGTTATAGTTAAAATAGGTGTTGAAGCTGTTGTTACGGAAGTGACGCTGGCGTACAAGGCACTGCATAAGAATGCGTGACGGACTTTGTGTACCATCGGCTAACTTCACATACGCATTAGCTTGATTGTGTTCACGAAGATCCTCATCATAGGAAGAGTTCAGATAGGTAGCATTAAAGGAGAGGTTATCCGTGAACTTATGGGTTACACCAAGCGTAATATTCACGAGGTTCTCCTTAAGATAATCATTTGTTGCAGAGAGCGAACGACTAATTGGTACTGAATTGAGGTCACCATCTCCAAAGATAGGCTGACCACGGTCAACCTTACCATTGGTGCGCTGATAAACGATGTCAACGTTAAAGCGTGTCCTTTGTGTTGGGAGGAACGAGAAAGATGGTGCAACGATATAGTTTGTATTTTCTTGTAGGTCACGATAGGAATCTGTATGTTCGTAACCGATATTAAGACGATAGAGTAGGGTGTGTTTTTTGTCTAATGGTCCTGTAAAGTCTCCGTAGGTGTTCAGTGTGTTGAAGCTGCCAACGGTTGTTGATACCGTATTACGTTGATAAGGCAGTGGTTTCTTTGTTACACGATTAATGACACCACCCGGTGCAGCATTGCCAAAAAGGGCAGAAGCTGGACCTTTGATAACTTCAACACGCTCGATATTTGCCAGTGACTGCTGTTTCCAAAGACTTGTTTGTGCACGCATACCATTGACAAGGTTTCCTGAATTGCGGTTACCAGTAGTGCGGAAACCACGAATAGAAAAGTCATTGTAGAAGGTATATTGATTCACACCGCTGATATTCTTTACAACTTCATTAACAGTAGTTGCTCCTTGATCGCGCACTAACTCCTTTGTTACGTAGCCGATAGACTGTGGAATGTCTTTCAAAGGTGTTTCAGTTTTTGTACCGATGAAAGAGTTGGTGTTCTTATAGGAACGTTCGTTACGCCCAATTACTTCAACCGTCTGCAACGTTTGAGCGTGCAGATAAGGAGTTGAGAATAATGTGTCTTGTGTTAGGCTGTCAGTTGGGACTTTTCCCATAGTGTTTCCTTGTGCATTTATTGGCAGAGCTGCTGAGTATAATAAGGTGCCTGTCAATAATAAATGGGAATGTAATCTTTTTACCATATTAATAAAAGTATAAAACTTGAAGAATGTTATATATATGGTGCAAAAGTATAGATAAAAAGTGAATGCTACAATACCTAACAGTGGGTATATCACTTTTCTTTAAGGTGATAGAATTATGTAGAAAACGAAAAGAAGTTGCTATAAAAGGTAGAAACGTGAATTGTGCATCCATCTATTATTGCAACTTCTTCTTTGTGGTCAAGGATAAGCTTGTCAAGCTTATAAAGTTTTATCTGTCGGCAGGCCTGATTGTCTGCTTGCCATTTTTCTATAGTTCAGTGTTATTTAAAATATATTTTGGTGAATCACCATACTTATTTGCTTCTGGTTGACTATCTTGTAGAAGGAAAATCAAGATTATAATTGCTAAAGCCATGTTTAAAAGATAGAAAACAATGGCTAAAAGCCCTGTTGTACTTGTGATTGCAGTTGTAAGGACATTAATTGCACCTTGAACATCTTGTGATTTTAAGGCTTCAAAGTAGGCACTGAAATCAATTGAAACGATGAAAAGTGTAATAGCAGTGAAGCCTACACAAGCCTGAGCTACCCACCACCAGCCACTTCGCCCAGTGTCATGTAAGCGACGAAACTGCATAGATACGCCTGCAAGTCCTAAAACAAATACTCCAAGTATTCCGACAAATGGAATTAATGATACCACAAAAGACGCGAGGAAGAGTGTAAGAACGCCCCACCAATATTCAGAGCGACGAATACGTCCATTGAACTGGATGATTTTTTTGAATGCATTCTGTGCAGCTACTTCAAACCCAACTTGTGGAAGTTCCTTAAACTGTGACATAGTTATTATTTTAAAAATATGTGTTTTCTTATTCTTTCAAGAGGTCAGGACGTAGGCGTTTGGTACGTTCCATTGCTTGATCAAATTCCCATTGTCTAATCTTAGCCTCGTTTCCACTGAGTAGAATCTCAGGTACATCCCAACCATTATAGCTACGAGGGCGGGTGTAGATCGGTGCTGAGAGCATATCATCCATAAAGCAGTCAGAGAGTGCACTTTGTTCGTCACTGATAACACCTGGAACTAATCGTACGACAGCATCCGCAATGATGGCAGCTGGTAGTTCACCACCTGTTAAAACAAAGTCGCCAACAGATATTTCACGTGTGATGAGATGGTCGCGTACACGTTGGTCAACACCTTTATAATGTCCTGCAAGAATAATGAAGTTACCTCCCAATGAGAGGTCATTAGCAATCTTCTGATTGAATTGTTCACCATCTGGTGACGTAAAGATAACTTCATCATACTCCCGTTCTTCTTTCAAAGCAGTAATACAACGGTCGATAGGTTCAATCTGCATGACCATACCAGCCTGTCCACCAAAAGGATAGTCGTCAACACGACGCCATTTATCCTTTGTGTAGTCACGAAGATTATGCAGACGAATCTCTGCCAATCCTTTCTTTTCTGCCCTGGCAAGGATACTCTCATGTACGAATCCTTCCAGCATCTCTGGTAATACGGTGATGATATCTATTCTCATATAGGTACAAAGTTAACTAATCTTTTGCTATTACGTTGATAGTTTAAGAATTTTTTGTAACTTTGCTGACGTTTCTAAATATATAAACTAAGAACAGTTATGAAGAGATTCTTTACCCTCGCTATCTGCATGATAGCAGCTTTTTGTTGTGCAAATGCACAAGATGTCCAATTGCATTATGACTTAGGTCACAGTCTTTATAAGAACTTAAGTTCTCGTACATCAGTAACAACAACGGTAGAAATGTTCAAACCTGATGCTTGGGGTTCTACTTATATGTTTACTGATATTGATTACAAGAGTGATGGTGTGATGGGTGCTTATTGGGAGATTTCACGTGAGTTTAATCTTACGAAGAATAAGCAGTGGGCTGCACATGTTGAGTATGATGGTGGTTTAGGTTCTGGTAAAACTATGGATAGCTATTATGGTAATCGTTATCAGCATGCTGTTCTTCTTGGTGGAGCATGGAACTGGGCTTCAAAAGACTTTTCAAAAACGTTTAGTCTTCAGTTAATGTATAAGTATCAGTTTAAGAATAGCCATACGGGTAAACATCCTTTCAGTGGTTTCCAGTTGACAGAAGTATGGGGTACAACCTTCGCTAAAGGTCTTTGTACATTCTCTGGATTCTGTGATCTTTGGTATGATCCAAATGTTAATGGTAAAATGATTCTTCTCTCTGAACCTCAGTTCTGGTTTAATCTTAATACGCTAAAGGGAATGAAGGATGTAAACCTCTCTTTGGGTACTGAGGTTGAGATTAGCAATAACTTCGTTTGGAATGACAAAGGTCAGAATAATCACTTTTATGCTATCCCTACGGTAGCTGCTAAGTGGACGTTCTAAAAATATTCTTAATCATAGGATTTATTTATGGTTTTTCCGTTAAATGCGTAGAAACTTTTCGTATAGCTTTAGCGGAAAAACCAAATTTACTCATTAAACAAAATATAGGCAAGGTTGTTATTTTTCTATTTTATTATCATCCTCTGATGCAGAAAACCTTTTCATGTTATTAATTTGAAATTTGTAGATAATGATTTGAAAAATTATGACATAATTTCAAATAGGATATCTATAATTAATGTCAAAAACACATATAAAAAGCAGTGCTGTAACCATAAGAAAATCAATTTGTTATAAAGTAGTAAAGTAAAAGGTGCTTAATTGGATTTCAAAAGGGCGTTAGTAACATGCTAAAAGAGCATCTATTGCAAGTCAAATGGGCATCTTTTAGAAGCTAAAAGAGCATATGTTAGCCTTGAATGGTGTGAAAATAGTTTACAAATATTAATCTGTATGAGAATAAGTGGTACAGACTTTAAAAAGTGTATAACCTTTTATTCCATTTTCTATTTATACATTTAACGAAAGAACCCTCTTAATTATCCTTTACATTAAATCAGCTTTATAGCGTTGCTGTTTTGTAATGGATGGAAGTAGATTTTGTCAATCTTTCTATTTCTTATAGCCTAAAGATTCTAACCATGCTTTAACCTTACTCATGTCTGTGCGAACCTCATGACCATAAAAGGCTTCTGGACTAAGGATATTAGCATTAGGATAAATTTCTTTGATGTCTCGAACTGCATAACCGATTCCACTCCCTTCGTGTGTGAGGAAAGGAATGAGGGTTTTATTACTCAAGTCATACTGTTTCATAAAGGTGAACATAACCTGCGGATAGCTATGAATCCAGACAGGACCACCAAGGAATACAATATCATAGTCGTCAATGTTGTTGATCTTTCCTTTGAACGGAGGATATTCTTTGCCGTATCTCTCCTTCTTTGCAACTTCTACTACTTCCTTGTAAGTCTTAGGATAAGGAGTTTCTCTTACTACTTCAAACTCATCACCACCTGTTACGTCTCGAATGTAGTCAGCCACCATTTTTGTGTTACCAACCTCAATGTTGCCAACAGCATAATTCTCTCCTGTGTGAGAGAAGAAAACAATAAGAATTTTACCTTTTCTTTTCTCATCATTTTTCTTCTCATTGTTATTCGTCTTACAGCTTTGAGCTCTACTTGTTTTTGGTAGCATGACAAGACATAATACAAGCATGATAATGACAAATATTCCTGTTAACTGTTTCATAACTTATTAACTTGTTATATAATTAGGTTTATTGAAGATGTTTTAGAATAGTGTTCCTTCTTTGATTGGAGAGGATTTTGAGGCGAGGTGATTCTCGTCTGTCTGCACAAATTGAGTAATGAAATCTTCCTCAGAGATGATTGGAATAGAGAGTTCCTTTGCTTTCTGATTCTTTCCAGAAGTACTTTCTACGTCATTATTAATAAGATAATTCGTTGATTTAGAAACAGAACCAGTTACCTTACCACCTTGACTTTCTATGTATGCTTTCAGTTCGTTACGGTTCTTATAATGGTGAACATCACCAGTAACGACGAAGGTTAATCCCTGGCAACTATCACCAGTTGGTGCTGATGAAGGTTGACTAATATTTAGCTCAACCAGCAGATGCTGTAGCATAGACTGATTATCAGTATCTTTCATCCAGCGCACAAAACTTGCACTCTTCTCTGGTCCAATACCAGCAATGGTTGAGAATACATCTTTTGTTGCACTTTCTTTGGCTGTTTTTATAAGCTCCTCTAATGGATAAGCTGATAACAAACGATTGCAGACATCTTGTCCTACAAGTGGAATGTTAAGTGCAAAGAGTAGACGACGTGCTTCTACGTTGCGAGCCTTTTCAATGGCTGTTAACAACTTGGCGACACTCTTATTACCGAAGCCTTCCATTGTACGCAGCTCATTAGCGTGGTCATTGAGGTGGAAGAGGTCAGCATATTCACGAATCCAACCAAGATTGATAAACTTCTGCACGGTTTGTTCAGAGAGTCCGTCAATGTTTATACCTTCTTTTGATACAAACCTACCAAACTTCTTCAGCTGTTTAGCTGGACAATGTGTATTGGTGCAGTGTAGTGTGCGTGTTCCACTAACCTCGCTTTCGCTAACTTCTGTAGCAGAATGGCATACTGGGCAAGTCTCAGGAATATGGAAGGTACCAACGCTTTCAATAACGTTAATAACCTTCGGAATAATCTTATTTGCCTTTATAACAGCTAACTTTGTTCCTTTATCACCAATCCCTAATCGTTCACATTCGGAGATATTACAAAGGGAAGCACGCTTAACGGTTGTTCCTTCTAAGTCTACAGGACGAAAAACAGCTACTGGAGAGATAGTTGAAGCAGCACATGACCATTCTATATAGTCTAATTCTGTTTCAGCACTCTCGTCTTGCCATTTGAAGGCATAGCCTGCACGTGTGGCATGATGCCCTGTGACAGAACCTGTTGCAGCGTAGACGGTATCGTCATAAGTAATGACTAAGCCATCAACGGGGTAGGGGAAAGGTGATGTACTTGCGCCTGTTACCCTTTCTGTCCAATGATGTATGACTGACTCTATGTTGTTAATAGTAGGCTGTTCAATGAGTTCTCTGTCGATAACTTTGAACCCTTGGTGTTCAAGCCATTCCATACGCCCTCCCCAAGAGTTAATCTCCTCTTCTGTATAGACGAGTGTAAAAGGAATCCAACGCAGGTGGCGGGCTTTCACTTCATTGATATCTTTTAAGGTAAGAGAGCCTGAAGCGAGGTTGCGAGGATTAGCATATTCTTCCTCTGCTTCCATGTTAAACTGCTCAAAGTCAGGATAACTGATGACAGCTTCACCACGAATGACGAGGTGTCCCTTGTAAGGAATGGTTTGCAAGATACCATCAATAGCTGTAGAAAGATGAGTAATATTGGTACCAATATGACCATTGCCACGTGTGACAACCTTTGTCAGTTTACCATTGTCGTATGTTGCAACAAGGGTCAATCCGTCCAATTTCCAAGAGAGCCATATAGGTTTGTTTTCAGCCCATTTGGCAAGGTCTTCTACCTTCTTGGTCTTTGCTAAAGATAGTGCAGAGAATTCATGTTCTTCCTTTTTACCAGCAACATTATCGGCAGACACGTTTTGTGTTGGAGAATCGGGGAGTATAATACCTGTTTCTTCTTCTAACTTCTTTAGCTTATCAAAGGCTGCGTCCCATTCATAATCAGTCATAAGTTCATCACGACCATTGTAATATGCATCGGAAGCAGCATTAAGTTGATTAACAAGTGATTGTATATCTTTGTTCATTGTATTGTTTGATGATTGACGATGACAAATCGTATTAAATGATTAAAAGTTGAAATAGGCAAAGACAAACTGCTTACTATTATTTCCAAAGCTGTTTGATGAGTGCCGTATCAGCTTCAGTCCAATCGAGTTTTGAGAACTCTTCAGGCTTTAGCCAGCAGGAATCAATATGTGCAAGCAACTTAAAATTATTGTCATGTGCCATACAGTCATAGGCAGTAAGGCTGATTGAAAAGTCTGGATAGTCATATTCAACGTTCCCAAGTTTTGCGCCGACATAGATATTCCAGTCCATTTCCTCAAGTATTTCGCGACGCAAAGCCTCGTAATCACTTTCTCCTTCATTGACTTTACCACCTGGAAACTCCCAATGTTCAGCAATGTAATTAGGACCTTTACGCAATCGCTGTGTACATAGAATCTTATCACCGTCATGAACAACAGCGCAGACAACATTGAGATGTTTCTTTTCCATAATTTTATCTATCGTTCGGTTATTTTTGACCTCTTACTTCTTGCTTTATTTGCAAATATACTACAATTTGACAAATAAGTCTATCTTTCTTAGAATTAATTTCAATTCTTTATAGGCAACTCATATCTTTTGCGTATCTTTGTACACTAATAAAATATTAGAAATTATAATCATTTATGTCTACACTAACAATTGCGATTATTGTAGTCTTCGTGCTGGGCTATGCGCTCATTGCAATGGAGAGCCTTACTAAGGTTAACAAGGCAGCAGTTGCCTTATTGATGTTTGTTTTCTGCTGGACACTTTACATGTTTGATCCAGCACCGTTTGTACAGCTGATGCACCCAGAGTTTAAGGGTATGGGCGATCAGTTAGTTACATTTGCCAACAAGTTGATAACAGAGCATCTTGGAGACACGGCAACTACGCTCTTCTTCCTCATGGGAGCCATGACAATCGTTGAGATTGTCGATCAGAACGGTGGTTTCAACTGGGTAAAGAATGTGATGCGCTCTAAGTCAAAGCGTAGTTTATTATGGAAGATAGCCTTCATGACGTTCTTCCTTTCAGCTATCTTGGACAACTTGACAACAAGTATTGTGATGATTATGATTCTTCGCAAGCTCGTTCAAGACCATAAGGACCGTATGATTTATGCGTCATTGGTTATCATTGCTGCCAACTCTGGCGGTGCCTTCTCACCAATCGGTGATGTGACAACTATCATGTTGTGGAATGCAGGAATGATAACAGCTGGTGGCGTGATAAGCGAGATTTTCATACCATCTCTTATATCAATGATTATCCCAGCCTTCGTTCTTCAGTTCTTATTAAAGGGCAAGTTAGGTGGTGATATGTTAGAGACCGATCACACTGGTGATACTGAACTATTAGAGTTCAATAGCTCACAACGCAAGATAATCTTTGCCATTGGTGTGGGTGGACTCTGCTTCGTACCAGTATTCCATTATTTCACAGACCTTCCCCCATTCGTTGGAATCCTCTTTGTCCTGGGTATTCTTTGGACGATTACAGAGATATTTTATCGCAATCTACATCGTGCTAAGGGCGATAGCGAAGACTTCTCTAAGCGTGTCACCAATCTGTTGAGCCGTATTGATATGTCAACAATCCTCTTCTTCCTTGGTATTCTGATGGCTGTTGCCTGTCTTGAAGAAGTGGGAGTATTACATGAACTCGGCGGAGGATTAAACAGTTTCTTCCAAGGTAATCATTATGCAGTGACGGGTATCATTGGAGTATTATCGTCTATTGTTGACAACGTCCCACTTGTTGCAGGTAGTATGGGTATGTATTCTGTTCAGGCAACAGGCGACATGGCTGTTGATGGTATCTTCTGGCAGTTATTGGCTTATTGTGCTGGCGTAGGCGGTTCCATCCTTATCATTGGTTCTGCGGCAGGTGTTGTCGTAATGGGATTGGAGAAGATTACCTTTGGTTGGTACATGAAGAAGATTTCGTGGATAGCTTTCTTGGGTTATATCTGTGGTATTCTCTCTTATTGGGTTATCCGTACGTTTATATTCACAACTCCACTTTAATCGCTAATTCTCAAATTACTATATTTTAAGTAGTTGTATAAACCCTCGTCTGTCCAATATGTATATGACCATGTGGATAGGTGAGGGTTTATTTTATCTTCAGGAAATGAGGTGTAAAGTAAGAAATAGACTCTTTCCCATCTTACGAGAATACAACAATATTACTACAATAGTTTTGATTTTATTTTGCTGTCACTTTTAACACTTTGTTTGAATACTCTGTAATTCAGAGAGTTATTTGATTAAATTAGTTGACAGGAGTGACAGGAAAACTTATTTTGAAGAAATTGCTTTATTACCTCAATTCCGCAGCATTTTTTCTTGTGAGAAAAATTTATATATTGAGATGTATTTGGAGACTCTACATGTTGATATGGGGCTTTTCTGGGGTTCTTGGTTCTTGCATAGGCATGCCCCCCCCCACCCAAGCCAATGGGGAAAATGAATGCCACAAAGAAATGCAGTTTATTCAAGGAAAACTTCAGAATGGTATGCTTTATTGGTATAAAGGTTCAGAACGTTCCGTCTTCCTGTGCGCACCCATTTCGCTGGTACGCTGACAAAATGCAGGATAAAGGTTTTCAGCCTGCTTGTCTTTTTTAATGAAGGCATTCTCCACCACAAAGGCAACTGAAGAAGAGAGAACCAAAAATACTTCCATGACTGAATGTTTTTCCACTACACCCACGTTTGCCCAAGACGGATTCTGTGAGTTTTTCAAAGCCCAACTTTGAAAAAACATCCATAATATGATAAATTCCTCCGAAAGAAGTGATATTCTCGTTTTTAATAGCTATCTTTGTCATGTCAGATGTTTTGCTTGCTTGTTAGTTTAGCAGCACCAAGATAGGTGAAAAATCTGACATATACAAGTGTTTTGAAAACTTTGTTTATCAGACACTTGGAGTTCTTACAAGAATTTATGCTGCGGAATTAAGGTGGTATGAAATATTCAGTTGTTATTTGCATGTTTTCCTGTTTTTTTATGACATCATGTATGATACAAACAGGTTGGGGTTATTTTGTAAAAGGGAAAATTAATGATTACCAAGTAATCAAATGTTCTTCTAATAGTTCTTTGTCCCTGAGCAACATAGAGTCAGATAATAAATTATCTGACTCTATGAAAGTTTATTTTAGCCATGAAACCCTGTCGGATGTAGATTCTTTTATGTATAATAATTTTGAATATCATTTTCTATTGACTGGAAATACGATTCCTGTCATTAGAATTAATTCGTTAAAATTACTTGACCGCAAAGGAGCTATTCTTCCTACATATCTATATTATCAATACTCATATAGTGTTAAAAGGGGCAAATTGATAGCAATAGAACAAATTCCTTTCGATATACCTCCACCTCCAGGTACCAATGGACGTTCAAAAGCAATCTCTATTGTTCTACACTCTGTAAAACCAAATTCTTCGACGCCCTTTCTGAAAGTAATTTGGGATATATCCATTGGTGATCAACAAATAGCTGATACGATTGAATATAGGTTTAAAAAATATTATGATATGCGTCCAAAGATATTTTAATGGCATTTTCACATAGAAAGGATATAATAGTTGTAAAATCTAATCAATGGTATCTAAAGCTAATATAAAAGATAAATACACAGATAGAGAAAAGACCACATGCTTATATAAGGATGCACTTGTTACTGGAGTTATATCCATTGTTGTCTCTGGTGTTTCTACAATAAAATTAGTAAAGAGATGTTTAACTAATGAAATTGGGAAATCTAATCCTGCCAAGAGCTTGGTAAACACTGCTGAAGCATGGTAGGAAGTGTAATTTATATGCTATGGATGATAAAACTGAAAGAAATAATAAAAAAGAAGCAGCTTGGTATTTCTTAGCCTTAGCAGGGCTGTGGATACTCCTCTATATGGACGCGAGTGTCATTATAGATACATATTTCTATATGATATCATTAAACATTTCGATTTTTTTGTTTTCCTATATCATACTTAAAATAATAAATAAACTGCATTACTATTCTTATGTTGTAGGCTGTACGTTTTTTGTAGTTTGGTTAATCTTTTATAGTATATGCGGTTTGAAAAGCAGAAGTTTGAAAGGTTATCTCACCAAACAACTCCCGGTATTGTATTATATTCCAACGGGTTCTGGTGGAAAGGGGTCCAGTAGTGGATTTAGAGTAGAATGTAAAGGAAGTAAGCTTAGAATTCCAACATCTCATGAATCAGATAGCCTATATCAGATTTACGGAGACTCGGTTATCAATCATATCGTAGTACGGTTTTTTCTAAAGGAACCTTTTCCTGATGTATATTATGTAGATAGCGCACAAATAACTTATAAGTAAGTTAGTTCTTTCCAAAACTACAAATGGATACTAAGCTGTTTTTTTAAACTTACAGGAAGAATTTTAAGGTATTATAGAAACGCTGAGATACGGAATGAATTAGATAGCGTATTACAATAGAAAATAGTCTTTGGAGGAAAGTATTAAGGGATTGTTTGTACATTGAAGACATTCCTTATCAATATGCTCTTTTCGTCACATGGAATAAGGGTCATAACAAAACTTTTTTCTCTTTTTTTATCATTGTGTGGAAGCCCAGCACACATTGTGCGGAGGCTTAGCACATATTGTGCGGAGGCTTAACACCAATCATTTGGATGGTTTATAGCTTTGAAATCAATCTGTTATTTGTAAGGTGAGAAGAACTATTATCGTGTTTTACTACGATAAAATAATAGGAGATGCACAAGTCATGCACCTCCTATTTATCGTTTATAGCGAGTTTTATACAGCCTTGACCTTATTGTGTTTGTGTATTATATAAAACTTTATGATTATTTTGACTCTTTGTAAAAGTCGTAAAGTCAAGCTGTATAGTTTATCTTAGTTGGCAAAACGAACGTTCTGTGCGCTATAGCCTACCTGAATATTACCCTGAATAAGTTTACCCTCTGGAGAGTAATAGAATACTTCACTTGGTGCTGTATAGCTTGGGTTATCTATAACATAGATGTTACCATAGCGGTCAACATTAACCTGTGAAGGATTTTTGAGGCCTGCCATATCAAGGTCGGTTTCCTTTCCAGTTGCGAGGTCGTGGATAAAGAAACGCTTGTTGGTATCATAGTAGGTAGCATATAGACATACAAGTGCGTTCTTTTTAGCACTGTATGCAATTGAACTTGCCTTGAAGAGCTTTCTAACCTCATCGTTTTTAGCATTAATCTTCTGTACAAGCGCATCATCATTATTGAACATTGATACAAAGTAAATATCGTTACCAACAGCAATACTCTGGTTATAAGGATTTTTACCTACTGTAAGTGTCTTTGTCTTCTTAAATGAGTTACAGTCAACAACAGCTACAGTATTCCCATTACCATAACCTGAGATGTTTGCATAGAGTTTACCATTAGCAACAGAAAGTGCCTCTGGGTGATCACCAACTTCTACAGAGTCAACCAACGGCTGCACTGAGTTGTTAGGATTCATCTTATATACCTTACCATTGTAAGCTGAGAAGTAAACATAATTACCATCTGATGCCAAATAGCGTGGGCTGGCATTGTGCAACTTAATTGTTTGTTCTATCTTACCCATTCGGTCCAAAACTTCAACCTTTGAAGATGTTGTACAAGTAACGACAAGCTTAGTTCCAAAGACAATTAAGTCCTGTGCATCACCGATTCCGATTCCGTTCTGAGTCATGTAAGCATCACTGTAGATGTATGGTGCAGTTGGACGTGACTCGCTGTTATAGTCGAGAATACCCACTGTACCATCATTTGCATTCCAGTTACCAGCACAAGCAACATATACATCTGTGCTTGATACTGCTGGCTGTGTGTAAGTAAAGTCATTGTCATCACTACAAGCCGTGAATGTAAGCGCTGACATCAGAATGACACCAAGCGCAAGAAGATTCTTTTTCATTTTTCTTGTTGTTTTGTTTATAATTTATTGTTATCTTGTTTTGTTCTCTTTCTTATTATTTTTGCACATTCCTCTTTTGCTTTTTTGCTACTTTTTCCTCAGAGTTTCCAACTTACTGAGAGTCGCCAGTTTGTTCCTGGCATAGGATAAAAGCGTACAACCTCATAGTTTTTATTACCAAGGTTGCGTAAGTCAAACTGTAAATGTAGTTCCTGTTTAAGGAAGTTTATATCCTTTGAAATCGTGATACTATGGTCAGTAAAGGCTGCCATATGGTTATTAGGAATATTATATCCTAATGAATACCGTTCGCCCATCAACAATATGTTGTAGCTTAAATCCAGCCACGGAGTGTGTAGTAGCGAACTAACTGACCCTGAATGGCGTGGAGTATAAGCTATCTGGTGTCCATAGTAAATATCGGTTGGATTAGTTCTATCGGTTGCGTTGAGCATACTATAGCTTCCTGTCACACTGAGTGACCAGTCATTGCTCCATCGTTTCTCTGCATTAGCGGAGATATCAAGTCCTATTTGTCGCACTTTACCAGCATTCATCATTTGCCAGTAGAACATCTTTGGTACTGCAATAATCTTATCTGTGATATTCCCGAAGTATCCATCTGCCGTCAATGAGAGCTGAAGTGTACGGTTGAAGGTATGAGAATAGGTTGCACCGAGATTCCACTGGCGTGACTTCTCAGGATTTAATCGACGATTTCCAATACCTGTATAGTAAAGTTCATTGAGTGTTGGCGTGCGGAAGATATCCTTATATCCAAAGCGGAAACGAAGGTCTTGTAAGGCTCTCCATTGTAGGCTGAAGGCTGGCGAAAGACGATGGAAGTCGTCAGAGGCATTGCCTATCTTTACATGCTCCGTGATATTCGTTGCAAGAAGTGATGTGTTGAATGTGAATTGACCTATGCGATAGTTTGCTGCTAATGCCGTCCACAGAGAGTTACGTGTAGGGTTTGCAGCCTGTGAAAGCGACATTGAGAGATGATTATGTGCATAGTCTTGTGCCAAAGAGAGATGAAGTCCTTGTAATGGCTCGGTCCATAACGTAGCTGTTAGGTATGCTTCTTGCTGTCTGTAGATGTCTTCTTTATAGCCACTGGCAGGCACATCTGAGTAGCGTGACCATGAATAATTCCATTTAGCAGCAGCTTTCAACTTGATACGCTGGCTAAATTGGTTCTCATAGAATAGTTGTGTAAAGACATTTTTGTCTACTAATCGCTCAGCAGAGTAGGTGTTATCGTAGATGACTGCACCTGGTAAGCCTCGATGAGAGGTGAAACCGTATGTCTTCCACTTCAGTATTTGCTTATCATTGAGCTGATAATCAAGGTTAATTTCTCCTCTCCAAGTCTCAATGTCACTATTGTTACGTCGTTCATTGATGGTCTTGATACCATTTTTCAACTTGAATGCGTAAACACCGTCAGCCCTTTCATAGCTTCCGTATGCTCCAATACCAAGCCGCGAGAACTGCTGGTGGAAGAGTAGGGAAGGTGAAAAAAGTCCGTAACTACCTGTACGGATGGTTGTGGAAAGTTCTGTCTTCTTTCTTGTTGACTCGCTATTATGATCTGTATAGCCTTGCAGTGTGCTAATGTTAATCATTCCTGCAGAAGCGTATGACTTTGCACTCTGATAAATATTATCGTCTTGACCAATCTGAAGACTGATGAGTGAGATGTTGTCGAGGGTGAAACGAGATAGGTCTACTTGTCCGCTTTGACAGTCATCCACCTGTACACCATCATAGATAACCCCTGTATGAGCAGCACCAAGGCCACGGATGTTGACCGTCTTCATACCGCCCACACCACCATAGTCCTTCACCTGCACGCCTGCAAAACGTTTTAAGGCGTCGCCCATATCACGGATGCCAAGTCGTTCCATATCTGCATGTGAAAGCGTCTGTACTGGCGAACTTGCCAATACATTTCCAGAAATGCGGAAACCATTGACTACAACTTCCTTAATGGTTTGCGTTGTGTCTGTATCAAGGGTCTGTGCAGTTGTACCGAGCGGGCACAATAATAGTAAGAAAGAAGCCAATTGCCTCATATCTCTTTCTGTAATCAAATGGTTCTATGCAGTGCCCTTCCTCGAGGGATGCAATGACTTGCAATGGCAGGTCTTCTGACTTGTTATCCAATGTAGGTAAGCACCTTCCCGGTTTTATATTCACCAGTGGTATCAGCTTACCAATGAGAGACAACTTACAGCTGCGGGACAGTAGCGGAATTACACCGCTTTCCCTTTTTAATCATGATAGTAATGAACCTATTGCATATGCAAAGATACGACAAAGGGGAGAGATAGGCAAATAAAGGTGTACTTTTCTACTTACAGCATAATGCTTACTACCTATTGAAATGTGATTTTAGAGTGGCTTTTGTAGGTGCTTCATCTTATGACCGCCCCATTGATTATCACCCATATATACGAATCCTACACGGTGATAAAGTCGTTCTGCCTGAGAGTTTCCTGTGTCAACAAGTAATCCAGTAGGGAGGTTCATCTTTCTTCCTTTCTCTATTGTAGCTTCAAGTAGCTGCTTAGCAAGCCCTCGTCCACGGAAAGAATTGTCAACACAAAGTGAGTCAATATATAGTTCACCAGCTGTTGTTTCGTCATCCATATTAGAAAAATCACGACCGAAAGCCTCCAAAACTCCTTCAATGAAAGCCTTTCTTAGTTCTTTAAGTTTGGCTCCATCGTAGCTGACACAGATACCAACAATCTTATTTGTTTCTGTTATTGCTACAAGTGTATTAAGATAGGAGTATTGCGAGTCTTCACGTTCCACTAATCTTGTCATTAGCTGATGAAAGTCTTCTAAGGTGTGGTTAGGGCCTACAAACCACTGACAACATTCGTGGTTCATAGCCTCCATAATCAAGCGAGCTATCACCGTAGCCTGTTTCTTTTGTGCATCTTCAATCTTAATCATAGTGCGAAGATATGAAAACTATTTGAGATAGCGTGTTTCTCTTAGGTGAATTGTTTTTTTATAGGTTTGAATAATCTCCCCCACCTCTTTCAAAATGTGAAGGAAGTGGGGGAAATGCTATTAAATACCTAAGTCTTTCATTGCCTTCTGTGCAGCCTCACCAGTCTTGCCCTGCATCTTTTCTGCAGCTTCCTTGGCAGCCTTCTTAGCAGCTTCTACCTGCTCAGGTGATGCTGATTGCATAGCTTCCTTAGCCTTTGACATGCCTTCAGTAACAGCCTTTGGGTCAGCCTTTGATGCAGCGTCGATAGCAGCACCTACTGCGTTAGCGGCAGCTTCATTACCAGAAGACTTCAAGGCAGCCTTAATATTCTCAGAGTTACTCTGCATCCACTGCTGAAGTTTTGCAACATAAGCCTGTGCCTCTTGTGGATTCTTCTGTGCCAATTCAGTCATTTTGGTCTGTGCTGCTGTAAGCAATGCAGCTACACCCTTATCGTCCTTAGCCTTTACTTTCTCGTTGAGTTGCTCGATAAGCTGATCTGCTGAGGCAGGAGCTTCTGCAGTTGTTGCTGAATCAGTTGCAACTGACTCTGTTGTGTCTGAGTCTGCATTAGCCTTTGGCGCATTAGTCTTGCCGTTGTTACAACTTGCGAGGGTCATTGCTGCTACAGCAATAGCCATAATAAATACTTTCTTCATAATCTTTTTAGCTTAAGTGAGTTATTTTTTAAACTACTATAATTGTCAAAGATAGGTATAATTTCGTTTAGTTGGTTTGTTTTTAGCATGTTTTAACTATAAAGGAGTGTGGTTGAATGATTTGGGTTTAGGCAAGTAATTGTTATTTGTTAATGGTCGTATTCATATTATTCTAATGGTATTTTGTTTTCTTGTTGACAACATAGCGTCTTGTATTCAGCGTTCAACACCATTGGTGTTAAGCCTTCGCACTAATGGTGCGGGGCATGTGCACCACATGTGAATCTTCGGTTACAAATGCTTATTCTACTTGTGTTTTGGGCCAGTTGACAAGGTAGAGATGTTCTGTAGCACGAGTGAAAGCGGTGTAAAGCCAGTGGATATAGTCGGGTGTGAGCATCTCATCTGTCATATATCCTTGGTCAAGATAGA
>CAUTPS010000043.1:0-22905 GCA_963540415.1 uncultured Prevotella sp.
ATTGCCATCTTTTATCTCTTGCAAAAATAGCCGAGCACACATTTCGGCATCATCGCCAGCACGGTGGTGTGTACCATACGATATAGAGAAATGGTCGCAAAGATAGTCGAGCGAATTACAACCGAAATCATAGATATGTCGGGCGGCACAGAGCGAACAGTAATAATCAATGTCAGGACAAGGTAGATGGTGTAGTTGTAAGGCATGGCGAATACATCTCATATCAAAGGTTGCATTGTGGGCTACCAGTACTGGGCAATCCTTGAGATACGTTGTGATTTCCTCCCATATCTTTGAAAATGTAGGTGCGTAAGCTGTGTCTTGAGGGCGTATGCCATGTACCTGCATATTCCAATAGCTATACCTGTTATCTTCGGGACGCACCAACCACGACTTGGTTTCAACCACTTTTCCTCCTTTTACCACACATATACCTGCTTCACAGATAGATGAACGTTTGGCTGTAGCGGTCTCAAAGTCGATAGCTATAAAGTTTATATTGTTCATTTTTATTTCTTATAGTGGTATAATATATTTTCTGTAAATTGCTTCATCTCCTGTCGCACACTTTCAGGTTCTAACACTTCTGCCATATCTGTTTGCGCTAAAAGTGCTTGATAGAAATCGAACGTAGGACGCACATTCAACTCAAAAGTGATGGATTCATCATCTTGTGCTATGATGCGTTGAGAATGATGTAGGGGTAGACTTTCCAAATAGCAGCAATGAGGTTTCCATGCTTTAAGTACTATCCTTTCAATGGGGATATTCTTGTTGGCTATAATGCCATAACAACCCTCAAAATATTCCTCAATATCGAAACTTTTCTTCATCTTAAAGTGCTTATCGGTTAGCGCCATATCAAGCACTCTATCGAGGGCATAAAGTCGATAGTCGTCAGCAGGGCGGTTGCCACCATCCTCTTTGTTTTGCCTTTGGTTGCGTTCAGAGTAATAAGGACTACGAGCCAGCACATACCATCTACGGTTAATCACTTTCAGATAATAAGGCTCTATCTCAAAACTATTCTCTATAGGTTTACCAAATCCTTGATAAGTGATGTAAAGCATCTTTTCTTCTCGCATAGCCTGCATGATACTGGTTAGCCATTCATGTCCCGAAGGAATATCCTCGAAAAGTATTCGCCCTTCCAGCTTTTTATCAGCTTGCACTTGGTTAAGTACACTGTAACTATCAATCAGCCAAGAGCGTAAACATAGATGTCAGTAGTATTAGACAGAATTATTATACATTATTAAATACAAATACCGTACCATTGCTATGATAAAAATCAGATATACATCACTTTAAACCTATAAATCTATAATTTTACATAGTTAAGCCTTTTGTATCACCAAAACATCTTCAATCGATACAAAGACCTCTCTGCCATAACGGCTTTCCTGGTGGTTGTAAGTGTTGAATTTTGCGCCATTGTCAATATCAATATCCAGTACATTATTCCAGTATTGACCTTCTTGAAGAGGATACCCTGGATCAAGGCAGAAGAGACGCAAATATGCCTTTTGTTCTTCGTAGCCAATCACCGTTATGGCATGACCACCTTTTCGTTTCCAAGAAAAGCCAAGTTCTATTGGTGAATGTTCGTCTAACGAGGATTTGATAATAGCATATAATTCTTGCTTCTTTGCATTTTCAGTAGAATACCATGCGGTGGACACGCACTTTTTGAAGGCGTGCAACAATTCCGTATTCAAGACTTCTAACTCGTAACCTTCTCTGACCAATCCTTTGGCGTTATTCAAGAATGTGTCCACTAAACGACCTTTAGAACTACGGCCATCATGTTTTTTGTCCAAATCTGTAACATCTAATCGTTTTATCGAGCGGTTGATTATTAAGCACATCATCAGACTATAAACAGCACAAGCTCCATCCATATCACCCTGATGAAGGTGAATGAGGTCTTTAGTTCCTGTGGCGACAAGACCATTGGACGTAAGGGAAACCTTATCGATTATATGTATCATAAGCCAAATTACATAAGTTCGACGGCTGTCAGCTCACTACTGGTTTTATAATTGCCAATCAAGTCACCTCGAAAAACTTTTCCAGCCTCCAGTCTTTTACCTTTCTCAATCTTGTGAATATAGAGGAGGTCATTGGGTTGAAGGCTACTGTTTACAGCTTCAATTACCATCAATGCCTTTTTTTCTTTATGCTCAACGACTTTAAATTTGACTGTTCGATCCATGTACTTTACAAGTACCTCGGAGTCCAACTCTAATTCATGGATGTACACGGCGGAATCTTGAAATCCCCAAATACTATCTACGGAACGAGCCAAAAGATAATCATCCCATGTCGAGAAACCCAAGTATAAGGCTATGGTGTTAAGCGTATAAGAGTTGGTACGGTGGTCGTCATCGATATAACCCATTAATCGTTTGAGAGTAGTTACACCGATGGAACGCTGCGTTACGTCCAATATCAACTTGGCTAGCATGTCAAAATCCTTTGCCTGATCAAAGAGCAAACCAGATTTATCTTTTAGGTCGTCAATTACTATATTGCTTAATATCATTATACCGTTACTTTTATGAATGAATAATTATCATCCATGTCGGGAGCCATATCATCCAAACACTTCAGATTTACCTTGTCGCATGAAACTGCGTATTCTTCAACAGGGAGCTGCTTATGAAATCCATCAGAACATAAAAGAAACGTATCTCCTTCTGCAATAGATAGGACTTCAATAGGTATCTCTTCCTTAATTTCATCACCCATGATGGCACGAGTTACAATCGCTGCATACTTCTCATAGATAGAAGAAGTAATGGCCATTTTGTTTGAGAGTTGCTGAACAATAGAATGGTCTGTTGTGCAGAAATCCATTTTGCTCTTGCTAAATTTATACACTCTACTATCACCAAGCCATGTTATGTATGCATAGGTACCTTTAATAAAAAGCACCGCAATGACAGTTCCCATTTTTTTACCACCAATTTCCATCTGTTTAATCATAAGGGCATCATTAGCAAACACTATTGATTCCCTCAAAAGATTTTCAGGAGTATAATTGGTAGTATTCTGCTCCACATACTCCACAATACTTTCAGCCACAGTTTGTGAGGCTATCTCACCATGTGAGTAGCCCCCCATACCGTCAGCTAATACAAATATTGCAGAGTCTGCAGACAGTAAACGATGGATTACATAATCCTGGTTCACTGTTCTACTTCCTCTATTTGAATATTCTATTATGTTCATTCTTATTTTACAGCTTGTATAGTATCTCCACCGTGTTTGGTTACACGAGGACGAATGCTAATCTTTATCGGACGCTGAGTAATCGCTTTATCAGTCGCTTTGTTAGCCCATAGGTAGGCTTCACCCGAGCCCAATGCAGCCATTTCAGTAGCCGTCAGCGTTTGAAGTGGAGTTATAGCCTTTTGAACATGCTTCACCCATGCAGGTGAACTAAAGCGGTGCATCACTACCATCGAACTAAGTTCGATGATTTCTGTAGGCAAACTCATTGGATCCTGACTGGCTATCATGATTGAAACGCCCTTATGACGCATTTCACGAATCGCCGTAGTAATAGAATCTACTAGTTCCTTGTTGTTCATATACTTATGAGCTTCATCAAATACAATAAACTTATTGAATGCCTTACCATCCACAGTCATCACACTTGAGAATATATTGAGCATGACAACAAATAAGCCTAATGCTTCTTCTTTTTCGATAAACTCATCACGCAAGTCAACGATGATAAGTCTGCCCGGGCGAAGGTACTGCCGCAGCTTACAACCATCAGTAATATACTCTTCAGCAAAGTCCAATTTGGTATTGGCCAATGCTCTTTGAGAAGTAGAAAGGTGGTCACTATTAGCAACGCCAGAACGTATATTGGCCAGTGACATATTGTGACGACAAGCCTTCATAATCTGTTTCAGTTCTTTGATATAAGCAGAATCATTGCCCATCGCAGCTAAGAGGAACAACCAGTCACGAACCGATAATTCGCCTGAATCAAAGCCAATTGAATGAACTTCCAAATCAGGATATTGAGCTTTGCGCAATTCGACCTGAGCTTCAGGAGCAAGAAGGACTACATCTTTTACTGAATTGGGCTCAGCACCGTATTCAGCTTTCAACTTGGCTAACTGCCCAGCTTCATCATTAGGATATACCATTGATGTGAACTCAGGCGCATAATCCATACTTTCACTGAAATGGAATATCACACCTGCCATGGGTGCTGGCAACTTGTTCACGTTAGAGAACTGTTTGAGCACCATTTCTGTTACAGAACCAATCGTATAGCTCTTTCCTGCGCCTTGCACACCAAAGAGGCTGATGGTATTGCACTCATTGAGGTCCATACCAATAACACGACCATTGGATACCATCTTGCCCAGAACACCGAATTGAGGCGATTCGCTATTCTTACCAATGATAACATCCACTACAGGTTCTTTGTAGTTTGGATCAACCTCCGGAACAACGACTTCATCGTCATGAGATGGTTGCGACGGTATATCCTCTACAGGAGTATCTGTCACAGGAATATCTTTCTCCGGCTTTTCTTCCTTGGTCGGTTCTGTTTCCGAAGGCTGTTCTTCAGCTTCTGGAGTGACTGCAGGAGGCGTTTGAGGTTGCTCAACGTCCTCTTTAGGTTTATCGAATACCACAGAATCGTTATGTTCCTTCTTCTCAGATTTTACTGATTCAGCTGGATCATTATCCACCTTTTTAGGCACAATAACTTCATAGTCAGAATCATCAGTCGGAGCAACCACTGTAACAGGCTTTACTGGCGATTCTTGAGTTGGGCTTGTTTGCTCGGCAGGAACGAAAGTGGGTTCGAAGAAGTTCACGAACTCATTGTCCTGAGCCTCCAATACCTGTGTTTTCAAGTTGCTATTCTCATCAAGAATTTGCTCGATAACAGGATTGCCCATCGTATAAATCACCGTATCACCATAGAAATCTTTCTTTTGGCGCTCAGCCTGCATAAAGTCGAAGATTACGCCAAGATGCTTAAATCGAATAGTATAGCCTTCGGAGAGTTTACTCAAGAACACCTTGTACTCATGAGCCTTGTCCGGATTTAGCTGGCCATATCTCAGTGAACGGTTAATATAGAACTCCAAGAGAGACTTCAACTCAAGCACTTTCAGCTCTCGATCAAGTCTATCATTGCCATCCACTGCAATCTCGAAGTGAGAACGCAGGGCGAAGATGGTATTCTCAATTTGATTTACAATCTTTTGATGAAGTTCGTCTGCTTGGTAATAAGCATTTCTGCATTTAATCTCAACCACATTGAAAAGGATTTCCTTACGGCTGGTATCAATCTTAACCACCAAGTTGTCGGCTCGTTCTTGCTTATCACTATCCAAATCGACAAATAGTTCCTTATGAAGGTCAATAGGAATCATGAAGGATTCTGTTGTGATGCCCTTCTTCTCCAAAAAACGCTTCGTCAACGTGGTACCAATCACCTCAAAACCTTTTCTCGACGTTGTATTCACCTGCATGATGAGTGAACTACTAATTGAACGAACATCCTCAAGAATCTGCTTGAAATTCTTCTTGTCCTCAATGTTGATGCCATACTGCTTGAACAGAGGAACCATCAGTGCTGCGATTTCACTAGTAGGTTTCGTCGTCAAGTAAGATGAGATACCAGTAGCTTCGTCGTTAGGCACATAATCCAACAGATATGGAACGTCAGAATCGCCAAGACAAGGAAGGTCATAGAACTCAGGTCCCATATTCTTGTCAAACGTAACCACCCAGTCACTGCTATCATGAATGAATGACAAGAGCATCATATCATTCTCCTTCAATCGCAACGTTGTGGCTGGCACAGACTCTTCAATGGTTGAAGACAACATCTTACCAATCACTTCCTGCAAGCGAGCAAACAAACTAACTTCAAGGTTGGCGGACTCTGAAACAGGATTAGGCAAGCTCTTGTTAGAATAGTATCTATTCCACACAAAGGTTTTACCCACAGGCTTCGCTTCTACAATATCTCTGCAGATAGTGCCATTCAAGAAGAAAGAACGGCTTAGTTCGCTTGGACGAGCAGGCTCCGTGTTCACAACAAACGGATTCACTAAGAAAGAAAGATGAGCCTGATAGTTATCATGCTTGTTGATAAAATCGCTCGTCTTATTCAAGGAGAAGCGAAGTTTAGGGAACAAGCGATTAGCAGAAGCTTGTGAGAAAACCTCTGCATAGTTTGCAACTGCTGATTCAGGGTCGAGCAAATCCTTGAATGCTTCACCAGATTGCAACATATTCTCATCGGTAAACAGTCTGATTTCATAAGCCAATTCATGACCAATACCAATCTTCTCCAGTCTAACCAACGCCTCTGCAAACGTAGCCGCATCACCTGCATTAAACAGGTTGATAACCAACTTATCAGTATAAGGGTGAGAAACGCTGTAATTAAAAAGATGGCGTACCACCAAATCCAAGTTCACATCGCTATCAATACGCTTTTCTCTTGCTACATTCAGCAACATCGAAACGTATGATTTCAACTGACGACTACCTGAAGAGAATGCCTCCTCTGACTGCGTAGGTTGTGCATAAGCACCCCAACCAAAGGTAAGTTCACCAATGTACTGATATGCTTCCTTTAGAGGGTCATCGCTAAGCACTATCGGTGCCACGTTCATTGGTATTTGCCCTTGGAAAAGCTTATCCAGTTTACGATACCAGGCTTTTCTATACTTAGGTACTTCAATTGTACGATCTTCCCAATCTTGATAAAGTTCGTACAGATTCACCATCCAAGCTAAACGCAACGGATGTAAAGGACTTACCAACTTAATTTGATTCTTGCTGCCGTCAGGCATTTCTACGGATAAAAGAACCGTATCGATGTTCTGCAGCTTAACCACATCGTCTGTATTTAAATCCTTCTCCAATTCCTCATTGAGCCAAGTATTGTACTCAGCAAGATAGGCTTTAATCAGACCCAAATTGGTTGTGAAGTCCAAAGTGCTTGTTAAGCCACTTTCGTCCTCGGCCGATTCTCTAATGATAGCAAAGAGGTCTTCTCTTAAAGCAATTAATTCATTGGGAATATTGACATCTGAGGCAGGCACAAACAGCGGTTCACGATTAGCCGTATCGTTCGGATTCATCAAGTAAGCATCTGTTGGATTTCCGCCTAACAGTGCCTCGACATGACCAAACACATTGGTATTCTTCAAGAAAGTAGATTCCAACTGAATTAACTTCTTTGACAGCTGTATCTGATAGGCATAAGCAGCACCAAAGTCAAAATGATAGGTATTATTCAAGTTACCATCTACCCACATATTACGGTCAACACCATCTGTAGGAATATCCAAGTCTTCATTCTTTGCCAAATGGGCCGAACGATATAGAATAATAGCTTGTGTAAAGCTATTTACCTTAGCTCGTTTATCAATTTGACCTTCGGGCACATCACCATCGTTTACAATGGTGAATACAGCAGATTCGTTGCAATATGCCACGTGGTGTTCCAAACGATATTGTTCCATTTGGAGGTTCGGGCTCTTTTCCTTTGCCTCTTCCCAAGCTGCTTGTACGAGGTCTTCTTTGAACTCTTTCTTCTGTTCGAGTACAATGCCATTCTCATCAAGCGCACGAACACGCAGCAAGTAATCACCTTCATCAAACATGCCATCTGCAATGTTCACAGACATCTTACGTGACGCACGCTTATTCGTGCCAACTTTGGCTTTCTTTATAACACCAACTTCTGAAAAATCGCTGATGTCAACCAGTGCTATTTCAAAAGAAACAATCGCAGGATTATCCTTTGGAGCAGGATCAGTAGTAATGGTAAAAGATACCTTCGACTTCTTCTCGGTAATGATGTTTAACACAAAATTGCCTTCGTCGTCTCTAACCAATTCTTTCTTCGAATCCTTACCCGTGTTCAAGTCAACCATTACCTTTACTGGGCCTGAAGACCCAGTTTCAAGCCATGGAATATTGGCATAGTTAAACTCTGGATGATTGCGCAGAATAGATTCAAACAAAGAATTAGCATCTTCTACAGAATCATCAGAGGTAAGAAAGCTCATAAGGGCACGTTGAATTGTTCCTCTCTCGATAGGAAGAGAAGAAATGCGATCAGCTGCAGTCAAAGAAAAATCAGAGATAATAACTGAAGCCTTTTCTTTGTTCAGCATGAAACGTCTGCGCACAGCATTCTCATCCCTGAGAAGCGCCATGTCAGGCCACATGCCAAACACAAATAATCCATTACCCCATGCTTCATCTGAGAACTGGTTTAGTTCCAAATAAAGTATGTACGAGATTACATCATTCTTGTAGGCATGAACCTCGTCTCTAAGCAGTTCAAATATCTGTGTCCAGCTATATTTCTTTTCCTCCGGAATCTCGTCAATCAACTTTAGAATGAAGGAATCCTGTAGGTCTGATGCTGACAAATTTTGGAACGTAGCATCACCATAAGAGTCTTCTGCTGACGTTCTGCTATTGGTCGGTACCAAGATGAGCACTGCCTTTGTGGGGTCATTTCTCAATTCAATAAGCTTGGTTGCATGGATAAATTCCTCTCCCTTTTCTTCTTCAGAGAGAATGAACACCGACAAATCCTTATTGATGGGGCGCAACAAAGGAAGCAGAACACGAAGTTCTTTCAGCGCGAGGCCTGTAATCTTCATACAATGCCCCGGACGAACTTGCTTCAACTTTGGTGCATACGTTTCAACAACATGTTGTATGAAACGGTCGTAATATAGAGTTCTTATTTCTTCCATTGTTTACATTTTATAGCGTGGGCGAATCTTCTGTAGGATGCAAGCGTCACTCATATCGGTATAGAAACCAATCTGACGTAGTTTATCCTTAAAAGCTTCAACATTTTTACGGAATGCTTCATTCATTTCCACATCCGCATTGACAAAACGCTTCTCGTTTACACCATTGATGATTAAGCCATACCGGTCACGAATTTCACTGATTAATTCGTCAATCGATAAAGAACGAGTTTCGTAACCACCAGTAGGCTTTTCCTTTAACACAAGGAGCTGCACCAATGTCTCTAAGAGCTTCGAGCCGAGTGCACCACGTCGTGGATGGCGGCGTGAGCGACTATCAGCCAAAAGCATAGATGAAGAGTTCTTCATTGCCACTGCATCAAGAAACTCATGTAAGTAGCGATACTGATAGTTACCCAAGTTTGATTTTTCTAATACATGAACCAACATATCGAAGTAGTCATCTTCAGGAAACAGCTCAAGCATTTCTCTGAAGTCTTCTTTATCAAACTCTTTCTCATCCGAGTTGGGAAGATCCTTCCGGATTCCATTCAAAACGGATTCATAGAAACCATCTGACTTATTGTTCTCTTCTTTCAGTATTCTCAGCGCTTCGTCAATAGAGCATGGTTTTCTGTCTTGAATGATGTCAGCCATGTAGGTAGAACGAATGTATTTGCCAATGCCATTCTGCATCCTTTCTACATCTTTACAGGCGTATGCAGAAACAATGCTGTCCAAATCGTCAGTCACATCAACGAGCATCGACCAGTCGTCTTCTACTTGACGTGAACCTGCATCCACCATCTTCGGAAGCAAGTAAATCAGTTTCATTGCATACAAAGCCAAATGAAAACCACAAAGGATTCTCAGATAGTCAATGAATACGGCTCTTGGGAGCTTATCCTTGTAAAGAAGCAACCGACGAATATCGTCATTGAACAACGTAGCCTGGTCACGGAGGAACGGCTGTGGAATAGCCTCTGCCACTTTATTTAATGTCTTACGCTCACGCAAAGGCTTGGTGATATAAAGAATACCTGTAGTATCTACATCCAGATCTTCACTTGATACGATTTCTCCCGTCTGCTTATCCCAACCCTTACTAAGGTAGCGTACCAATCCATGCATTACTTCCGGATTGCTTCGCAACATGAGATAAAGTTGATCTGAGGCACGGTAGTCACGACAGAATTTACTGTTCTGAACACGAAAACTTAGCAAATGAAGCGGCTTTAATGTTGAGACATGCTCTTTCACCACGTTGCCGCGATTCACCAACTCCAATAGCGAACTGCGGAGCCAGTCTTCCACGCCATCAGGGTTGTCGCTTACGCCATGCATCACACCTTGATTTTCCAAGGTCGCCAAGTTCTCTTTTAGTATGTCAATGGTATATTCTTTACGGAAAGCCATTGATACCGGAGCACCGTCAGCATACATCTTAATAAAAAGATTGGTCAGCACACGGTCTAGCTTTACCGACTTAACATCGACATAGAATATTTCCTTATTCAGGAAGGCCTGTACGCCTGTTCCTTTCTTTAGTTTTAATATCATATCATTGCACGTTAAGAGGTTCAATTACTATATGCTTTTGACCATCCAATCGTATAGCAGTGAACTTGCGATTATTCTTTGTCACAAGTATCTCCGAATACGTTTTTGCCTCCAGCAAATTCTTAAATATCTGAAGTTCTATGAAGCGACCACGCAAGTCGTTCACAGAAGGGCTAAAGCCTGCGTGAATGTATTCCAGCATTTCATACAAGTCGAGACTTACCGTCAGTTGGATAAACTTATCCTTTTTATGGCGGAATATCAAACTGTCGCTTTCATACTCGATGTACTTTGTCAAGTATTCAGTCTTATTCACATAGAGCTCGAACTCATCCAATGAGAAACGACGGTAGCTCTTTGAAATGGGGTCTGCCACATTTGAACTTGCCAAAAGAAGATAACCCTTAGTTAGCATTTCATTAGAACAGCCCTCACTGGCAGAAATTGCACTCGCAAGGTCTTGCATAGTTTTGGTCAATTCCTTTGGATCTTCAAGGCGCAACTGCTTTTCAAAAGCACTGGCATATCGATAAGGTAATCTTCTTCTGAAATCAATGGCTCCTTCAAAATATTGATGACGCACGAACGACTTATGACGACTTGTAACAGCCATACGAACATCATCCGACTTCATTTCGTATGCAGGGATAATTTGATTGCAATCATTGAAATCCTTCAGCAAAGAGCGTGTACGGTCGCTGAAGATAATATAATCGTTCGGACGTTTCGTGCGATAGTACAAATCACGGTCGAATGCCGGTAAAGCCACACCTGCAACGTCTGTTTCACGAAGTAACTTTACCAAACGGTCGTTCGATTCCAGTGTCGGCAGCTCGAAGTATTCTACCTTGTTGGGGTCCGGGTATGTAACAGGCGCAGTCAGGTTGAAATAGTAATATTGCCAATAGTACTCAGGTACATTGTCGGCATTTACCAATTCAATCAGTGCCTTTACTTCCCCACACGAATAGTCGCGAGTCAACATCCACGCAATCATCGAGCGCAAGTCGCGCATGGTGATATGGAGTTCACGTTTATAAACGATGGTGCGCACCAACCATTCCAAACGGTTGATGACCTCATCACCAGCGCTGGTATCTTGGAAGGTGTCCACATTGTATTTGATAAAGCAACGGTCGGCCACAGGACAGTTTTGACACTTACCCCACAATTCAGGGCGTGTCAACTTCTTCATCTGTTGTGCCAACAAGCTCGGAGTCTTTGTTTCAGCATCGCGAGCTGTTACAGAGCGAAGGTTCAAGTTTATCACCATCAAACCCGGCAATAACTCAGCATGACCTTCTTTATAGAAGTACTCCTCGATGTTGTCCTGCAGCACACGCAATTCAGGACGCATTGACAAAAAGTCCACCAAGCGACCCTCGTTGATAGCAATCACACGTCCTTCTTGAGCTTGCGTATAATCATTCAGACCATAAAAAGGAGAAAGGAACTCAGCCAATACATCATCATTAGCTTTGTCGTCTTCATCCTGTGAACCATCATAATTTGACTCGAATCGAACACCAGAAATATAGAATTGCGAACCATTGTTCGTGTCAAATTGCTGCTTATCCACGCCCTTATCTTCTATGCGATGAATAAAGGCAGTCTTACCATCACCTGCATTACCAGTAATGATAATCAATTTGTACTTCAAAGCTTCAATATCGGCAATTAACTCTCTGTCCAAGCGAGTTTCAGAATAAGTTAACGTATCAAACGCATGTTGAGCTACGCCAGCACGTGTACCTCCATTGCCATGGCGGCTTTGGCTATATAATGAGTTAATGTAGTCCACAGGATTCCCAACATCTTCTCCATTGTGAGTAACAGAAATGACAGATGAATCCTTTTGCATACCATCCAATCCGATAGTGTTCAGTGCATCCAGCATCTCTTGTGCTGTTTTGAAACGATTATTCTTATCGGTAATGATCGACTTCATCACAAAATCAGCCATCTCATTGGATAGTTTATCATTATAGTTTCGAATATCAGTAGGCAACTTGTGAATGTTTGGACGCAAGTTTCCACCAGGCCATGGATAAGCATGGGCAAGCAGTTCGTAAAGCGTGATGCCAAGCGCGAATGTGTCGGCAGAGCAATCCCAGTCAATCTTATTGCCTGAAACGATAAGGTCAGGAGCCATATAAGGGAAGGTTCCTCCAAACGACTTATCATCTGTCGTAGCCGAAATATTGAAATCAATCAACTTGTACAGCTGGCGTTTGTGCCACATAATGTTGCTGGGCTTGATGTCGCGGTGGTACACAGGAGGCTCTTTGCTTTGCATATAGACCAAAGCATTAAGAATCTGTGTTGCCATCTTGAAAATTTCATCAGCAGGAAGGCGCAAATCACCCTTTGTGTATTCTTGAAGGTTTTCGCCATCAAGCAATTCCATCAAAGTAAAGAATAAACCACCGGGAACGGTTCTGTCGTTATGTTTGAACTCTACAATGTTGGGATGATGTAATTCTTTAAGCGCATTAAACTCATTGATGGCATTATCAATAGAGGCATCCTTCTCGAATATCTTGATGGCCAAGAACTGCTTCTGCATGTCGTGCCATACCTTAAATACTCGTCCAAAGCCACCACGTCCTAATATTTCATGAAGTGTCATGCTGGGAGAAACTTTCATACCAGGCTTCATATCCTTCAGGTACAACGCCTTCTCCGCATGTTGGGTCGAAGTCGTATGAGAAGTTGCAATCGTTTTATGTACTTCTTCATCAATCGCCGCATTGAGGAAGTCAAGCACTTCATCCGCTGTTTGCCAACGTTTATCTGCATCAGCCACAATCGTCTTCTTTACAAACTCATCCATCCATGCAGGTAGCTCTTTCAGCACATGGCTGGGTAGATGGTCTTCAGGAAGTTCACCACCCAAAGCGGTCATAAATGTCAAGACGCTATCAAAAGGTAATTTGCCCACCATCAGTTGGTAGAATACTACACCTAAAGAGTAGATGTCGCTGGCAGACGTTACATCGCCATCCAATAGTTCTGGAGCAGTGAAAGGAGACGACTGATCGCCCGCTGAATTTACTGAGAAACTCAAGTCGATATGCTCTACAAACCATGACATTCTAAAGTTAGCCAAGGCTGCTCTGCCGCCTTCATACACATAAATATTCTCAGGACACACATTACGATGATATACCTGCACCTTGTGGGCTGCCTTCAAAGCGTTCGCCACATCCATGATGATGCTAAGCTTATCGGTCTGCTTAAAAGTCTTTTGATTGAGCTTTGCACGCAGAGAACTCTCATCTTGATAGCGACTTATCTCATAGTAGTAAGTCTGCTCTTCGTTCATCTGGCACTTTGTATTGACAATATAAGGAGAGTCGCCAATCTTCTCCTGTGCCATATAAGCATTTTGCACAGACAGGTTGAGCTGCTGTAGTTCCTTCGGGCTCTTATCGGCTACATCCAGAGGATATTCGCGCACACGGTAACGAGCCGTAGCGATAAACTGCGGAACACAGAGGTACTCCGTAAACTCTTCCGTTTCTTGAAGTTTCTCTTCGATGGTATAGTTGAAAATGGTGGTGCGTTCTGCACGTCTTCTTTCCACAGATTCTCCTGTAAGGAAATCGGTAAGTTGCGCCATCAATGGCTGAATGCCGTTTTCCGAACGTGCCACGAGTTCATGGTTGGAGATAAAATCAACAAGCGCATCCCCAAGTGTGAACGTCTGCTTGTAAGTGTCACAAGTTGGATCCAAACCAAACTTTGATTGCTGAGGATGGCTCAACGTAACCAAAGTAATGATTTGGCCAAAGTTCCAGTCGGGATGTTGATTCTTAATTTTAGAAGCGAGGATGCGGCTCTTTAGTCCGGCTGTCTTATGTGGGTTTGCCACTTCTTGACCATTACGGAACCAAGCATAGTCGTCGCCTTCGAGATTTCCTGCCCAATCCTTATTTTCAATATGGTAGAGGGCATGAGGAGTCACCACAATACAGTCATACTCCCAATACTTCATGATACGGTTTGGTCCCGTAATGGCAATGTTGCAGTTGGGAATGATGAAATAATTGTTGGGCAACTTCACGGACAGATAATCGAGCAAACGCTGTTCACCGGCGTTTACAGGTCCATCATCATGAGGAGGTCTTTTGATTATTGCCATAAATATGCTGCTTTTATTTGTTATTATCAAGTATGTTCTTTAGTCTGCCAATGAGGCGGTCACTCAATATTTGTCTCCGAAATTCGGGATCGAGGTCCACATTCACCGACTCCCAAAGGTCAAACTCACCTTTATGATGGCAGTGCGGACACTCTATTTGTTCTTTATGATACCTTGACATGGGCTATATGTTTTATATTAGTTGGAAGATCTTAAACAATCCGTTATCTTATCTCAGCAAATGACCAGCAAATAGAATCTACGTTATAAAGCATTGATACTCAATGTTAGCCCTAGTACATGGTGCACTTCAGCAAATGGCCAGCAAATAGAAATCGGAATATAGCCGAATTATAACCGAATTATAACCGAATTTCAATGTAATATGCTTGATAATGAACTACTTTGCAAATTCATCCATGAATTATAGCCGAATTATAACCGCAGTTTAGTCAATCCTATTTCGGTTATTCTCCATGTTCTTCCTTCTATTTGAAGTAAGTCTGATACCCCCATCTTAGAGAGCAAACGCCCTAAATACCTTTTCTTTGAAGTAGCATTCATTGAAGCAGGAAGGTTCTTGTGTAAGGCTTCATAAACATCTGCCAACTTAAACCCTTCATTACCAGCATCCCTTGCTAATTGCAGAATGGTTTGCTCAAGCAGTTTTTCCTCAAGCCCCTTTTCCTTGGTGTAATGTCCAATTTGATGCGTCAACTTAGCGACAGTTAGCGAAATAATATAGTTGGGCGAACGTCCTTCTATGAGTCCTTTCTCCTTCAAATGCTTGATGGCATCTTTGGTGACAGGACGATGCTTTTGAATGGCATCCAACCAAACACATTCTTTTAGCGTCAAGTCTGTGTTTGTTTTCAGTAGAGAACTATACTTTTCATCAAGCATCTTACCGTAAATAGTCACGTCAACGCTACGCTTATTATTATCGATGTCATAGTCAGGCATTGGGAAATAGCGATTACGCTGTTCAGCAAAAATCTTTTTGATGCCACGTCCTACGGTATCAATCATGTTGAAGTTTACCATACCTGTGCAAAGACATTCATTACGATAATGGCGCTGAGGGCCTTTATGCTCTAACGCATTCTCGATAGTACCGGGAATGAAGCTGCCGCCATTGCCATAGTACAGTTTGTCGTCGCCTTCCACAAACGAGATGCGTTCTTGAAGCGTATAGTCCTGATGAGCGATGCAATTATGGAGAGCTTCGCGTATGGTATAGTCGTCATACTGCTTCATGGTGTCAGGAAAGAGCGTACCACCAGGCAATTCACGCATGGTTTTGTTACGTATCTTGGCCAAAACTTTATCCACGGTCAAAATAAAGGGAATCGTGAAGTGTTCGTAGTCAATCACAGTCTCATCTTTATCTTCCCATGTCCATGTAATCTGCGCCACAGCGGGATGTATCTTCTGAAGTGAGAGAGGTTTGCCAAGTAGCAAGATGGCAGCACGTGTGAGTTGTCCGTCACGCATTACGCCACTATTAGAGAGAAATTCGTCTACTGTCCAACCATCTATTTCTTCAGCAGGAATCGAAGATTTATGTACCTTCTTATACATGATACGAGCGGTAGCAATAGCCAACTCATCAAGATCATCTATCGTTGCGTTAGGCACCAATTGTGCTGTCCAATCAGGAATTGGTGGCTGTTGGCGTATCTCGTCTTGTTTGGCTTGGTTGAGTGGTTTCAAACTCTCACCATCACGTCCGTATGCAATGCCCTTCCACTTCATTACGATGTTTCGAGGTGTGGCAGGAACCTTGAACAAGAGCACACGTTTGCCTTCCACCTCCAACGGAATAATCTCTCGAAAGATTAATCCGTCAGTGGTATGTTGCGACATATCTTGCTTCAATTTGTTGAGCGCCACTTCACCATCTTTGAAGGAGGTACCAACAATCTCATGCTTCTTATCCCACACGCCAAATACAATCCAGCCAAACTCGCGTTCACGCAAGTTAGCTTCATTGCTGAGGGCAGAGAAGTACTTACCCAATTCATCTATATCGAAGTTGGTTTCAGCCTTCTTAAATTCTACCACTTCATTTTCGGCATGTTCCCATAGGCGGGTGAATATTTCTATGTTTTCGTCCATATGCTAATTCTTTTTTGAGGTAGTCCAACTTTCGATTTCTTTTTCTACCATCGAGATGGCTTTGCGTTCATTGCAGTTTGCTTGATAACGCTTGGTATGAGCTTCTCGAACCAATCTATCAATTTTCTGCATAGAATCGCTGTCAATTAGAGGAACAGGAATCTCCACAAATAATTTTTGAATTGGATGGCAAATTTTTGTTCCTGCTTGAGTGTTTCGAATGAATCTAAACCCATAGTCAGTATCTAACCATGCAAATAGATAACCCATTGGAATAGTTCCATTGCCACGCATTCTCATAAAATGGCTTGATATTAGTTTACCTGATAATTCTTCTCCTGCATAAAGAGCATGGCAGAAAAATTCGGATTCGCCTAATGTCCCATCACAGGCTACCAAAACTTCACCTTGCTGAATGCAATTTGCAGGATTAAATCCTCTTTTGGAAACCCATTTACCCTTGATAATATTGTCGAAAATATCCTTCTGGTTAACGAACATAACTCCATTATTTGGCGATACTTCCACACTAGAAGAGCTTGTGGATGAGAACGTACGACCATTTTCAATGACATCACCCAAACGAACATAACGACTTTGGATTTTCTCTTTTGTCTTTCTTATTCGTTCGGATAAATTGAATGCATTAATAGTAGTCGTAGTTATGTCTTTTCGCTTTATTGAAAAGCATGAAGCCTTTCTGTCTGCAGAACGATGACCATAGTAGTCATAATCTTCTGATACAAGATTATCTAGGCCTGCTTTTTCTTTCAAGAGATTTTTGCTCTTTTCAAGCATATCTGCCGCTTCCTCTCGCAATCTTGCAGATTCTTGAATCAAATCATCCACTTCTTGCTGAAAGGCAACAGACATGTCTGGAATTGGTAGCTCAGCGACCATTTTATCCGTAATAAATGGTTGAACTCCCCCAGTCGTATGTTTCCAAAACGAAAGGTTGCCGTATTTGGAAGCCAGGTAGGCATAGATAAAGCCATTTTTGTATTGTTCATTTACAACAATACGAATAATGTTGTCCGACCCCATCATACTATGTTTCTCCCAATACTTAGGTACAAATGCAGTTTGTCCAATAGCACCAACACGACCTGTTAAAATCATACCTCCTTTCAATAAAGAAGGCTCATCATAGCCATATTTTCGTGACATGTAATTACAACTCATTAGAGGATCTTGGGTTGTCATATCCGAATTGCTCAGGAAGGGGACACCATGATCTGGACGAGTATAGACTCGTCGGCCTCTACCTGTCGTATATATGCTTGAGCAGTAGAAGTCCAAGCAATGAGAAGAATGCTCTTGAAGTATGTCATCATACACATTAATATCTGCGTTATGGTAACTACCATCCATTCTCATTGATTGCTTCACTTTGTCTATTGATATTGCGATACTTTTCATTGTTGATGTTCCTCC
The DNA here is from genome assembly GCA_963540415.1 of uncultured Prevotella sp. Lineage (GTDB taxonomy): Bacteria > Bacteroidota > Bacteroidia > Bacteroidales > Bacteroidaceae > Prevotella. The sequence continues at coordinate 18,031 of CAUTPS010000043.1, forward strand.
ACAAATTTAGCATAAGCCGCAGCCACTTCAGGTAGATCATCAGCCAAACGCTTGATGCGTTCACGGCGGCTGCGTACAATTTCGCGTCCGTTGTCGGCATAGGTTAGCCATTTCTTCTCGTGGGCAAAGAGAATCTCTGCACCATCTTCATCCTTCTTATAGATGGGCACACCACGACGGTCTTTACCAACTTGCTCTACAATGGCCATAAACACATCGTAGTCTTCTTTATCCAAAGGAATGAGTAGTTCTTCGGCAGTCTTCTTTTGAAGGAAGAGCAACGATGCCTGTACACCCACCTGCGGCAAGAAGGTCTCAACGGGAAGGTCCACTGATGCCAAAAGCTTGAAGTTTTCTAAGATCCATTTACGCACACTCTCGGTGTTGGGGTTACCCAAAATGCCATCAGGTAGCACAATACCCATCTTGCCACCGGGCTTCAAGAAATTATAGCATGCCTCAATGAAGAGCACTTCAGGAGCATTGCTATTCAGGGCATAGCGACGAGCAATCTCCACATCCACTTCCACCTTGGCACCAAATGGTGGGTTGGTGAAAATCATGTCGAACTTGCCTTGTGCGTTGTCCGCCGACGTACCAAATGGGAAGTCCTTGTCCTTGCTGTGTTTGATGCTCTCATTGACAGCTTCTGCAATAAGTGGACGGTCGGGCTTATCACCTTGTGGATAATCCAGTGAGTTGATGTTGAAGATATTGCTATGACCATCACCAGCCATTACCATGTTCATGCGGGCGGCCTTCTTCAAGTCGGGGTCGAAGTCGAAACCGAAAATCATCTTTTCGGCATAGTTGCGAACTAATTCATCCACCTCGGGCGTATTAACACGTGCTGCCAAGCGCACATCGTCCAATTCAGGATAAAGGTTGCGCGTAATCTTGTGACGAACATGGTCGAGCACAGTCACCAAGAAACCACCCGAACCACAAGCGGGGTCGAGTACACGGGTGTTTTGGTCGGGGTCGAGCATCTCCACCATACACTTGATGATGTTGCGAGGAGTAAAGAACTGACCGGCCTCCTGTTTTAGAGTGTTGCTCACAATGGTTTCGTAAGCCGTACCCTTCACATCGACCGTCGCATCGAGGAAAGAATACTTTGCCAACTCAGCTGCCACGAAAGCAAGGCCACGGTCGGAAAGCATAATCTGCTCCGAACCGTCAAAGACATCACGGAATACTTGGCTTTCTTTCAATTCTTCAAAAAGGCCACGAATGCGGTCGGCCACAGCCTTGCGGCCCTCTTCGGTAAACTGTTCTTTCACACCTACCCAAAAACGGCGACGGTAACTGATACCTTCTTTGGCATCCATATTGCGACGCTTTTCATCGTAGAGTTTGCAGAAAATGAGGTTCAACAATTCCCAAAAGGCCGTCTTCTTCATACCCTCATTGCCATAGATGTAGTCGTGGCAGCGTTTGAAAGTCTTGATAAGCGACTCATTGGCCGGCTTACGCGGCATGGCACGGTCGCCTTGCGCTTCGAGATCGGCAAGCGTTTGGCCATTGGCAGGAAAGTCCGAAATGTCTTGGGTCTCAGCTTGACCAAAGTCATCTTCCGTATAATAGCGATAATGCAAGTCCTCACCATTGGTCCAGCAGCCAAACTCACAGTCTGTGAAAGTAAGGATGTTGTCAAGCATGGCATCCACGCCCTTCTTTGCATCGGTGGGTTTCACCTTTGCATCCTTAGCCACCACCACAAAGCGAATCAGATTCTCTACCACATGAGCCATGCCTGCCTCAAAGATAGCCAAATCAACCGCTTGAGCCCGACTCTTATCTGAATCAGGCTCTTTGTATGTCACTCTGAAGTCACGTTCCATGTCTTCAGGTGCAAATCCATATTCTTCAGCCATCATATCAATCATTGACTGAAGTGTGAGTTCTTTATCTGTCGCTTTCACGACCTTATTGGTGAGTGCACAAACTAATTGGTTATCTTCCAATACCAGCTCGTCTTTTTCTTGTGCATTATCTACCGAAGTTGTCTTCTCTGCCATAATTTACAAAATTACTGTCTTTGTTCCACATAACCATATCCAAGTTGGTCCATCCTCTGATTAGCAGAAGATTAGTCTGGATTGGTCTTTATCTCACTCTTCGCAAGATGGAGCGCTCGCTGAGCCACACTGTCTGACTCGTCCTTTGTGACATTGATGATTTTATCTGCCGTCCACAAGGAACGCAGTTCATTCTCATCAACCTTGAGTATCTTCGCCATAGGCTTAATATACTCATCTCGGAAAGGTCGAATACCTCTCTCTATCCTGCTATACATCGGTGCATCCACACCAATTGCGTCTGCCATTTGACGCTGCTGTACATTCAGCTCTTCTCGGAGCTGCTTAATACGTGCGAGTAACATGTTTGAGTTTACCATGTGACCAAATTATATCATTAGTACTCTACAAAGATAATACATAATTGTCAAAAACAGACAAGTTTTATCCAAAATCTTCATTTTCAGCTTTATTTCCTTCATAAACATGCTATTCAGCATATATCTATGGCTATAACCTTATTATATAGCATTTTATCCATGTTAGTCCATGTTATATAGATTCCATGGTTATACGAAATGTTTGCTATAATTTTGCTTCCAAAAAGAACAAATAACCCCATAGCTGAACATTCTATCATCTTACTATTCTTAGGAGATATGCGATAGAATTCCTCCCAGCAATATATCAAATTTGGTATAAGTTTATAAATCTTTAATTTATTTTGGTTGCAAAGTTATATACTGGATATGCCAAAACGCAGCATATATTTAAAAAAGTAGTTATATTGTAGTTATTATATATCCTACATTATAACTACTCGTTAATCCTTTCTCTTTCACCGCTTTACCTTTAATGTAGTTATGTAGTTAGATATAACAGTGAAAGAAAAAGGATATAATCAGTAGTCTGTATAACTGCCACTCAGCACCCCTGTGTACCACCTGTATCAACAATAATAGGAATGAATGTTGGCGCAGGAGATTGCAGCCTTTGGCAGAGATATTTTCTAAACATACCTGCCTCTACGCTGTTAAGATGAAAGGAAAGGGCGATGATAATGGGCAAGGGGCAGAGTGGCGCATAACTCTCCACGCTATCCCCCTGCTTACTTATGCTGCTGGTAGCATTACCTGCTTCTATCTCATAATATTTTAAGCACATAGTCTGTTTTATAAGCCTGACCTTGTGATTAACTTTTTGCCAACTAACTCCGAAAAACTTTGCCAGTTCGCCCTCCGTCATAGCAACCTCTCCCTTTCCTTGACGAATAACACGCATACCATCGCTCCACTCAAAAAAACTTCGCTCGATAACTTTTCTTATATTGTCATCGGACTGATTACACTCTGACTTTCTTTGGTCGTCCTTTTGACGATGCTTTGCTTTCATATTTACACCTCTTTCATTGATTATCTGTTATCATTTTTTGATGCCTGAAAGTTCACTTTCCTCTCTAACCTTACACCACTGTTTTATATGCAGTCTTTTCAATTATCCCATTCGTACACTTATGCTTGGCGATGAGCCTGTTCATATCCTTGGAAATTTTGCAGTCCGTTACCTGCGCATAAATCTGCGTACTTGCAATTGATGCGTGTCCCATCATCTTGGCGATGCTCTCAATGGGAATACCTGCACTTAGGCACATCGTTCCGAAGGTATGCCTTGCCATGTGATAGGACAGACGTTGCTTAATACCACAAGCCTTGCCTACTATGCTTAACTTCGCTGCTAATACACTTCTGCTGCAACAGGGTTGAAAGATAAGACGATTATCCATATTCGTGTTATTGCTTTCTTCTTTCACCGCTTGTAGTTGCCTTTGTTGCTCGATAATCGTCTTGGCAATGGGGTGTAACGGCACAATAAACTCCACCTTGGTCTTCTGACGCTCCTTTCTTATATACATCTGTCCGTCCGCTGCACTCTTGATATGCCCAAACTTCAAGTGTTCCATATCTGCAATAGCTAAACCTGTGAAGCAGGAGAAGATAAACATCTGTCTGGCAAGCTCGGCATCACTATCACATATCTTCATAGCCATCAGTTTTTTCACATCACTCTTACTAAGAAAGCGGATAGCCTTTTCCACCTTTTCATATTCTGCATGCTCAAATGGATTATAACGAATGATGCGCTGGCTTACCGCACGGAACATTAAACGGCTCAGCCAACAAAGATAATTGTTGATAGAAGAACCTTTCAACCCTTTCTTTTTAAGAAAGAAGCGGTATTCTTCAAACAGTTCCTCCGTTATACTTCGGATTTCTATATCCTTACTCTCTAAGTCCTTTATAAACTCGCACAGCATCCTGTTAGCATAGCAAAGGTTAGTGTATGTACCTTCTGCCTTTGATTTGCCCACACCTACCTTTACCGATTGTAGTTCTGTATTGCTAAGCTCCAACAAAGTGGTGGGAGAAGTTGCTATGCCTTGCAATCTGTTTTTAAGCAGTTCAGCACTTATCACCCCGTCTTTTAGGAGCAGTTCCCGATAGGTCTTTTCCACTTGCTCTCTGAATGATTGCAGTCGAAGATTGGTTTTCTTGTCCGTTGTTATTCCTTGTTTTGAGTTCCACTCCGCAGGTTTACATTCTTCGTTTGTGGTAATGACTGACTGCTTACCGTCGATTGTGATACGGCAGAGTATGGAAGTCTGACCATTTGTTTTGGTCTTTTGCCTATTGATATAAAACAGTGTCTTGAATGTACTTCTCATCATGTTTTTAGTTTTAATGCTACTATTGCTAAATACTCATCTGCATATCCTCCGTGAAAGAAAGGAAACGTTCAAATTCCACAAACAGCTTTTGTGGCGTAACCTTTGCATACCGTTCGGTCATACTCACGT
>CAUTPS010000044.1:0-22269 GCA_963540415.1 uncultured Prevotella sp.
CTTCTCTCATTTCTTCCTCGCCCTCAGCCTCTTCTTCAGAGTGAACGAATGTAACGCACTTGTCTTTAAGTTCTGCGACTACCCAGCCAATCAGTGCGATGATTAGCAGTGCAATCAGTCCTGTCATTGGAGTTATCATAATTGATTTTTTTTTATTTCTGATGCAAAATTACATTAAGTTTCGGAAAGCACCAAATAATCTCCAAGTTTTCAGTAACTTTGCAGTAAATATAGCTGTATAAAGTTAATAAGAACAAGATGACAAGAAAAGAAAGATATGATTATGCACTGAGTTATTTTCGCAAGAATGTTGGGCATGTTTCGACTGAGCTAAATTTTGGTTCAGCCTTCCAACTTCTTTGTGCGACACTCCTTTCTGCTCAGTGTACGGATAAGCGAATCAATGCGATTACGCCAGAATTGTTCCGTCATTATCCTGATGCAAAGGCGATGGCAGAGGCTACAGCCGATGAGATATTTGAGTATGTGAAGAGTGTTTCTTACCCTAATTCAAAGGCAAAACATTTAGTTGAGATGTCGAAGATGTTGGTTGAGAAATTTGATGGTGAGGTGCCTTCTGATCCTAATGCACTCGTTACGCTGCCTGGAGTAGGGCGTAAGACGGCAAATGTTATTCAAGCAGTGTGGTTTGGTAAGCCAACACTTGCAGTCGATACGCATGTCTACCGTGTCAGTCATCGTTTGGGGCTGGTCCCTTCAACAGCTAACACGCCTCGTAAGGTTGAGGATTATCTGATGAAGAATATCCCTACAGAGGAGGTCTCGGATGCCCACCATTGGATATTGCTTCATGGGCGTTATGTTTGCAAGAGTGCTAAGCCTGATTGCGAGCATTGCCCCTTTGATGATATCTGTCCAAAGTTGTTGGAGAATAGTAAGTTGTAGGATAGGATAGTTGACGAGTTAACGAGTTTACAAGTTAACGAGTTATTGATGGTAGGTTTATAGTTGACGGTTGACGAGTTAACAAGTGAATGAATTGATAGTGTAAAATTAAACAAGATAAAACGCAAAAGATTATGAATACAAAGAAGATAATACACTTCTTAAAAGGTATTGCTGCGAACAATAATAAGCAATGGTTTCAGGAGCATAAGGCTGAATACGATGAGGTGAAGGCTGATTTTGAGAACGGAGTTGACCAAATAATATCTTGTTTGGCAACCTTTGATGATGAGGTTTCACACTTGACGGCAAAGGATTGTACCTATCGTTTTTACCGTGACGTTCGTTTCTCACCTGATAAGAGTCCGTATAAGCGCCACTTGGGTGCATACATCTGTGCACGTGGTAGAAAGGCTTTGCGTGGCGGTTATTATATACATCTTCAGCCAGGCAACTGCTTGGTTGGTGTGGGATGCTATTGGTTGCCTACGAATATATTGACTTCATGTCGCAATGAAATCATGGCGAATATTGATGAATGGCGTAAAGATGTAGAGAATGATACCTTTGTCGGTTTGTTTGGACGACCCAATGAAGGTGAGTGGACGGATGATAAAGTAAGTAAGAAAGGTTTTGGATTAACTGCCTTAAAAACTGTTCCAAAGGGATTCCCCAAAGATTATGAGTATCTTCAGTATCTTCGAATGAAGGATTACTGCTGCTGGGTTAAAGTTCCTGATGATTTTTTCGAGGGTGATGGCTGGGTTGAGCAGTTAGAACATATCTGTAAGACAGGTAAGCCTATGATGGACTTTATTAATAATGTGGTAGATGATTATGAATAAAAACAGATAAAGAGGAACGCAAAGGCATTCCTCTTTATTTTTATATGTACTAAAACGCTTTGTCTAATGAACCCATTAGCCAAAGAGATAATAGATTATTTCTTTCTCAATTCTTCAAGACTTGCCTTCAAAGCGGTAATCTTCTCTTCAGAGTCACTCTGCTTCTTGCGCTCACGTTCGATAACAGCTTCAGGTGCATTTGCTACGAACTTCTCGTTTGAGAGTTTCTTCTTGATACCTGTGAGGAAGCCTTCAAGATGCTTGAGTTCCTTCTCCTGCTTCTCAATCTCAGCTGCAACGTCAATCAAGTCGCCCACTGGAACTGCGAAACTATCGGTACCAACCATGAAACCAGATGCGTCACCGCTCTTCTCTGCTACCACCTCAATCGCTTTTAGGTTAGCCATCTTAATGATTACACTGTTGTAAGCCTCGTAGTTGTTCTGACCGATTACGTTCAAGTCGAGTTCAACCTTTGGAGCGATATTCTTCTGATTGCGTACGGTTCTCACACCGCTAACAATCGCCTTAACCTGCTCAATAGCCTCGATGAACTTCAACTCCTCCTTGCTTGGTGCATCAAGTTTGAGTTCGTCACGCATGATGCTCTCGTTCTCCTTGCGGTCATAGATGTGCTGCCACAACTCTTCTGTAATGAAAGGCATGAATGGATGCAACATTTTCAAGAGTGAATTGAAGAACTTAAGGGTTGCTTCGTAGGTAATCTTATCGATTGGTTTGCCATATTCTGGCTTAATCATCTCCAAGTACCAGCTTGAGAACTCGTCCCAGAAGAGGCGGTAAACAGTCATCAAAGCCTCTGAAATACGATAGCTCTTGAACTGCTCGTTCATCTCTGCATTTACTTCCTTCAACTTCGCCTCGAACCATTCAACGGCAATCTTACTTGCCAATGGCTGCTCAGTATCAGCTGTTTCCCAACCCTGAACGAGGCGGAAAGCATTCCAAATCTTATTGTTGAAGTTACGTCCTTGCTCACAAAGTGTCTCGTCGAAGAGGATGTCGTTACCTGCAGGAGCAGAGAGCATCATACCCATACGAACACCATCAGCACCATACTTCTCAATCAACATGATAGGATCTGGTGAGTTACCAAGACTCTTACTCATCTTGCGACCGAGCTTATCACGTACAATACCTGTGAAGTAAACATGCTTGAATGGGAACTTACTACGATACTCATAGCCTGCCATAATCATACGTGCTACCCAGAAGAAGATGATATCTGGACCTGTTACGAGGTCGCTGGTAGGGTAGTAGTAGTTGATTTCTTCGTTGTCAGGGTTGTTGATTCCATCGAAGACAGAGATTGGCCACAACCAACTTGAGAACCAAGTATCCATGCAATCGCTCTCTTGTTCAAGGTCGGCAGCTGTTACAGAAGGATTAATCTCCTGTGCCAACTTCAATGCTTCTTCAGTAGTTTCTGCCACAACGGTGGCATTCTTACCTTCTGCATCTTTGAAGTAGTAAGCAGGAATACGATGACCCCACCACAACTGACGGCTGATACACCAGTCCTTAATGTTTTCTAACCAGTGGCGATATGTGTTCTTATACTTCTTTGGATAGAACTCAATATCATCGTCCATGACTGGAGCGAGGGCGATATCAGCAAAGTGCTGCATCTTTAAGAACCACTGTGTAGAGAGTTTTGGCTCAATAGGTACGTGTGTACGCTCTGAGTATCCGACTTTATTATCATAGTCCTCAACCTTCTCCATGAAGCCTGCAGCCTCCAAATCCTTTGATATCTGCTTACGTACATCCATACGGTCCTGACCTACATACAAGCCAGCAGCTTCAGAGATAGTACCATTATCGTTGAAGATATCAATTGTTTCCAATCCGTGTTTCAAGCCAAGTGCATGGTCGTTAACGTCGTGAGCAGGTGTAACCTTCAAACAACCAGTACCGAACTGGATATCAACATAGGTGTCTTCAATAACTGGAATCACACGATTTACCAATGGAACGATAACATGAAGACCCTTCAACCATGTGTTCTTAACGTCCTCTGGGTTGATACACATAGCTGAGTCACCCATGATTGTCTCTGGACGAGTGGTCGCAACAACAGCATAGTAACCCTTCGCATCCTTATGCATTACGTTGCCTTCATCCTTGCGTTCAACCTTTGCCTGGTCTTCTTCAGCAAGATAGTATTTAAGGTGATAAAGCTTAGAATGCTCATCCTTGTAGATTACTTCTTCGTCAGAAAGAGCCGTCTGAGCCTGTGGATCCCAGTTAACCATGCGTACACCACGATAGATGTAGCCCTTCTTATAGAGGTCGCAGAATACCTTGATGACACTCTTGCTACGAGTATCGTCCATGGTGAAAGCAGTACGATCCCAATCGCATGAACAACCAAGTCGACGCAACTGCTTGAGGATAATGCCACCATGTTCGTGTGTCCAATCCCATGCATGCTCAAGGAACTGCTCACGAGTGAGGTCAGTCTTCTTTATACCTTGCTCTGCGAGGCGGTTCACAACCTTTGCTTCTGTAGCAATACTTGCGTGGTCAGTGCCCGGTACCCAGCATGCATTCTTACCTTCCATGCGGGCACGTCTTACCAAGATGTCCTGTATCGTGTTGTTCAACATGTGGCCCATGTGAAGCACACCCGTTACGTTTGGTGGAGGAATAACCACAGTGTAAGGCTCGCGGCCATCAGGCTTAGAACTGAAAAGCTTGTTGTCCAGCCAATACTGGTACCATTTTGATTCCACTACTTGTGGATCATACTTGCTTGCTAATTCCATTGTCTCGTATATTATTATTTCTTTATTATCTTTAAAATTACGATGCAAAAGTACAAAAAATCCGCCTAAAAAGCGTATCTTTGCATCAATAATAGTACACTGATGAGTACTTTAACGTTTATGTTTAACTTTAAACATCAAGACTTTGCATACTAAAGAAGATAAACTGAAAGCTTTTTCCCGACTTTTAGATATTCAAGAACGACTCCGAAAGGAGTGTCCATGGGATAGTAAACAGACCAATGAAAGCCTCCGTCCCAATACGATTGAAGAGACCTTTGAATTAGCTGATGCGCTCTTAAAAAATGACTCAAAGAATATCTGTAAAGAACTTGGAGACGTCATGGAACATGTTATCTTCTATTCCACATTGGGTGAAGAAAAGGGGGACTTCGATGTTGCTGATGTCTGCAATGCACAATCTGACAAACTTATGTTCCGACATGATTTTATCGATTGGACGGGTTGGAGTGTGACACGTTCTGATATGGTTGTTAATGCTGCAGGACAAGTCGTTTACAAAGATGAAGAAGAACAGGCTGCTAAGAACGCACAGTCGACAACTCCTAATACTGCTTCTCAGGTAGAATCAACATGGGAACAACGCAAGCAACGTGAACGTGACGGAAACACTTCGGTACTCTCTGGTGTGCCCAATTCACTGCCAAGTCTTATTAAGGCTTACCGCATCCAAGACAAGGCACGCAATGTTGGTTTTGATTGGGAAGAGAAAGAGCAGGTCTGGGATAAGGTATATGAAGAATTAGAAGAGCTGAAGAACGAGCTGATGAAGGAGGATAAGCAACGTTCAACAGAAGAACTTGGCGACTTTTTATTCTCTCTTATTAATGCAGCACGCCTCTATCATTTGAATCCTGATAATGCTCTTGAACACACGAATCAGAAGTTTATCAAGCGATTTAATTATATTGAAGAAGCTGCTAAGGCAAAGGGAGTTACGATAAAAGACTTAACTCTTGCTGAAATGGATGAGTTATGGAATCAAGCTAAGGCTGCTAACAATTAAAATTACGATAAAAATTAAGGAGTGTAAATATGAAAAGAACCTTTTATTTTATCATGTCTTTGTTTATTCTTGCAGTAGTAATCTCTTGTAAGGATAGCAAACCTAAGTCTATGATGTCTGAAACTGAAGAGGCTGAAGACTCTGTTGCCACAAACGATAGTACTATCTATGGTACGATGGTGGATGGTGGTATGAACTCTATTGTTCTGCTTACCGATCATGGTGATACACTTGAATATCTTGTAAACCCAAATGATACATTTGAAGTTGTTAAAGGTGGAAAGATTAATGGTGACCGATTTGCCATTATTGGTTATAAAGAGTATGGTGATAACTTTATGCGTTCAGCGATTAATCTTACCTCTTTGTTAGGTAACTGGAGTAGTCTTGATCGCAACTTTGAGATAAAAGAAGGAGGAAGCGTTACTTCAAGCTTGCAGTCTGAGAAGAATCCATGGACAGCATGGAAAATATGGAATGGTAAGCTGATTCTGTCAAAAGACACCTTTGACGTAGAAAGCCTTGGCGCGGACACATTGTCATTAGAGAATAAATCGGGACTTTTTGTCTTTACAAGGGGTAAGTAAGTTCTTCGCTATACTCTCTTTAAAGAGAATGTGACGACTATTATTAGAAAACGAATCTTTTTATTCCTCCCTTAAAAGGGTGGAACGAAAAGACATGGAGTAGTCTATATGGAACCATTCAAAGTACATATTCTTGGTTGCGGTAGTGCGTTACCAACTTTGCAACATAATGCTTCTTCCCAAGTTGTTGAGCTTAGGGAGAAGCTTTTTATGATTGATTGCGGAGAAGGAACACAGATACAACTTCGTCGGTCGCGCATACATTTCTCAAAGATTATTGCTGTTTTTATTAGCCACTTGCATGGTGATCATTGCTTTGGCTTGCCTGGTATGATTTCAACCTTTGGTATGACAGGGCGTACGGCTCCGTTACATATCTACGCTCCTGCTGCGTTTGAGCCTATTCTTGACCAGACACTGAACTTTTTTTGTCAGGGTTTAGAGTTTGAAGTTGTGTTTCATGCTGTTGATACAAAGCAGAATAAGGTGGTTTACGAGGATAGGAGTCTGACGGTTGAAACAATCCCTTTGCAGCATCGTATTGATTGTTGTGGTTATCTGTTCCGTGAGAAACCAACGCTACCACATATCCGCCGTGACATGATAGACTTTTATCATATTCCTATCAGTCAGATTAATAATATAAAGGCTGGGGCTGATTGGGTAACGCCAGAGGGTGATGTGATTCCTAATAGTAAGCTAACAACCCCTGCTGCACCTGCTCGTAGCTATGCTTATTGCTCTGATACGCGATACATTAAAACACTCCATAATCTTGTAAAAGAGGTAAGTACGCTCTATCATGAAAGTACATACGCAGCGCAAGATGCTGATCGTGCTCGTCTTTATTGGCATAGTACGTCGCAGCAAGCAGCACAGGTGGCTCGGGATGCAGCTGCAGGGAAACTTCTTTTAGGGCATTACTCAGCACGTTATGGTAATGAACAGCAGCTCTTAGAGGAAGCTAAAGAAATATTTCCTAATACTTTCCTGACACAAGAAGGTGCAAGTTTTGATATATAAGTCGGTTTGTTAGAGATGTTTTGATGCCATTCTTTCTTCTATAATATTATATAAAGAGGTTGCATACACCTTTTTATATAATATAAAACCTTTTAGGCTCTAATGATCGATTTGGGTTAAATATCTACCTATTATCATGTCTATCCATCTTTTATAAACAACTTGTTCTTATATCGATAGGTATTTGTAAACTATTTTCATGCAATTCGAAACCAGTACATGCTCTTTTGGCTTTTTAAAGACGCCTAATTGACTTGCAATAGGTGTCCTTTAAGACCCTTATTAACGCCCTTTTGAAGTCCAATTAAGCACCTTTTCTTGCGCCTTTTTATAACTAATTGATTTTCTGTTGGTTGCAGACTCACTTTTTATACGTGCTTTTGTCCTTATTTATAGATGTTTTATTTGAAATTATGTAATGATTTTTCAAGGTTTTGTCTGCGAATTATCAACATACAAGAAGAAAAGGGGCTCTATGTTGAAAGGTGATAGTAAAATAGGTAGTTTGATAATCTTGCTTATGTTTTTCTTTGATGTTTAACTTTGACTTTCAGTAAAACGATACGAAAAACATCCACATATTTAACGAAAAATCCTGTTAATCCTCCTTCTCTCCCTCCTTTGAAGATTGGAATGAGGCTAAACGCTCTCCCCTTACAAATATGATAACACCACTCAAGACCAGTACTAATCCACCGAAAAGAAGCTCGTTCCCATTGAAGTGGAGAATGACATGGAGTGCGAACAGAAGCAGACCTAAAATAATGTCTGCAATGCCTAAGTATTTGATATATCTTTTCATACAAAAGTGTAAATATACTATTATTTTGGCGCAAAAGTACAAAAAATATTTGGTCAGTTGCATAAAAATTACTACTTTTGCACCGCATTTTGCGAAAGCAGGTGTAATTTAATTCACAATTTTATATTTTTAAGTAGTATGAATCAATACGAAACCGTTTTCATTTTGACTCCCGTTTTGTCTGATGAACAGATGAAGGAAACGGTCGCTAAATTCAAGAAACTGCTCACCGACAATGGCGCTGAGATCTTGAACGAGGAGGCCTGGGGTTTGAAGAAGTTGGCTTACAACATTCAGAAGAAGTCATCTGGCTTCTACGCATTGTTAGAGTTCAACGCAGAACCAACAGTTATCGACACTCTCGAGACCGGCTTCCGTCGTGACGAGAAGGTTATTCGTTACATCACCGTTAAGCAGGACAAGTATTCTGCAGCTTATGCTGAGAAGCGTCGTGCTAAATGGGCAGCTAAAAAGGAGGCTTAAATCATGGCAGAGCAGAAATCAGAAATCCGTTATTTGACCGCTCCTTCTATCGATACAAAGAAGAAGAAGTATTGCCGTTTCAAGAAGAGCGGTATTAAGTACATCGATTATAAGGATGGCGAGTTCTTGAAGAAGTTCCTCAATGAGCAGGGTAAGATTCTTCCTCGTCGTATTACAGGTACTTCTTTGAAGTATCAGCGTCGTGTGGCTCAAGCTGTTAAGCGTGCACGCCAGATTGCGCTCCTTCCATACGTAACCGATTTGATGAAGTAAAAAGGAGGTCAATAGATGGAAATTATTTTGAAAGAAGATATTATCGGTCTTGGATACAAGAACGATATCGTTAATGTGAAGAACGGCTATGGCCGTAACTATCTTATCCCAACTGGTAAGGGTATCATCGCTTCTCCATCTGCAAAGAAGCAGTTGGCTGAGAACTTGAAGCAGCAGGCTTCTAAGCTCGCAGCTCTCAAGGCTGAGGCAGAGAAGAAGGCAGCTCAGTTGGACGGTGTAGAGCTTGTTATTGCAACTAAGGTATCTGCTACTGGCGTAACTTACGGCTCAGTAAACGCAGCTACTGTTGTTGAGGAACTTGCTAAGCGTGGTATTGAAATCGATCGTAAGATTGTTACAATGCGCGATATGAAGAAGGTTGGCACATCTGAGGCTACTGTACACTTCCACAAGGAGGTTGAGGTTAAGATTCCTGTAACTGTTGTTGCAGAGAACCAGCCAGCACCTGCTGTTGAGGAGGCTCCAGTAGAGCAGCCAGCAGAGGCACCTGTAGCTGAGGAGGAAACTCCAGCAGCTGAGTAATTTTATATTGACATTTTGCACTGTAAAGCAGTAATGTTAGATAATAATCCCTTTCACTTTCGGGTGGAGGGGATTTTTTAGTCATTATGAAACGAATTGTACTTACCGGCGGACCTTGTGCCGGAAAAACAACTGCACTTGTCAAGATCATTGAGCATTTCTCAAGTCTTGGCTATAAGGTGTTTATCATTCCAGAAGTTCCAACGCTCTTCTCTCAGGCGGGTATGGATTATCTTACAGATAATGCTGCGTTCTTCTATGAAGGAGAGAAGGCAACATTGGAGGTTCAGCTTGCTTTGGAAGATAAGTTTACACGTATGGCTGAGACCATTGATAAACCTACGATTATAGTATGTGATCGTGGTACAATGGATATCTCTGCTTATATGAAGCCAGAGATGTGGAAAGAGATTACAGCTGGTGTAGGAACAACTTCTGAGGAACTTCGTGCTCGTTATGATGCAGTTCTTCACCTTGTGAGTGCTGCCGATGGAGCAGAACAGTTCTATACCACTGCTACTAATGCTGAACGTAAGGAAGGACTTGAGCTTGCACGCGAACTTGACAAGAAGGTTATTCAGGCTTGGTCGGAACATCCGTACTTGCGTGTAATCAACAATCACGAGAACTTTGACACAAAGATTAATCGTGTTATACAGGATATTTCTAATGTCTTGGAGATTCCACAGCAGATTGTCGAGGAGCGCAAATACATTGTTCGATTGACAGGTGAGATTCCTGATGCTATCGAAAGTGAGATTACACAGACTTATCTAACCTCAGAACCTCGCAGTGAGGTGCGTCTACGTCGTCGTACTCTGAATGGTGTTTCGATTAATGTTCGTACAACAAAGAAGACTTTACCGAATAATGAACAGGTTGTTACTGAGCGACAGATAGATAATAATCTATATGAATCATTGATGCGTCAGGCAGATCCTTATCGTCAGTCTATCCACAAGATTCGCAAGACCTTTATCTGGCGTGGTCAGTTCTTTGAACTTGACACTTACCTTGCTCCAACCTCTAATCTTCAAATTTTGGAGACAAAGGGAATCGTTGATCATGAGGATGTGAACTTCCCTCCATTCATTGAAGTACTTGAGGACATCACTGGTAATACGGAATATTATAACTACAATTTAGCTTTGAAGAAATAAAGTGCTTAAGACTTTGTATCTCAAAGGTTCGTTTTACTATTTTAAAGGATAAAATAAATGCCGTAACACTCAGTTAGCGTTACGGCATTTATTTGTTTTGGTGATAGAAGTTTACTTCTTCTTTGCAGCCTTATCGACCTTCTCCCAGTATTTCTTACCTTTTTCCTTCAACTTAGTTGTGAAGTCCATTGCGTCTGCTGCAGCCTGTGCTTCATCAGCAGGAGATGCGTAAGCGTGGTGGAATCCCTTAACCTTATTCCACTCTCCACGTGTGAAATCAGGCACCTCTACAGGAATGTTACCATTGTCCATAGAGATAGAACCTAACTCTGCTAAGCAGCACCATTCTGCCAAGTCATAAACGTCAATGTCCAAAGGAAGACCATTCTGCAAGCAGTAAACTAAACGTGAGTCCATGATAAAGTCCATACCACCATGTCCACCAACTTCTTTTGCCTGCTTCTCATATTTAGCAACGATAGGACTCTCATACTTCTCTATCAATGCTTTTGTATCAACCTGTGACAGATAAGAGTGACCTGAAAGGTTGTCAGATGACGGAGTAACACCTGATTTCTTCATCTCCTCAGCAGAAAGCGCAAAGCCTTCAAAAGGATACTTATTGGCAAAACCCTTTGTACCAGTGAGCTGATACATACGGTTGTATGGCTGTGGAGTCATTACGTTATGATGAATCTCAATAACTTTTCCGTTTTCAGTGCTGATAAGGGTAGTTGTTTGGTCACCATTACGGAACTCTTTGCAAGGTTCACCCGTCATCTTTTCAACCTGTTTCTTACCGTTAACCGACTTTGTATCCATTGCAACAAGCGTATTCATCTTGTCACCTCTGTGGATATTCAGAACCTGTGCGATAGGACCTAAGCCATGAGTAGCGTAGACATCACCACGGAACTTCTGGTTGTAATCCAATCTCCAGCCTAACTTGTCTTGTGCATCCTTCTTCCAGTATGCGTCCCAGAATTTAGATAGTTCATGACGATAGGCACCCTGAACATAAAGAATCTCACCGAAGACATCTTTCTGTGCCATGTTTAGCGAATTCAACTCAAAGAAGTCATAGCAGCAGTTCTCAAGCATCATACAGTGCAGACGCTTCTTCTCAGAGATATCGATGAGTTTCCAAATTTCTGTAAGGTTCATGGCAGCAGGTACTTCTACAGCAACGTGCTTACCATTATTCATAGCCTCGTAGGCAACAAGGAAGTGGTGCTTCCAGTCTGGAGCAATATACACAAGGTCAATATCCTTGCGCTTGCAAAGCTCCTTATAGCCATCTTCGCCAGAGTAAATGTCGGCTGCAGGCATGCTTGCTTTACGCAGATATTCTTGACATCTCTCAGCTCTGTCGCGCTCATAATCGCAGAGAGCCATTACTTGGATGCCTGGGATGTGTGTCCAGCGCTCTACAGCATCATGACCGCGCATTCCTAAACCAACAAAAGCTACGCGAACAACCTTCAACTTAGGTGTCGTCATGTTCAACGCACTTTCCTGTCCAGCTGCACGTACTGGGACTTCCGTTACAGCTTTTCCATTGGTCACCTTGTATGGCCAATTGAATTGAGCCGATACGCTTGATGGTAAGAGTAAGCTACCAAGAATAAACGCAGCAGCTATTGATTTTCTGATACTCATTGTTTTTAGTTATTTGTTTATTGGTAAATTTTGTATTCTAATATTCAAAGTATTTGTAGGCAAAGATACTAAAAAATATTTAAACAAAAGAAGTATGACTTCCCCTTTTTCCTAATGATTGAGTTGTTGTTTAGTAAGAGTCAACTATTCAGTATTATTTCTCATGTTTAAATGCGAGTTGTAATGCTGTCAAGTCGATAAACTATGATTTGTTAATCATTAGTTTCTTACTTATGTTATAATGACAAAAAAGGTTCTTTCTTTCGTTTTCTTATCGATATGTTGATGCTTAGCACGTGTGGTGCGAATGGTGAACACCAATGGTGCGAATGGTGCGCACCACACGTGCGGATGGTAAACACTACATGTGTTGTTGGTCAACACTTATCAAATCGCAATACCTCTTCATAAGAATAATTGCTTTTTTGATATAACAACTGGCTTGTATGGCTATGCTTGTGATACAAAAAAAGGAACTCCTACATTGAGTAAAAGTTCCTTATTGTGTCTATATTCTTATTATCCTTCGCGTCTCATCTGCTCAATCAGCTCTTTCTGACGGTCTGTGAGGTGGTCAGGAAGTCTCACATTGTAGGTGATAATAAGGTCGCCGAAAGTACCATCGCCTCGGTCGTAACCCTTACCACGTAGGCGAACCTTTGTTCCACCTTGTGTCAATGGTTTTACCTTCAGTTTTACTTTCTGTCCACCAGAGAGTTGAATAACGATTTCACCACCTAAAAGAGCCGTGTAGAGGTCTATACCGACATTAGCTTCCATCTGTCCTGTTGGCTGTTGTGCATGAGCTCTACCCGTGTTAAAGCCAGACGAACGACGTCGCCCACCGCCACCAAAGAGGTCTTGGAAGAAGCTGCTAAAGCCACCTCCACCATTACCGAAACTGCTAAAGTCGAATCCGCCAAAGGGGTTTTCTCCACTTTGTCCACCTTGGAATCCACCAAAGCCACCAGCATTTTCGTATGCTTCAGCATTACGCCACTGCTCTCCGTACTTATCGTATTTAGCTCGCTTATCAGGATCACCGATAACCTCAAACGCCTCGCTCAATGCTTGAAATTTAGCTTTTGCCTTTGGGTCGTTTGGATGTAAGTCAGGATGAAACTGCTTAGCTCTCTTTCTATAGGCTGCTCGCACATCCTTTTGAGGGATGTTGCGGTCAACACCAAGAATCTTATAATAATCTATAAATGCCATAATATTTCTTCCTTAATTTATGTTTTAATACTGTCTTTAACGTAGCAAATGGTGTGCCATTAGTCCATTCTGTCACGATAATCTTCGTAAGTATATTCGCGAAGCACTTCGAGTTCGTTATTTGTATGGAGTAGGGCGATAGCTGGGTGACTGATACCATTGAACATATTTGTCTTGACAGTCGTGTAGTGGAGCATATCTTCAAAGATAATGTTCTCGCCTATTTCCAGTGCATGGCCGAAGTCCCACGAGCCCATCCAGTCACCACTCAAACAGCTGTTTGCACCTAATCGGTAGGTATATTCGCCTTTTGCAGTACCATCTTCGTCGACAAGTTTTGCATTACGAATGGTTGGGTGGTAAGGCATTTCAAGACAATCGGGCATGTGACAAGTAAAACTTGCATTAAGAATAGCTGTCTTTATGCCATGATCCTCTACTATATCAACAACTTGTACTACCAGTGGACCCGTCTGCCAAGCAAAGGCACTGCCTGGCTCGAGGATAACTTTAAGCCACGGATAGCGTTTACGGAATCCTCGTAAGACATGTATCAGACGTTTAACGTCATAGTCTTTGCGTGTCATGAGATGACCACCACCAAAGTTAATCCAGTTTAGTTGAGGGAACCACTTGGCAAACTTCTCTTCTATATGTACTAAGGTACGCTCGAAGACATCGCTGCCACTTTCGCAATGACAGTGGATATGAAAGCCATCAATGTCCTCTGGTAGTGTTTCTGGTAGCTTATCGGATGATATTCCAAAGCGAGTACCAGGCGCACAAGGGTTATAAATGAGCGTTTCCACCTCTGAGTACTCAGGATTTACACGCAAACCGAAACTCAACTTCTGATTTTCAATTTTGGCACGTACGTGATACCGCTCGTATTGTGTCAATGAATTAAATACAAGATGTGATGAACAGCGAGCGATATCGTCAATTTCATAATCCGTATAGCCTGGTGAGAAGGTGTGTGTGGGTGCTCCAAATTCCTCAAAGCCAAGTCGAGCTTCAAAGAGAGAGGAGGCTGTTGTAGCCTTGATATACTCACGAAAAATAGGAAACGTACGCCATAAAGCGTATGCTTTGAATGCGAGAATAATCTCAACATCAGCCTCTTTTGCCACGTGAGCAATGAGGTTTAGATTTTCTCTGAGCCTTGTCTCTTCCAGCACATACATTGGGCGAGAGAGTTCGGCGTATGTTAATGGATTTATTTTCATGGTGCAAATATAAGGAAAAATTTGCAGTTATGGGAAATAATCTCTACCTTTGCAATACAAATAAACTAAAGGCATGAAATTGGTCATCATGACTAAGTCCACATATTTTGTGGAAGAAGATAAGATTTTAAGTATGCTTTTCGAGGAAGGACTTGATAGTCTCCATATCTCGAAGGCAGATACTTCCCCACTTTATTTGGAGCGTCTTCTTTCACTTTTGCCTTCTGAATATCATCGTAAAATCACAATACATCAGCATTTTAATATGAAGAATGAGTTTTCTTTGGGTGGTATCCACCTGGATAACTCAAGTGTTGCTGTGCCTCGTGGCTACCGTGGCTCTCTAAGTAGAACTTGTGATGATGTAATGCAGCTAAAGGCTATGAAGAAACAATCGGACTATGTCTTTCTAAAAAATATCCACCAACCTCGTGAACAAGCGGAAAAAGAAGAGCGTGTTCTCTCTGATCTTGAATTAGACGAGGCTTATAGGCAGGGCATTCTTGGGCGACATGTTTATGCAATGGGCGGTGTGACGATAGACGATATACCTATTCTTCGTGAGCTTGACTTTGGTGGAGTAGTGGTTCGGAACGACTTATGGGATAAGTTTAGTATTTATAATGAACAGAATTTTAGCTCTATCATTAATCACTTCCGTAAGCTGCGTGCCCTCTGTTAATGATACAGAGACTTATAAAGATTTATACGTTATCAATATAAACAACTAAAAGAAATGAGTGAAAATAACTCTTTTTTGGTATTCTCTGGTACAAAGACGAGATACCTTGCTGAGAAAATCTGTGCCAGCCTTGGCTGTCCGCTTGGTAACTTGGTGATGACCCGCTTCTCTGACGGCGAATTTGTCGTTTCTTACGAGCAGAGTATTCGTGGTAAGGATGTCTTCCTTGTACAGAGCACTTTCCCAAACTCTGACAACCTTATGGAGCTTCTCTTGATGATTGATGCAGCTAAGCGTGCTTCAGCTCGTCACATTATCGCTGTTATGCCTTATTTTGGTTGGGCGCGTCAAGACCGTAAGGATAAGCCACGTGTCAGCATTGGTGCGAAATTAGTAGCCGACTTGTTGAGTGTTGCTGGTATCGACCGTCTGATTACAATGGACTTACATGCAGATCAGATTCAGGGCTTCTTCAATGTTCCTGTTGACCATCTCTATGCAAGCGGTGTTCTTCTTCCTTATGTTCAGGGCTTACATTTGAAGGATCTTGTTATAGCAAGTCCTGATGTAGGTGGCTCTAAGCGTGCTAATACTTACGCTAAGTATCTCGGTTGTCCACTGGTTCTTTGTAACAAGACTCGTGCACGTGCCAATGTCGTTGATACAATTCAGATTATTGGTGATGTGAAAGATAAGAACGTTATCATCGTTGATGATATGGTTGATACAGCTGGTACTATCACCAAGGCAGCTGACGTTATGAAGGAGGCAGGTGCTAAGAGTGTACGTGCTATTGCTTCTCATTGTGTGATGAGTGGTCCTGCTACTGAGCGTGTAGAGGCTTCTGCGTTGGAGGAGATGGTTTTCACAGACTCTATTCCATATACAGATCGTTGCTCAAAGGTAAAGCAGATTTCTGTAGCTGATATGTTTGCAGAAACAATCCAGCGTGTATTGAACAATGAGAGTATCTCAAGCCAGTACCTTATATAATAAGGAATGACGTAAGATAAGTCTTTTTTATAAAAGGATATATTATAATGTTGGGACGCATAGTTTATGTGTTCCAACATTTTTTATTTGTGCTTATTCTGCCTAAAAGATGGCTTTTGTCTTATGGTATTTGCTCATTATAAGTCAACTTCTTTCCTCCTTCTTTCCCATATCCCTTCTTTGTTATTTCACTTGATGTATGTCAATAAACGTCGTTTTGCTGAAAATAATCGTGAAAAAGTTTTGTTGTGTGCGCAAACAGTTGTACCTTTGCATCGTCAAAAGACAAATATAGATTGTTTAGGTTAGTAGTAATAGATTTAGGTTTTTAGTTATTATTTTAAGGTAGAACAAAAGAGATTGTTCAGGTTAGATTTAAAATAGGTTTAGTTAAGGTAATAAGAGATTGATTAAAGGATAACAATGATGCAAGATGATTGGGGAACGCCGTGAGGCGCGAACCAAAAGTCAAGCTCAAAGAACTCACAGAAATGTGGGTATTAAAGGGCACAGCAAATTACTTGCTGTGCCCTTTAATTCTTTTGTAATGAGTGTTCTTTCTCGATGAAGTTCTCCAAGAAACATATAGAAGAGATGTTTTACGCAACGTTGTAATGGTTATAAAGCATCTATCTCCTTGTCTTTACCCAACATTCTGATGATGCGCACATGTTGTGCGGAGGCTTAGCACATAATGTGCGGAGGCTTAACACCATTCGTGCGGATGGTAAATAGCATTGGTGTTGAATGTTTTTTGTTTTGTAAAATATAGTCAATATGATTACAGATTGAGGTTGCAAAGGTATTATATCACCCGCTACAGATATTAGTTTGATATTGAACTTACTTTTACAAAGAAATAAGATATAATTCAATGTCTGCTTTTTTATAGTGACACATCTTGAAAATTTAATTATAAAAAGAGAACTTTATTCTATTAGTTTAAATATCATACTCCCTCACTTTGTTCAAATTTCTTTATCATTTACAATGGATTTCGCCCCTTCTCTGTAAAAGTAAATGCTTACAAACGTAATTTTGAGAACATGGCTTAAAAATGTTTTATAAATTTGTTGTTCTCAGTTGAAATCGGTATCTTTGCATATAGGTTATTTTAATTATAATAAACTAAAAACGAGAAACGTGAAACATAAATATATCATCATATTGTTACTTCTCCTTCCTTCGTATCTCTTTGCACAAAACATAGAGATAGGTACTTGTACAACAACGGATGGAGGAACTTATCATGGACAGATGTTCCGTGGTAAACCAAATGGTAAAGGAAAAACAACTTATAAGAAAGGTAATGTCTATGAAGGCGATTATATGAAAGGTTTACGCCATGGACAAGGAACCTATAAGTTTGCAGATGGTGAGAAGTATGTAGGTCAGTGGTTCCAAGATCAGCAACATGGGCAAGGTGTTTACTACTTTGCCAATGGTAATCGTTATGATGGTTTATGGTACAAGGACTATCAGCAGGGACAGGGAACAATGTATTATTACAATGGTGATAAGTATATTGGTAATTGGGATCATGACAAAAGAAGTGGTGAAGGAAAGTATATTTTTGCCAATGGAGCGTTTTATGAAGGCTCATGGAAGAACGATATGAAGAATGGACAAGGTAGTTTCAATTGGCCAGACCACTCATCGTTTACAGGAAATTGGGTGAATAACCTAAAAGAAGGTAAAGGAATTTATATTTATGCAGATGGTGATGAATATAATGGAGAGTGGAAGAATGACCTACAGAACGGTAAGGGAATCTATAAATTCAAGGATGGCGAAAGCTATGATGGTGAATATTTAGATGGCGAACGCACAGGACAAGGCATCTTCCGTTATAAGAATGGCGACCAATATTCTGGTCATTTCCTTAAAGGACTTAAGTCTGGCTATGGCACAATGTCATGGAATAATGGCGATATCTATGTAGGTTACTGGGAGAAAGACATGCAGAATGGACAGGGAAAACTGACCAAGAAGAATAAGGATGTGTATGAAGGGCAGTTCCGAAATGGTTTATTAGAAGGACTAATCATCATACACTATGCTGATGGCAGTAAGTTTCGTGGCAGCTACCACAATGGCAAAAGAAATGGAACAGCTGTTGAGGAGTCTGCAGATGGTGTACGTTTTGAAGGTAACTATCGTGATGACCGCCGTGATGGAAAGTTCATTGAGCGTGATAAGAACGGTAAAGTAACTGCCAGCGGTTATTATGAAAGAGGAAAACGCTATACGAATTAGTCTTTACAAAATATAACAAATAACATAAAGCTTATCTACCATGGTTACAAAGAAGACCACAACAAAGAAGGCTCCAGTCAAAAAGACTTCTGCTAAAACGACAAAAGTGAAGGAGCCGTCTCACATAGGACTCGTAAAGAATGATGCCTATTTGGCTCCTTATGAGGATGCAATTCGTGGACGTCACGAGCATGCTCTTTGGAAGATGAATCAGCTTACTCAGAATGGTAAGTTGACACTCTCGGATTTTGCAAACGGCCATAACTACTATGGTTTGCATCAGACTGCTGATGGATGGGTGTTCCGTGAATGGGCTCCTAACGCTACTGAGATTTATCTTGTTGGTGATTTCAATGGTTGGAATGAGCAAGAAGCCTATCAATGTCACAGGATTGAAGGTACTGGGAACTGGGAACTTACGCTCCCACATGATGCTATGCAGCATGGTCAGTACTACAAGATGCGTGTACATTGGGAAGGTGGAGAAGGTGAGCGCATCCCTGCTTGGACACAACGTGTTGTTCAAGATGAGTCAAGTAAAATCTTCTCTGCACAGGTATGGGCACCCGCTGAGCCATATGTTTGGAAGAAAAAGACCTTTAAGCCACAGACCTCTCCACTTCTGATTTATGAGTGTCACATTGGTATGGCACAGGATGAGGAGAAGGTTGGAACATATAATGAGTTCCGTGAGAAGGTATTACCACGTATAATTAAGGACGGATATAACGCCATTCAGATTATGGCTATTCAGGAACATCCTTATTATGGTAGCTTTGGTTATCACGTTAGCTCTTTCTTTGCAGCCAGTTCACGCTTCGGGACGCCTGAAGAGTTGAAGGCACTCATTGATGAAGCGCATAAGAATGGCATTGCTGTAATCATGGATATCGTCCACTCTCATGCTGTTAAGAACGAGGTAGAAGGCTTGGGCAACTTAGCTGGTGATCCTAATCAATACTTCTATCCGGGTGAGCGTCATGAGCATCCAGCATGGGATTCGCTATGTTTCGACTATGGTAAAGACGAGGTTCTCCACTTCCTTTTGTCTAACTGTAAATACTGGTTAGAGGAATATCACTTTGATGGTTTCCGCTTTGATGGTGTGACTTCAATGCTTTATTACAGTCATGGATTAGGTGAAGCATTCTGTAACTATGCTGATTACTTCAATGGACATCAGGATGATAACGCTATCTGTTATTTGACACTTGCTAACTGTCTTATCCATGAGGTAAACAAGAATGCAGTAACGATTGCAGAGGAAGTGTCGGGTATGCCAGGTTTAGCAGCTAAGTTTAAAGATGGTGGATACGGCTTTGATTATCGTATGGCGATGAACATTCCAGACTACTGGATTAAGACAATCAAGGAGTTACCAGACGAGGCTTGGAAGCCATCTTCTATCTTCTGGGAGATAAAGAATCGACGTTCTGATGAGAAAACTATTTCTTATTGTGAATCACACGACCAAGCGTTGGTGGGCGATAAGACTATTATCTTCCGATTAGTAGATGCAGATATGTATTGGCATTTCCGCAAGGGAGACGAAACAGAGATGACTCATCGTGGCATTGCGCTGCATAAGATGATTCGTCTTGCCACTATTGCTGCTATTAATGGTGGCTATCTGAACTTTATGGGTAATGAGTTTGGTCATCCAGAGTGGATTGATTTTCCACGCGAAGGAAATGGATGGAGCCATAAGTATGCCCGTCGACAGTGGAACTTGGTTGATAACAAGGACCTATGTTATCACTTGCTTGGCGACTTCGACCGTAAGATGTTGGAGGTAATTACAAGTGAGAAGAAGTTTAATGAGACTCCTATCCAAGAGATTTGGCACAATGATGGCGACCAGATATTGGCGTTTAGTAGGGGAGAGTTAGTCTTTGTATTCAACTTCTCACCAACACATTCTTATTCTGATTATGGTTTCTTGGTGCCAGAAGGTTCTTATAATGTAGTATTAAACACAGATGCTAAAGAGTTTGGTGGCTTTGGCTTTGCTGATGATACAGTAGAGCATTTCACAAATAGCGACCCTCTTTATGAGAAAGATCATAAAGGCTGGCTCAAACTTTATATACCAGCCCGTAGTGCTGTAGTATTGAGAAAGAAGTAAATTCATGATGGAAAGTAAGTTTATGCGTGCTATTTGCACAGTACTATTTTGCTCATTCACATTCTGTTATCTGTTTTTCTATCAAGCAGATGTGATGACCGTAGTACAGCACTTGGCTTCAGGAAGGCAAACCTTCTATGATCCAATGTTGGGTGCAGTGCTGATAACATTTACTTTAAAGTTACTCCAAATGGGTATAAGTTCATTGTTTAAGTTAAAGAAGCGTGGCTTTGGCTTGACTTACTTTCCATCTTTTCTTATTCTTACAATCATCACTGACCTTCGTCCTACAGCCGATAGCGTAACGTTTGGCAATTGGTTATGGATAGCTCCTTTGCTATTTTTGGTTTATATTTTTGTAATGTTTGCTGTCAAACGCTTTGAGCCTTATGAACCAGAATCGCGTAGCTATGGTCCGTTTTCACAGATGATTTGGATAAATCTACTGCTTTTTCTTGGTTTCTTCTTATTTACTGGACTTTTCAGTAATAGTAATCGCTATTTTCATCAGCGAGCTAAAGTTGAGGCTTTGATAGATAAAAAGGATTATGCAGGTGCATTGGATGTTGTGCGTACGATGCCACATACGGATTCTGTAACATCTATGCTAACCGTCTATGCAGTTGCGCGTAGAGGTCATTTAGCAGACAGTCTTTTTCATTATCCTTTGGAGGGTGGGGCAAGTACATTGCGTCCTGGTAAGGTACATTCGTGGCTACAACCTGATAGTGTACTCTATAAAGTTACCCGTAATTCAGCTAACTATCAGTTGACAGGTTTCTTGTTAGATCGCAATCTTAATGACTTTGCTCGCTATCTTCCGCAGTATTACCCAGCAGATAGCCTTCGTCCACGTTATTATAAAGAAGCTCTCAAGATTCTCTCGCTTAAGAAACGAGGATTAAGACTTATTGCACCTTATAAAAAAGGTAGCTATGCTGCCTATTATTATGCAAAGTAGCATTCTCCTTTATACAATAAATTTAGGTTAGAAATATCTTTACAAATATCGTAAAATATTCTTTTAAAAACCGAATAAAACACTATTTCTCGGGATGTTTGTAACTTGCAGCGTATCAGTATGTTGTAAAGATGCTTGCGAAGCGGTGCTTAATTGGACTTCAAAAGGGCGTTAATATGACCTCAAAAGGGCATCTTTTGCAAGCCAAGAAGGCGTCTTTTCGAGTCCAATTAAGTATCAATAAAAATCTACGAAAGAAAAAATCCTTACATAATCGCCAATTTGTTGACTTCCTTTTAGCCCCAATAGCCTTTAAAATCTTAAATAGGGTGTTGTTTGTTTTTGTAACGACGGTTCAATAGAATGTGTACGTTATAAATATATATAGGTGGTTTTAGGATTATAATAGATGTTAGTATGTAATTCGTCTAATACGGAAACGTGACTATTGTGACCTTAATAATTAATTGTGATAAAATAGTTTATTTATAGAATGGGGTGTTTGTATTATTTCCAATAATACCTAAATATGGTGAAAAGCCTGAATAAAAGGTTGAGTGTTGTGGTATAACTTAGGTACATAATTTCAACAGATTTAGGTATTGTCATTTAATTCAGAAAATTCTACCTTTGCATCCAAGTTATAAATATATTAAATAACCTGAACTCGGGCTAAGTATCATACCACTCTTCTGTTTGGTTTAGTACAACGGC
>CAUTPS010000045.1:0-21536 GCA_963540415.1 uncultured Prevotella sp.
TTGTTAATTAACTTGCTCATTTTCAAACGATTACGTAATTATTAACAGAGTATTGATTAATTAGACTAAATGGTAAATATATTACGTTATCCGCTAAATGACAGGTACAAATATAGGTAAAATGAAAATAAAAAACAAGTCAAACACTGAATAAATTAATTATTTAAACATTTTTTACTGCATAATGAATTTTTTATATCATTATATGCATTTATGATATCAAAACTATTATCTGTAATTAAGATGTGCCAGTAAGGACGAAATAAAATAAGACTTAATACCAAGTATAAGTCAAAATGTACTTTGAAGAACACTCACACTGAAACTTAAGCGTGATATTACGCTTCATATTAGTTACTAAGCTTGACTGCGGGTCTACTTTTATATCTTTTAAAGCTAAATGTTCAGAAGAAAAGAGTTTATACATAGTTTCCTTGGCACACCAAGCAATAAGCTTATCTGTCGTATCAGCAAAGACCTCATCATCTCTTAGGAAACGTGATGATATACGATTTACTCTATCAGAAACGTATTCTATATCAATACCTACTTCATAGTCACGAGAAAGAATAACAGCAACATAACCAAGAGTATGAGATATACTTATATGATAGCCCTCTATCATTGGTTTACCATCCTCATTATGTTCTACTAAAGGCTCATAGCCTAACATTTCCGTTAAGACATAATGTACCCCATCGTTCTCTGCCTGTCTTCCTTTCTCTATCTCCAACAGACCAATGACGACCTTACCCTCAACATCATTCGTTATCCTTACCACAAACAGTAACTTTAACTTTACTAATACGACGCTCTTCAATAGCTAAGACTTCAAACTTATAGTTCTTATAGTCCAGCATCTCATGTACTGCAGGGAAATCTCCCTTGATTTCTAATAGTAAACCTGCTACAGAATCAGCATCGCCTTCTATCTCATCAAACTCATCATCTGGGAGATTAAGAATCTTAGAGAAGTCTTTCAAGAGAGTTTTACCCTCAAATATGTAGATATTAGAACCTAATTTTGTATAGTTACGCTCTTCTTCATCAAACTCGTCATTAATCTCTCCGACAATTTCTTCAAGAATGTCCTCTAAAGTAACAATACCACTCGTACCACCAAACTCATCAACGACAATAGCTATATGAACTTTATTCTCTTGGAAGTCACGTAAGAGATCGTCTATCTTCTTCGTCTCTGGAACAAAATAAGGTGGTCGAATCAAACTCTGCCATCTAAAGTTAGTTGGCTTAGATAGGTGAGGCAGGAGATCCTTAATATAAAGCACACCTCGTATGTTATCTTGATTATCTTGATAAACAGGAATACGAGAATAGTTATTATCAACGATACATTTCAAGACATCTTCATATGAACAGTGGATATCCAAATCTATAATATCCTGACGAGAAGTCATAACCTCTTTTGCAGTCTCATCTCCAAAGCGAATAATACCTTGCAGCATACCCTGCTCATCCTTAATATCATTCTTATCAGTCAATTCTAAAGCCTGTTCAAGATCATCAACAGACAACTGACGATTCTCCTTTTGAACTACCTTTTCAGCAAAAGCACCACTTTTCAACAATATCGTTTCGATAGGCCAAAACAACTTACGAAAGAAAACAATGCCTTTGACACCACTTCTACAGAATGCCAATGGATTTCTTCTACTATAAACCTTCGGTACTATCTCACCAAAAAGTAAAAGTAAGAAGGTTAGAAGAATTGTAACAAAAAGAAACTGTAACCACTCTTCCTTAAAGGTAAACAGACTGGAAAAGATATAATTACACAGCATAATAATCGCAACATTGACAAGATTATTCGTAATAAGAATTGTTGCCAACGTACGCTCACTATCGTCTCTAAACTGCTGAATAAGCTTATCAGAAGCATTCTTATCTGGATCAAGCGACTCTATATCAGTTGGAGATAAACTAAAGAAAGCAATCTCCGACGCACTTGCAAAAGCCGAAAGACTTAGTAGAAAAACAGCCAATAGAATTGCAAGAATCACACTAATATCTATTGGATTAACACTTATATAAGAAGAAAAAACTACTAAAAAACTATCCATTAAAAAGGTAAATTAGAATTATCTGTAGTATCAGAAGCATTATCATCTACTTTCTCTCCAGACACACTTTCAGATTTACGGGATGCGGAAAGCCATTCAAGGTTGTCACCATAAATCTCCGTAACATAACGACGCATACCTTTTTTATCATCATAAGTACGATAACGCACACGCCCCTCAATATAAAGTTTATCGCCTTTATGAATATACTTCTCAGCATACTTAGCCAATGCCTTAAAGAGAACTATGTTATGCCAATCAGTGTGATCAGGTACAACCGTACCATTTGGAAGTGTATATCCACGCTCCGTTGTTGCCAAAGTAAAAGAGGCAACACATTGGTCTGCCTCATAATATTTTATCTCTGGCTCTCGACCGACATTACCAATTAACATTACTTTATTCATAAGAAAGCAATAACAAAAAGGCATGTGAAATTACTTCCACATACCTAAATATCTAAACTTAAAATTCTTACCTTTAGCAGAAGGGAACTGACTTCTATTGTCAACCCTATCTTTTAGATACTCAACAATACGATTATAGCAATCCCATCCTGAAACAGCCTTACACTGTGCTACGAAATGAGTATCACGATATTCATGTTTACCTGAAGTAGGAATGAGGACGACACGCTTAAAATCAAGTTCACCTTCATACCATCCCTCACGTTCCTCATTGAGATGCATAATAGCTGAATTATCCTTACGAACGATTCCATCAACAACCGGACGAAGGGCTTTTTTCTGCTTAAAATCCATCATAGTAGCTGCCTCAGTCTTAATGACTATAAAATAAACTCGAGGACGAACCTTATAACGTTTTGGATAAAAGACATCGTTAGAAGCATAATTTCTAATATCATCTTCCAATTCTGGAGTGAGTTGAATGTCAGGAATAGAACTTAAAAAATCCAAAGCTTCCTCAACATTGTGTACTAATACTTCATTATCGAAATATCGCAAATATAAATTCATAAAGAAATGCTATGTATGTTTCTCTAAAAAAAGAGCGGCAAACGAGGCTCGAACTCGCGACCCCGACCTTGGCAAGGTCGTGCTCTACCAACTGAGCTATTGCCGCATTTACTAAGTAAGTAACGACTTACTTCAAAACTCTATGTGAAGAGGAGGAGACTCGAACTCCCACGAAACAATTTTCACTACCCCCTCAAAGTAGCGCGTCTACCAATTCCGCCACCTCTCCAGCATATACGAGACATTCTGATTTAGAAAGTGCCCAGAACAGGACTCGAACCTGCACGTCGTGAAACACACGCACCTGAAACGTGCGCGTCTACCAATTCCGCCACCTGGGCATTTACTTAGAAGAAAACTTCTATGTAATTCAGAATATCAAAGAGCGGCAAACGAGACTCGAACTCGCGACCCCGACCTTGGCAAGGTCGTGCTCTACCAACTGAGCTATTGCCGCATTTAACGTCTCTCTTTCTCTAAAGAGTTAGACAAAAAGTCGGGGTGACAGGATTCGAACCTGCGACCGCCTGGTCCCAAACCAGATGCGCTACCGAGCTGCGCTACACCCCGTGCATATTCATTAATAATTGACTCATTTCCGAATTGCGAGTGCAAAGGTACTACATATTTCCGACACCTCCAAACTTTTCCTTGTTTTTTTCAATAAAAAAAATAATACTTTTCTTACGAATCCCGTTTGCATATAGTTTCAAATAGACGCAAAGTTGTTGATAAACAAGCAAGTAAGGAGAAAAAGTAATTATAATGACTAAACTCAAAAAATTATTTTATTTTTAATCAAATCAACGTTATCATAAGCCAATGTACTTTTCAAGTAAGACGACAATAGATGCAAAAAGCAAACTTTCTAATCCTTTTAAGTCCAAAATCACAAAAAAATCTCTATATCTTCACTTCATAATAGCAGTCCGACTACAACTTTTATACTCATTACCATTAAATTCTTTTCATAAAAACTTCTCATCATGAAGACTCATCCTATACAATAAACAAAATAAAAGCCGAATAAACCCAAGAAACAGTTATTATATATATAACCTATTTGGCTTATTAGACTTAGGCTTATTAGGCTTAATCAGGCTTATTAGCCTAATAATACCATAATCTTAATTATTGCTGTCCAGTAAAAATAAACTGAAAGCTATGTATCTCTTTATCCATCGGTGTTGCAGCCGTTTTACTTATCCAGGGGCTTGGTTTTCAGTTTCAAACTGTAAGCATTATAAAATGTGCTTATTTTGACAAGGAAAGCCTATAATAACCAGATAAATTAATGAAATCATAAGTTTAAGTCTATTTTATCTAACACAGATAAACCCCTAAAAGTTTTATCGGACACCAATAAATCTTAATTATTCACCCCCTCTACACTCAAGTATCAACACACATCACCCAACACCCAACACCCTATATATATAAGGTATTTAAAAAAAACGATGGGTTTACTCTATAAGAATAATCCCATCGTTTTAAAATTATAAATCCCTTTAAATAAGGATATAGATAATACTTATTTAATGATGCCTTGCGCCTTGAAAATCTTAGTCAAAGCCTGAACACCGCGTTCAACCTGCTCCTCTGTATGAGTAGCCATTAAAGCAAAACGCACCAAAGTGTCTTGTGGAGCACATGCTGGAGGAATTACCGGATTGATAAACACACCAGCCTCATACGCCAACTTTGTAACCACAAAGGTCTTTTCAATATCACGAACATAAAGGGGGATGATAGGACTCTCTGTTTCACCTATTTCAAAGCCTTCTTCTTTAAAACGCTTCAAAGCATAATTAGTCACCTTCCATAACTGCTCCAAACGTTCTGGCTCCTGCTCTATAATATGGAGAGCTTCCAAAGCAGCAGCTGTTGCTGCAGGTGCATTACTTGCAGAAAAGATATATGTACGGCAGGTATGACGGAGATAATTAATAGTATCCTTATCACCAGCAATAAAGCCACCAATTGAAGCCAAACTCTTTGAGAAAGTACCCATAATGAGGTCTACCTCGTCTGTCAAGCCAAAATGATCACAAACACCTCTACCCTGGCGACCAAAGACACCTAAACCATGTGCCTCATCAACCATGATTGAGCTGTTATACTTGTGCTTCAATTCAACAATTGCTGGCAGATTAGCTAAATCACCCTCCATCGAGAAGACGCCATCAACAACAATCAGCTTAACAGCTTCATGAGGAAGTCTCTGAAGAACACGCTCCAAATCTTCCATATCATTGTGCTTGTAACGAAGTTGAGTAGCAAAACTCAAACGACGTCCATCAACAATACTTGCGTGATCACGGTCATCACAGATAATATAATCGCCACGTCCTACTACAACAGAGAGGACACCAGCATTTACAGAAAAACCTGTTGAAAAAACAAGAGCCTCATCCTTGCCTTCAAAAGCAGCAAGCTCTTTCTCCAACTGAACATGAAGATCGAGTGTACCATTTAAGAAACGACTACCGGCACAACCTGAGCCATACTTCTCAAGGGCACGCTGAGCAGCATTAATCACACGTGGATCGTTTGGAAGACCTGTATAGGCGTTAGAACCAAACATAAGAATCTCGTTGCCATCAATATCTGTAACTTCTGTTCCTTGCTTACTTGTAATCTCGCGGAAGTATGGATAAACACCTGCATCCATAAACTTCTGCGGCTCGCGGTAGCTTTTGTACTTGTCTTGTAACTGTCCCATTATTTTTAATGTGGTGTAGTCATTGACTACTTAAATATTATTTTAGGCTGCAAAGATACTAATTTAGAATGACAAAAAAGTCTTTTTGATTAGAAAAGTGATTTTTAAACATTTTTACTCTCATAATATCCACGATATAACTGATAAATATGTATCTTTGTACATATAAACCATGCGCTGATTATTTGGCACAATGAATAAGAAAAAAGTAGTTTTTATCCTAAACCCTATATCGGGTACAATTAGTAAGGCGGGTATTCCAGACCTTATTGAAGAACGACTCGATAAAGAGAAGTTTGACTATCGCATTGCAGAAACGCAACATGCGGGTCACGCGACCGACCTTGCCCGAGAAGCCGTGGAAGAAGGCGTAGACCTCGTTGTGGCTGTGGGTGGAGATGGAACGGTCAACGAAGTTGGAAGGTCACTTATCAATACTAAGTCTGTTTTAGGCATACTCCCTTGCGGTTCAGGAAATGGACTTGCAAGGCATCTAAACCTACCGATGAATCTAAAGAAATGTATTGACATCTTAAACTGTTATGATGTTAAAGCACTCGACTATGGTATCATCAATAACCATCCGTTCTTCTGCACGTGTGGAATGGGTTTTGATGCTTTTATTTCGATGAAATTTGCAGAAGCTGGCAAACGTGGACCTATCACTTACATGCAGAAAGTTCTTGAAGAAGGATTAAGCTATGAGCCTGAAACTTATGTAATAGAAGATGAGGATGGAACACATCGTTATAAGGCTTTCCTCGTGTCAGCAGCCAATGCTTCACAATATGGTAACAATGCCTATATCGCTCCGCAAGCATCTATGAGCGATGGTCTGTTGGATATTATTATCATGGAACCATTTGACCTCATTGAAGCCCCACAGGTTGCCATTGAGCTTTTCAACAAAACGTTGGATAAAAACTTAAAGATAAAGACTTTTAGAGCCAAACATATTCATATACGCCGCAAGAAAGAAGGAGTTATTCATTACGACGGCGATCCTATCACATCTGACGCTGACGTAGACATCTCTGTGGTACCAAAGGGAATAAATATCGTAGTCAATCCTAAGGGAGGGAAAGATTGTAGACAACCCAACATGCTGCAAACTGCCTTTTCTGAAATATTCTACAACATTGACTTGATGAGACAAGACCTTACCAAACAAAGTAGAAAAGTGCAGGCTATCAATAAAAACCTGCTTCGCAAACTGAATATATAAAACCCTAAGCCAGTAAGATGGGCTTTACATTTAAGCAATTTCATATCACTGATGATCACACAGCCATGAAGGTTGGGACGGATGGCGTATTGCTTGGTGCCTGGGCAAATGGAGGTTTGAGAATTCTTGATATTGGAACAGGTACGGGACTCATTGCCCTTATGATGGCGCAACGCTTTCCAACAGCCCAAATTGATGCTATTGAGATTGACAAGGGTGCGCTTGAAGATGCACGCTTTAATGTCTCACAGTCTCCGTTTAATGATAGAATAAATATTCTTAATAGTTCCCTACAAGATTACATCCCATGCAGTGAAACCCAAGAAGAAGGAATTTACGATGCAATTGTATGCAATCCACCTTATTTTATTAATTCATTAAAAAATCCTTTACACCAAAGAACAACTGCAAGACACACTGATACCCTCTCTCACCAAGAACTAATCTACCATTCTAAAAGGCTCCTTAAAGCAAACGGAACACTATCCGTTATCATCCCTTATGACAACAAAGATATACTTGAAGCAGAAGCTATATTTAACGGATTATCAATACTAAAGATAACTAATATTAAAACAAAATCTTCAAAACCTGCTAAACGCTGCTTAATAGAGTTTGGAAAGGATACTACCACAGTATATAAGATAGAAGAACAAGTACTAAACGACGATAATGGAGTACGCACAATGTGGTATCAAAATCTTACACAAGCATTCTACATTAAGTAAGTAAGAAGGCAATAAATGATAAGACAATAACTAACATTCAGTAAAGAAACGTATTTAAAGCTATTATCATCCGAAAACACATTAACAGACAAGTAAGACATTAAGGGTTTACTGTAGCTTATTATTCCTAACAATAGTAGACTTACTCATCAGCTTTTATTGGATCAAAGAGGCTTAGCACACATAGTGCGGAGGCTTAACACCAATGGTGCGAAGCATCAACACCAAATGAGCGGAGTACAAACACCCTACTATTTGTCACCTATTTCTTACGCACATAACCCCACCTTTTTACAAGATAACTAATTAAAGCACAATTATTCTTTTAGTCTTTCGGTTTTATTTTGTACCTTTGCAAGCTAAAAGCAGGTATAAAAGAACTTTATGAAACAAAATAGCTCTATACAAATGATTACTGATTACGAAGGAGACATGCCAAACTTGGACGTACAAGTTGATGGCGAAATCCCTATTTTCGTAACCCGTAACCTCGTTATGTTCCCAGGTATTCTCTCCCCTATCCTCGTTGGCAGAAAACCAACTCTGGCTCTTGTCGAACACTTGGAAGAGAACCCTAACACGATTATAGCAATTGTAAGTCAGAAAGATAGCAATATTAATGACCCTCAAGTAGACGATGTCTATATGACAGGTATCTACGCACGTTTCGTTCGTGCCTTTGATATGCCTGGCAATTACGAGGGGAACAACCGCACGGTCATCTTACAGGGACTTGGTAAGTGTAAGATTAAGGACATCACAACTACTGAACCCTACATGAAGGGATATACCGTTGCTATACCAGAAGAAGCTGAGCCAAAGAGAGACAAGGAATTCTCTACGGCTGTTGAGGATATGAAGATGGTCACTAAGGAGTATATCCATGGTAGCGATGACATCCCAGATGACACACAGTTTGCACTCGACAATATCAATAATCCTGTTGTCGCAGTGAATTATGTGTGTTCAACCATGCCATTCCCAGTAACAGACAAGATTCAAATGTTGGAAGAAAATTCTATCAAAGATCGTCTGTTTGCGTTGATGAAGGTGCTGAATCGTGAAATTCAGTTCCAGCATCTCCGTCAGGATATACGCTCAAAAACACGTGAGGACCTTGACGAACAGCAGCGCGAATACTTCCTACATCAACAGATTAAGAACATTAAGGAAGAATTGGGTGATGGTGATTCTGCACCTGACAAGAAAGAATTACTTGAAAAGGCTAAGAATAAAAAGTGGTCAGAAGATATTGCCAAGATATTCCAAAAGGAATTAGACAAACTTGACACCTTAAACCCACAGAGCCCTGATTATAGTGTGCAGGTGAATTATCTGCAGACAATGGTCAACCTACCATGGAATGAATATACTAAGGACGATCTTGACTTGAAGCGTGCAAAGCGTATTCTTGACAAGGATCACTATGGTATGGAGAAGGTGAAGGAACGTATCCTTGAATATATTGCAGTCCTTCAGTTGCGTGGCAATTTGAAGTCGCCAATCCTCTGCCTTTATGGTCCTCCGGGTGTTGGTAAGACCAGTTTGGGTAAGAGTATTGCGGAAGCTATGAAACGCAAGTATGTACGTGTATCTCTCGGTGGTCTACACGACGAATCAGAAATCAGAGGACATCGTAAGACTTACATTGGTGCTATGCCTGGACGTATCATCAAGAATATTCAGAAGGCAGGTTCATCAAACCCTGTTTTCATACTTGACGAGATTGATAAGGTTACTCAAAACACTGTTAATGGCGATCCTTCATCAGCCTTGTTGGAGGTACTCGACCCTGAGCAGAACAACGCTTTCCATGATAATTATCTGGATATGGACTATGACTTGTCGAAGGTATTGTTCATAGCTACAGCAAACGACCTCAATACTATTCCACGTCCACTACTCGACCGTATGGAATTTATTGAGGTTTCAGGTTACATCACGGAAGAAAAGGTTGAGATAGCAAAACGCCACCTCGTACCAAAAGAACTTGAAAACACTGGTTTAGACCAGTTAGAAGAGAAACCAAAGTTTGCCAAGGCAACATTGGAGAAGATTATTGAAAACTATACTCGTGAAAGTGGTGTGCGTCAACTTGAGAAGCAAATCAACAAGGCTATGCGCAAGTTGGCTTTCAAGCAGGCTATGGATAAGCAACTTCCTTATACGAAGATTACGCCAGAGAAGTTAGAGGACTTATTAGGTAAGCCACCGTTCACACGTGATATCTATCAGGGCAACAAATATGCTGGTGTAGTAACTGGTCTTGCATGGACCAGCGTTGGTGGTGAGATTCTCTTTATTGAAACCTCACTTTCTAAAGGTAAAGCGGGTAAGTTAACCCTGACTGGTAACCTTGGTGACGTCATGAAGGAGTCTGCTGTTATTGCATTGGAGTATGTCAAGGCACATATCAGCGCATTGAACGTAGATTATCGCATCTTTGAACAGTGGAACATCCATATCCACGTACCAGAAGGAGCAACTCCAAAGGATGGTCCTTCAGCTGGTATAACGATTGCAACAAGTATTGCTTCAGCACTCACACAGCGTAAGGTACGTAAGAACACTGCTATGACGGGTGAAATAACCCTACGTGGTAAGGTTCTTCCAGTGGGTGGTATCAAGGAGAAGATACTTGCTGCTAAACGTGCTGGAATTACTGATATCGTGATGTGTTCAGAGAATAAGAAGGATGTTGAGGAGATTCCTGAGGTTTATCGTAAAGGTCTTCAATTCCACTTCGTTGAGAACATTCAGCAGGTATGGGACTTTGCTTTGACCGATGAAAAGGTAGAACACCCTGTAGACTTTACTATTGTTGAAGAAAAGAAGGAGGAAACAAAATAATGACATTTGAGCTTCAGCATACAGATAATGCCAGTGATGCCCGCACAGGTATCATCACAACCGACCACGGACAGATAAAGACTCCTATCTTTATGCCTGTTGGTACCGTCGGTTCTGTTAAGGGTGTACACTTTGAGGAGTTGCGAAAACAAGTTAAGGCACAGATTATCTTAGGTAATACCTATCACCTTTACCTGCGTCCGGGACTTGATATCATCAAGGCTGCAGGTGGTCTGCATGGTTTCAATGGTTGGGATCGTCCAATCCTGACAGACTCTGGTGGCTTCCAAGTTTTCTCATTGACAGGTATTCGTAAACTGTCAGAAGAGGGCTGTGAGTTCAGAAGTCACATCGATGGTTCTAAGCATATCTTCACACCAGAGAATGTGATGGACACCGAACGAATCATTGGTGCCGATATCATGATGGCTTTCGACGAGTGTCCTCCAGGACAGAGCGATTACCAATATGCCAAAAAGAGTTTGGAAATGACACAGCGTTGGCTTGACCGTTGTATCAAACGATT
This sequence comes from uncultured Prevotella sp., assembly GCA_963540415.1. Taxonomy (GTDB): domain Bacteria; phylum Bacteroidota; class Bacteroidia; order Bacteroidales; family Bacteroidaceae; genus Prevotella. Next base: position 11,110 of record CAUTPS010000045.1, read on the forward strand.
CAACGAGACAGAGCCACTCTACGGTCATAATCAAAGTCTCTTCCCTATCGTTCAGGGCTGTACATACAAAGACTTGCGCCGTGAAGCGGCAAAGTTTGTGGCTGATAAGGGTGCAGATGGCAATGCTATTGGTGGTTTGGCAGTAGGTGAACCAACAGAGGTGATGTATGAAATGATTGAGGTAGTCAATGAGATTCTTCCAAAGGACAAGCCTCGTTACCTGATGGGAGTTGGTACACCACAGAACATTCTTGAAGCTATTGAGCGCGGTGTGGATATGTTCGATTGCGTTATGCCTACCCGTAACGGCCGTAATGCAATGCTCTTCACCTACAATGGTACGATGAACATGAAGAATAAGAAGTGGGAAAACGATTTCTCACCGATTGATTCAGATGGCTGTGACATTGATGTTATCACAAGTAAAGCCTATCTCCATCATCTCTTCAAAGCAGGAGAATTGCTCGCAATGCAGATTGCCAGCATCCACAACCTTGCGTTCTATCTCCGTCTCGTAACGGATGCACGTACACATATTGAGCAGGGTGACTTCGTACAGTGGAAAGCCTCTGTCATTGAACAGTTAGGAAGAAGAATTTAAGAAGAAACCAAATGAGTAAGGTTAAAGAGATTGTTGATAAAGTTAAGAAACTGATTAACCATTTCGGGCAACGTGTTTTTGCACGCTTTCCTGTCTTGAAGAAGGTAGGACATCTACTTCAGATGCTCTCCCCTTCGCGTTTTATCGGTATTTTAGACTGGTATATCATTAAGAAATTCATAGGTACATACATCTATGCTATCTTATTGATTATCTCCATTGCTATTGTGTTCGACTTCAACGAGAACCTCTCTAAGTTCACGCAATATCATGCCCCATGGCGAGCAATTATCTTTGATTACTACGCCAACTTCGTCCCTTACTATTCCAATCTCTTCTCACCACTATTCGTGTTCATTGCAGTTATCTTCTTTACTTCCAAACTGGCGGGTAATTCTGAGATTATATCAATGATGGCAGCAGGCGTGTCTATCAGACGACTGATGCGCCCTTACATGATATCATGTGTGCTCATCGCAGGCTTAACATTCTATCTTAACAGTTTTGTGATACCTCATGGGACTGTTATTCGCCAAAACTTTGAGTCTCTCTATCGTAATTCTAAAAAGAACACATCGGCAGAGAACGTACAACTGTTTGTTGCAAAGAATACCACCGCTTATATTCAGCATTACGACGACCAGTATAAACGGGGCTATGGATTCTCACTTGTAAAGACTAAAAACAAGAAGATTGTTAGCCACATGACTGCAATGGAGATTCAGTATGATACGGTTGCAGACACAAAGTATCATTGGAAGGTAAGTAACTGGAAGATACGTACACTCAAAGGATTAAAGGAGCATATCCAAAGTGGAGCCTCTAAGGACACCGTTCTACTCATGGAACCGACCGACCTTGTCTATTCTAAAGGTCAACAGGAGACCTTTACTTCCCCAGAGCTATTGGACTATATCTCCAAGCAGACCAGCCGTGGCTCTGGTAATGTGGTACAGTATGAAGTTGAGTTCCACAAACGAATAGCGATGTCGTTCTCATCGTTTATCCTCACCATTATCGGTCTCTCCCTCTCTTCACGTAAGAGGAAAGGTGGAATGGGACTCTATCTTGGAATCGGTTTGGCATTGAGTTTCGGCTATATCATGCTCCAGACCGTATCTGCAACCTTTGCTATTAAGGATGACACACCACCTATTTTGGCAGCATGGATACCAAACATTATCTTTGCTATCATCGCCTACTTCTGCTATAGACATGCACCAAGTTAATAAGGCGAATAAAACAAAAGTAAAAACTACCCTCATTGAAGAAGGGCAAAACAGTAAAATATGTATTTTGAAGATTTAGATTTAAACGATAACGTACTTGACGCACTATATGACATGCGTTTTGAAGAATGTACTCCAGTTCAGGAGAAGTGCATTCCCGAAATATTAAAAGGACACGACGTATTGGGTGTTGCCCAGACTGGAACAGGTAAAACAGCGGCTTACCTCCTTCCAGTTCTATCTAAGTTGGCTGATGGTGGCTATCCAGAATCAGCAATTAATTGTGTCATCATGTCGCCTACACGCGAGTTAGCACAGCAGATTGACCAAGGTATGCAGGGCTTTGCCTACTATCTTAATGGTGTATCTTGCGTTGCTGTCTATGGCGGTAATGATGGTAATAGATATGACCAAGAGTTGAAGAGTCTCGCATTGGGAGCAGACGTAGTGATTGCTACACCAGGGCGTTTCATCTCTCATATCTCGCTCGGAAACGTAGACTTGTCGAAGGTAAGCTTCTTCATCCTTGACGAAGCTGATCGTATGCTCGACATGGGGTTTGCTGATGACATCATGACTATAGCAAAGAAATTGCCTGCAACTTGTCAGACAATTATGTTCTCTGCTACCATGCCTAAAAAGATAGAAGAACTTGCGAAGACATTGCTAAAGAATCCTGTTGAGATTAAACTTGCTGTAAGTAAACCTGCAGAGAAGATTCAACAGACAGCATACGTATGCTATGAGACGCAGAAGATGGGTATTATTAAGGATATCTTCAAGGCTGGAGATCTCAAGCGTGTCATTATCTTCTCTGGTTCAAAACAGAAGGTAAAGCAGATTGCTGCATCGCTTAATCGTATGCACATCAACTGTGGCGAGATGCATTCCGACCTTGACCAGGAACAGCGCAATGACGTTATGTTCAAGTTCAAGAGCGGACAAATTGATGTATTGGTGGCTACTGACATCGTTTCACGTGGTATTGATATCGACGATATTGCAATGGTCATCAACTATGATGTACCTCATGACGCAGAGGATTATGTTCACCGTATTGGTCGTACAGCACGTGCTGACCGTGACGGAAAGGCAATTACTTTCGTAAATGAAGATGATATCTATTTCTTCCAACAGATTGAATCATTCTTAGAGAAGGAGGTTGAAAAGGCACAACTACCTGAAGAACTGGGCGAAGGTCCTGAATACAAGAGTAACGGAAAGCCTAAGAAGGGTGGCAATAGTGCGAAGAGTCGTCGCCGCAAGGACCGTGACCATCAGAGCCACAAGGACAAGAAACAAGGAAATACCAAGCAGCGCAACAGACGTCCTGCACCGCAGACTCAGAACAACACTGACGAGAACAACGCGAACCAACAGGAGCGTAAGGCTGGAAACAAACAGAACCATAGACCTCAAAAGCAGCAAGATAACAATCCTGCAGCAACTGAGGGTAAACCAGCAAACAAGAAGAATAACCGTCAGAATAAGGCTAAGCAGCAGGAACGTCAGCCAAAAGCAGAGAACGAGAAGCGCAATGACAGAAAACCTGCTAACAATAAAGGTAATGCTGAAAACACGACCAATCAGCAGAACAAGAAGCCAAACAATAAGCGCAAGAAGCGTAACAACCGCCAGCGTACACCAGAAGATAAGTCTGTAAGAAGGAGTACGAAATATGATATTCGTGAGGAGTTGCCATCAACATCCAACAATGAATCAGGCTTGAAGGCTCTTATTAAAAAACCTCTGAAATGGCTTCGTGGACTTGGTAAGAAGTAAAGCGAGTTCGTTTACACATTATTATATAATGCCCGTAACCCCAAGCAAGGATTACGGGCATTGTTTTATTCCGCATTCGACACTAACTCTTAATATTTGGTACACCTTATTAATCAGTTGATTTTTATAGCTTAGCACACGGAATTTTCTTTACATTATTTCTTGTTATCTGGATAATAAAGAACTATTCCAAGGCTCTTTTATCAGAGCTTATAACCTCCTTATTACAAAAGAGTTACAAAACAATACATGAAAAGGTGCTGAATTGAACTCCAAAAGGGCGTTAGTAAGACTTCAAAAGGGCATCTTTTACAAGTCAAAAGAGCCTTAATTCAAATGCTATTAAGCCCCAATAAAAATCCTTACGAAGAAATATATTTACAAAACAATTTCTACTCATTAACATAATAACGTCGTTATAGCATATGAGTCAACTATCAAAAAAGGAGAAAACGATAAATAGGCTCATGAGAAACAAAACCAAATAATATAAAAAGGTATAAAGGCATAACTTGTTTTAGGTGAAGCATAAATAAATAACTTATTTATATTATAACCAAACATTTTGCGACAAAATGACATATATTTAACCAAAAATCATTACCTTTGCAATAGAAAAGAGAAAAAAGCATAAGAATTAATATATCTCAGGATAGAATAATAACATCAATTAATTATGAAAGCAACAGAAGTCGTAGAGAGATTAAAGCAGCGTTTTCCAAATGAGCCAGAATATATTCAGGCTGTTTCACAAGTATTAGACACTATCGAGGATGAATATAATAAACATCCTGGTTTTGAACAAGCCAATCTTATCGAGCGACTCTGTATACCAGACAGAATCATTAAGTTCCGTGTAAACTGGGTTGATGACAAGGGAAATGTACAAACCAATATGGGTTTCCGTGTACAACACAACAATACCATTGGTCCATACAAGGGTGGACTTCGCTTCCACGCATCAGTTAATGAGTCTATTTTGAAGTTCCTTGCTTTTGAGCAGACATTCAAAAACTCACTGACAACACTCCCTATGGGTGGTGCTAAGGGTGGTTCAGACTTCTCTCCTCGCGGTAAGTCGAATGCTGAGGTAATGCGTTTCTGTCAGGCTTTCATGAGAGAGTTGTGGAATTACATTGGTCCAGACTGTGACGTTCCAGCTGGTGACATCGGTGTTGGTGGACGCGAAGTTGGCTATATGTTTGGACAATATAAGAAACTGACGAACCAGTTTGTTGGTATCCTTACAGGTAAGGGACAAGAGTTTGGAGGTTCCCTCATCCGTCCTGAAGCAACTGGATACGGCAATGTCTATTTCCTGCAAAATATGCTCAAGACCCGTAACATTGATATTAAGGGCAAGACAGTACTTGTTTCAGGTTCTGGTAATGTAGCACAATACACAATAGAAAAACTTTTAGAATTAGGTGCAAAGCCCCTTACTTGTTCTGATTCTGATGGTTACATCTATGACCCAGATGGCATAGATGAGGAGAAGTTGGCTTATATAATGGAACTTAAGAACATCGAACGTGGACGTATTCGTGAGTATGCAGAGAAGTATAATGTAAAGTATGTTCCGGGAGGAAGACCTTGGTCTGAGAAAGCTGACATCGCAACTCCATGTGCCACACAGAATGAAATCAACGGCGAGGCAGCTGCTGAACTCGTAAAGAATGGTGTCATCGCTGTAACTGAAGGTGCTAATATGCCCTCAACTCCAGAGGCTGTAAAGATATTCCAAGAAGCAAAGGTACTTTATTGTCCAGGTAAGGCAAGCAATGCTGGTGGTGTAGCAGTGTCAGGACTTGAGATGAGTCAGAACTCTGGTCGCTTAAAGTGGAGTCGTGAAGAAGTTGATGAGAAGCTTCATCAGATTATGGATGACATCCATGCAAACTGTGTAAAATACGGAACAGAGGCAGATGGATATATTAACTATGTAAAGGGTGCTAACGTTGCAGGCTTCATTAAGGTTGCTAAAGCAATGATGGCACAAGGCGTTATTTAACCCGACTCTACTATTATCAGTTGATAATAAAAGACAGGAGCACACAAGCTTAGACCTTTATAAAGGTGTTAGCTTGTGTGCTCTTGATATTTTCCTATAATCTACATTAATAAGACTAAGTAGCTAAAAAATAAAGCTATTTATCAAACGATGTAATATCTATGCCAAAATACGCTCTTCAATATCTCAAATTTACCTATAAGAGAGACTTTGAAACACACGAAAACATAACAAAACAAGTTCGTTTATTTCCGTATAATTTAGTACTTTTGCAGTTGAATTAAAAATAAAGTTATGAAACTTTCAGCAATATTACTTTCCATCATGTTAGGACTCAGTTCTTCAACTATGGCACAACAGAAAGATGTTACTATCAAACTTATCGAAACAACTGACGTGCATGGTTCTTTCTTCCCATACGACTTCATCACCAGAAAACCTAAAAGTGGTTCTATGGCAAGAGTCTATACATTGGTAGAAGAGCTGCGTAAAAAGGAAGGGAAAGACAATGTCTATTTATTGGATAATGGTGATATCCTACAAGGTCAGCCTATCTCCTACTACTATAATTACGTCGCACCAGAGAAGACTAACATCGCTGCAAGCGTGCTTAACTATATGGGATATGACGTAGCAACGGTTGGAAACCACGATATTGAAACAGGACATAAGGTTTATGACAAATGGTTTAAGGAGCTGAAGTTCCCTATCCTTGGTGCAAATATTATTGACACAAAGACTAATAAGCCTTATATATTACCTTATTATACTATCAAGAAAAAGAATGGTATCAAGGTTTGTGTCATCGGTATGCTCACCCCTGCTATACCTAACTGGTTGAAAGAGAGTATTTGGAGCGGTCTACGCTTTGAAGAAATGGTCTCTTGTGCCAAGCAAACAATGGCAGAAGTGAAGACGAAAGAAAAGCCCGACGTTATTGTTGGTTTGTTCCATTCTGGCTGGGATGGAGGTATCAAGACGCCAGAATACGACGAAGACGCTTCGAAGAAAGTAGCAAAGGAAGTGCCTGGTTTTGATATTGTATTCTTCGGTCATGACCATACTCCACATAGTTCTATTGAAAAGAACATTGTTGGTAAAGACATAATCTGTCTTGACCCTGCTAACAATGCACAACGTGTAGCCATAGCAACATTAACCCTTAGACCTAAGACTGTCAAAGGTAAACGGCAATACACCGTAACAAAAGCTACGGGTGAATTGGTTGATGTAAAGGAACTCAAAGCTGACGATGCTTTCATTCAACACTTCCAACCAGAGATTGATGCCGTAAAAGCATGGAGCGATCAGGTAATTGGAAGATTTGAAAATACTATCTATACAAAAGATAGTTACTTTGGCAACTCTGCTTTCAACGACCTTATCCTCAACTTGGAGTTGGAGATTACTAAGGCAGATATTGCTTTCAATGCACCTTTATTATTCAACGCATCTATCAAGGCTGGTCCTATCACAGTTGCTGATATGTTCAATCTTTATAAGTATGAGAACAACCTCTGCACCATGCGTTTGACAGGTAAAGAGATTCGTAAGCATCTTGAAATGAGTTATGATCTGTGGTGTAACACCATGAAGAGTCCTGAAGACCATCTACTTTTGCTCTCTAACACACAGAATGATGCACAACGTCTTGGTTTCAAGAACTTCTCATTCAACTTTGATTCAGCAGCTGGTATCGATTATGAAGTAGACGTTACAAAACCTGACGGACAGAAGGTACGTATCCTTCGCATGAGTAATGGAGAACCATTTGATGAAAATAAGTGGTACACAGTAGCAGTTAATAGCTATCGTGCTAATGGTGGTGGCGAGTTATTAACCAAGGGTGCTGGTATTCCACGTGACTCTTTGAAGAGTCGAATCATTTGGGAAAGTCCAAAAGACCAACGCCATTATTTGATGGAAGAAATAAAGAAGGCAGGTGTGATGAATCCACAGCCAAACCATAACTGGAAGTTTATTCCAGAGACATGGACCGTTCCTGCTGCAGCACGTGACCGTAAACTTCTTTTTGGAGAATAAACAAATAAGAAGGGAAAGTAACCAAAGAGCAATAAACATAATGACAGTTTAGAGTTTAAGATTCATAGAATTAGACAAAAAATTAATACTTAGACCAATGAAGAAATACTGGTTTGTTTTCTGTAAGACAGATATCATGCTTGAGAAAGTGGGTAAAGACTATACCATTCCACTTTCTGAAGAAGCTCCAATAACACTACATCCTTGGACACATGTGCTAAACGTCACACCAATGGAAGACGGTACAGAAGTGAAGGCGGTCATGATAGACCAACCAATTACGAACAATCCTCTGTATGAGATGCGTGACTTACGTCCATCTTTCTACCACCTTTCCAAGGAACTTTATCTTAAGGCTGGCAAGTGTCATGAACTACTTTACTGGGATAATAACACTAAGTTTTGTGGCGTTTGTGGTGCACCAATGAAGATACACACCGATATATCAAAGCGTTGCACGAACTGTGGAAAAGAAGTATGGCCACAATTGGCAACAGCAGTCATCGTTCTTGTACACCGAGGCGACGAAGTCCTTTTGGTACATGCTCGTAACTTCAAGACCGATTGCTATGGACTTGTAGCGGGCTTTGTTGAGACTGGCGAAACACTCGAAGAGGCTGTACATCGTGAGGTAGAAGAAGAAACAGGAATCAAGATAAAGAACATCCGTTATTTTGGTTCACAACCTTGGCCCTATCCTTGCGGTCTGATGGTAGGCTTTAATGCCGATTATGATGGTGGAGATATTCATCTACAACAAAGTGAACTATCAAAAGGAGCCTGGTTTACTAAAGACAATCTACCAACCATTCCTGAGCCTTTGTCAATAGCACGAATGATTCTTGATGATTGGATAAATAAAACATCAATATAAACTCAAGAGTATTTAAACCTTAAAACAATGATGACTTTCTTTGAAAAAGCCCTCGGATTTGATTCCAAATCTATGAAGCTCCGCACTGAGATTATTGCTGGAGCAACAACATTCTTAACTATGAGCTATATCTTAGCTGTCAATCCAAGTATTCTTGCAAGTACTGGTATGGACAAGGGAGCGCTCTTCACAGGTACAGCTCTTGCTTCTGCTATTGCCACATTATTGTTGGCATTTATGGCAAAGCTTCCTTTTGCACAAGCTCCATCGATGGGTCTTAACGCCTTCTTTGCTTATACGCTCTGTGTATCATTGGGATTCACATGGCAGCAGTCGCTTGCTATCATGCTCATTGAGGGAGTTCTCTTCATTGCAATTACCTTTTTCAACGTGCGAGAGATGATTCTAAATGCTATCCCAACTAATTTACGCTATGCCATATCAGCTGGTATTGGTATGTTTATTGCTTTTATCGGTCTGAAGAATGCAAACATTATCGTTAATAACGATGCAACCCTCGTTGGCTTAGGAGCCTTCACACCTACCTGTATTCTTGGTGTCATTGCTATCTTACTCAGTGGTGCGCTCATGGCAAGAAACGTCAAAGGCTCTTTGTTCTGGGGTATCATCATCACAACAATTATAGGTATCCCAATGGGTGTAACAGTCTTTCCTAATGGATGGCTACCAGTTTCTGCACCACAGGACATAACTCCTATCTTCTGTAAGTTTGACTTTTCAGGTCTTCTGAATCTTAAGACTGTATTGGTAATATTCTCTCTACTCTTAATAAACATCTTTGACACTATCGGCACCCTGATGGGCTTAGCTGATAAAACAGGTATAGTTGAACCAAATGGCAACATCCCACATGTAAAGGAAGCAATGATGAGTGATGCCATTGGTACAACTTGTGGTGCTATGTTGGGTAGTTCAACGTTGACTACATACGTTGAGAGCGCAAGCGGTATTGCAGAAGGTGGTCGATCTGGTGTAACAGCATTTACAGTAGGTATTTTCTTCATCGTATCACTCTTCCTCTCCCCTATCTTCTTACTCATCCCAAGTGCAGCAACAAGTGGAGCTTTGGTTATGGTAGGTGTACTGATGATTGACTCTGTAAAGAAAATCAATCTTCAGGATATTACAGAATCATTCCCAGCCTTCATCACAATGATTACAATGGTGCTTTGCTATTCTATCGCTGATGGTATTTGCTTAGGAATCATTGCATATGTATTCATGAAGACTTTTACACGTCAGTGGAAGGATCTGAACTGGACACTCATTGTATTAGCAGTTCTCTTTATCCTGAACTTTGTTAGAAGCTAAAAACGACTTTTAAATAAGCAACTCCCTATGAGTCATAAAGCTACTCATAGGGAGTTTTTTATTTAGCTTACCATACGACACCTACGCTAAAAGAACATTTCTTTGTCATATAAAGGAAAAAGGAGAAAAAAACTTGATAAAGTTTGCACAGTTAAAATAAAATGACTACTTTTGCAACCGCTTACGAAAAGTAAGGGCGTTTAGCTCAGCTGGTTTAGAGCATCTGCCTTACAAGCAGAGGGTCGGCGGTTCGAATCCGTCAACGCCCACACCTTGGGTAGTTTCCAGAGTGGCCAAATGGGGCAGACTGTAAATCTGCTGCTTCTTGCTTCGGTGGTTCGAATCCATCACTACCCACAAAAGAGTTGTAATCAAATGATTACAACTCTTTTGTTTTCTATACCCATTACCATCATACCGCTGACGAAACATTGGCTCAGTAGAAAAAAGGTGTGGAAATTTTCTTAATTGATATATTTTTCTTTCCTTTGTATTATGGAAGAAAAATACCTATATCAATTAGCCGAATTCGTTTTACCAAACGATGTCTTACAT
>CAUTPS010000046.1:0-21382 GCA_963540415.1 uncultured Prevotella sp.
CTGTATTCCAAATTTTCCATATCAGCGATAGCCATGCCTGTGAAGCATGAAAAGACAAACATCAGCCGTGCCAACTCCGCTTCTCTGTCATTCATCCTCATTGCCATAAGTTTCATTACATCGCCCTTTTGCAGAAAGCGTATCTTCTTTTCCTCCTTCTCATATTTGGTGTTCTCAAAGGGATTGCAGCGGATGACTCTTTGACTCGTTGCCCTAAACATCAATCGGCTCAACCAACAAAGGTAACGGTTAATAGTTGATGCGGCATATTCACGCTTCTTCAAGAAAAAACGGAACTCCTCGAACATCTCCTCCGTGATGGCAGTAATGGGTATATCCTCGTTTCCTCTGTCCTTGACAAACTCCATGAGCATCTTGTCTGAGTAATACAGGTTCTGATAAGTTCCCACTGCCTTTGACTTACCTACTGACTCTTTGACGGATTGCAGTTCAGCCTTGCTCATAGCAAGAAGGGTTGTCGGATAGGTGGCAATGCCCTGCAGGTGGTTCTTGATAAGTTCCACGCTTACCACTCCGTCCCTTGTCAGTAAATCTCCATAAATTCTCTCAACAAGTTTCCTGAACTCGCAGATTCTTTGGTTTATCTTCTTGTTGGTTGTCAGTCCTTGTTTAGCGTTCCACTCGGAGGGCTGGCACTCTTCGCCTGTGGTAATGGCTGCACTCTTTCCGTCAATGGTGATACGGCAAAGAATGGCGGTAGTGCCATCTGACTTGGTTTTCTGTCTGTTAATATAGAATAGTGTCTTGAATGTACTTCTCATAATTTTCTTGATTGAATTGTCCGTTTTTAATTTTCTAAACATGCTGTTGAATGAAAGCAAATGGTCAGATAGCCAACTGCATGTCTTTGGTAAAAGAAAGGAAACTATCAAACTCCTCAAAGAGTTTTTGGGGCGTAACCTTTGCATAACGCTCGGTCATACTTACGTTGCTATGTCCGAGCATTTTGCTCACCGTTTCAATCGGCACTCCTCGTTCAAGCGTAATGAGCGTGGCAAAGGTGTGCCTTGCCGTATGCGTGGTAAATGGAAACGAGATACCCGCACGAAGACGCAATGCTTTGAGATACGATTGATAGGTGGCATACCCTATGAAAGGGAGCAGTGTCTCCCTTTCATTGCTTCGATACTTCTCTATTATCCTAATCGCTTCGGGCAACAACTTAATACGGCATAGCACACCAGTCTTCTGCCTATTGAACTTCAGCCAAAGACTTCCCTCATCATCACGGACAAGATGAGATTTATTTAGTTCCATCAAATCACAATAGGCTGCACCTGTATGACAGGCAAAGACAAACAAGTCCCTTGCTGTTTCTATTTCTTCCTCCAACTCTCCAAACTGGGTATTCATTAGTTTATCAAGCGAACTTTTGTCAAGAGCCTTTGGTAGTTTCTTGTCACCCTTGCTGATTTTGGCTTTGTCAAATAGTAGTACATCTGCCAATCCCTCACGATAAGCCAGCCTGCATACCGCCTTCAAATGGATGGCTATATTATAGAATGTACTTTCTTGAAAACCACACTCACCTAAGAAATACTGCCCAAACTCATGAATGAAGTTCTCTGTGAGTTGCGAGAAAGCTAAGTCTGAGACCTTGTATTTCTTTTGGATAAACTCCTGCAAATGGATTCTGGTGGAGTGGTAGCCGTGTATGGCTCCTTTCTTGATGTCTATACCAACATGGCTTTCCTTCTCCTTAATGAGCATATCCAGCCTTTCGACAAGCATACACCGTGTCTGCACACTACCTTGAAACTGTTCCTTTACATCGGTTGCATCAAATGGGCAACCTTTGGAAAGTAAGGCTTGATAAGCCGACTGAACAGACAACAGCAAACTCTCCAACCTGCCGTTTATCTCCACCGCCTCACGACTCTTGCCGTCCATTCTGCTCTCTCGTGGGTTCCACAATTCGGGGCTGCAGGAGAGTTTACAACTGAACTGCGCAACATTCCTTCCAAGTGTGATGCGTCCCATAATAGGAGCCTTGCCAGACTTGTCAAGACTGCTCTTTTTAAGGTAGAGCAACACCTTCATTTTCTCTGTTTTCATACGCTTTAATATTTGTGAGCAAAGTTACCCGAATTAAAGCGTTCCTCACTTATGCAGAAAACTGCCGACCACAGCAACAGCCACACGGGCGAAAATAATTCAGTTACCGAGCGTTGCTCCATCGTTACCTATGGCGAAATCGGGTAACGTTTTGGTAACTGAACTTCTGCCTAAATCTGCATATTCCTACTCTTTACGAACTGTGCAGTATTATGCAAATAACTCCATTTCTTGCTCATTATCAGTCAGTTTACACCAACTTCTATTTTTCTTCCTTTTCAAGGATTAGTTGCAAGCCTATTGGGCGTCTTTTAGAAGACAATCGGGCATGATTTGAGAAAGGATAGGATGAAAAGTTAGGACAAAAGGGGAGATAAAGAAGTAGCCCCTCCCCCATCCCCTCTCTCAAAGGGAGGGGCGTAAGTATCGTGATAGTTTTATTATTGGATTATTAGGCTAATTAGGCTTATTGGACTAATAAGGCTTATTAATTTATTAGGCTAATTAGGCTAATAACCCTAATTAGCCCAATTAATCAAAAAAAACAGAGACAAGCTAAAGAGCCTATCCCTGTCTATTAGATTCTTTTCACTGCCTCCCCTGAGGACAAGCAGGAAGTTAGTTATTTACCGTACCGCCAACAATATCGAGCAACTCAGACGTGATGGCTGCCTGACGCGACTTGTTATACTGCAAGTTAAGTCCACGAAGCAGGTCGTCAGCATTATCTGTTGCGGTCTGCATGGCAACCATTCGCGCTGCATGTTCAGAGGCATTACTGTCTAAAAGGGCAGTGTAAACCATGTTATTCAGCAGTTTCGGTACCAATGTTGTCAAGACTGTGCGCAGGTCTGGCTCAATGATGAAGTTATCATTCAGAGGAACAACAGCCTCATTATTAGACTTCTGTGTTCCAGACTGTCCTTTCCTCTTGAGATATTCCTGTGCAGCCTTCGTTGCAATATTTGATGAAAGATCGCGTGTAGAGTCGGTATAGACTTCTTCCTCAAGGTCAATTGGAAGGAAATTCTTACGTTGGAGAATCTGGCTTCCTGCACTCTTGAAATGATGGTAGATAATCTCCACTTTGTCAAACTCGCCCTTCAACCATTTCTGGCTTAACTCCATGGCAATATTGCGACACTCCTCAAAATTTGGTTTATCAGCAAGCAACGGATAAGGATATACACAGGTAAATCCACGCTTCTTTGCTGCTTCATACACCTTTCGTCCAACTGGATAGATGACAATATCCTTGTCGGTCAAGCCCTGCGCACGATATTCGTCTATCGTATGCAGCATCAGCTTGATGACATTCGCATTGAATCCACCACAGAGAGAACTGTTTGAGGAGAACACGAGTAAGGCAACACGTTTCACTGGTCTCTGCACGTCGAACGGAGTATCCGTATCGGGCGTAGAGACAAGGAAAGTCTTAAGAATGTGTTCGAGCATAGCCTCGTATGGGAGCATACTCTCGATGGCATTCTGGGCATGGTGTAACTTACTCGACGCAACCATCTTCATCGCACTCGTAATCTTACGAGTACTCTGAACACTGGCTATACGAGTCTTGATTTCCTTTAAGGATGCCATTCTGTATTGTCTTTATTTATATTGTCCGGCAATATTGCCCATGACTTCTTCGATTACCTTGATAGAAGTGTCTTCGAGGTTACCAGCAGCCAAATCGCTGATGACATCGGCATGAGCAGTGCGCATAGTGTCGAGGAACTGGTCCTGGCACTGGCGAACCTGCTCAACAGGTACGTCGCGCATCAAGCCGTGTACACCGCAGTAGAGGATAGCAATCTGCTCACCCACAGGCATAGGACTGTACTGTGGCTGGATAAGTAACTGGTTGTTCTTACGTCCACGGTCGAGGGTCATCGCTGTGACCTTGTCCATATCTGATGAGAACTTAGAGAATGCCTCCAACTCACGATACTGTGCCATATCAATCTTCAACGTACCAGCTACCTTCTTCATACTCTTAACCTGTGCTGAACCACCTACACGAGATACGGAGATACCTACGTTAATAGCTGGACGGAAGCCCTGATTGAAGAGGTCTGACTCAAGATAAATCTGACCGTCGGTAATAGAAATCACGTTAGTAGGGATGTAGGCTGACACGTCACCTGCCTGTGTCTCAATGATAGGCAGTGCGGTGAGTGAACCACCACCACGTACATGCCCCTTCATACACTCTGGGAGATCGTTCATCTTCTCTGCAATCTCCTGCTGGTTGTTGATACGTGCAGCACGCTCAAGCAGACGAGAGTGAAGATAGAAGACGTCACCAGGGTAAGCCTCACGACCTGAAGGACGACGGAGAATCAATGATACCTCACGATAGGCAACAGCCTGCTTTGACAAGTCATCGTAGATAACGAGGGCTGAGTAGCCACGATCGCGGAAGTACTCACCAATGGCAGCACCGGCAAATGGAGCATAATACTGCATAGCAGCAGGATCAGCCGCTGTAGCACTTACGATAATCGTATAAGGTAATGCGCCACGCTCCTTGAGATTCTGCACCAATGTAGCAACGGTAGAAGCTTTCTGACCGATGGCAACATAGATACAATAAACAGGATTACCCTGCTCGTAGAAACTCTTCTGATTGATGATAGTATCAACGGCAATGGCTGTCTTACCTGTCTGGCGGTCACCAATGATAAGCTCACGCTGACCACGACCGATAGGAATCATTGAGTCAACAGCCTTCAAACCCGTCTGGAGTGGCTCCTTCACTGGCTGACGATAGATAACACCTGGTGCCTTACGGTCCAATGGCATTTCGAAAGAGTCAGTCAAGTCGATTTCACCCTTACCATCGATAGCCTCTCCAAGCGGATTGACTACACGTCCCAAGAAGTTGTCATTGACACGGATAGAGGCAATACGGTGTGTACGCTTCACGCTCTGTCCCTCCTTGATACCTTCTGTAGGACCAAGAAGGACACAACCTACATTGTCTTCCTCCAAGTTCATGACAATAGCCATGGTGCCATTCTCGAATTCAAGCAACTCGTTGGCTTCAGCATTGCGAAGACCATAGACACGTGCTACACCGTCGCTGACGGTCAGTACGCTACCGACTTCATCAAACTTCTCCTCAGAGTTGATGCCTTGAAGTTCTTTCAAAAGAATCTCAGACACCTCACTTGGTTTAATTTTATCTGACATGTTATTAATCTAATTACTTTTTTAATTGTGTGAGGATAGCATTCAGTTTGCTCTTCACGCTGGCGTCCATTCTGTAAGTATCGTACTCAAGAATAAAGCCACCTATGAGTGAAGGGTCAACCTCAGTGTTGAACTCAACGGTTCCCTGTGCTCTGGATTGTACCAGTGCTTTCATCTTATCTTCTGTCTGGGAAGAGACAGGCGAGGCTGTGATGACCTTTCCGCGAATGATGTTCTTCTGCTTACGATACAGAGCGACATAATCATTCGCCATAAGCTGCAGCAACTCCTCTCTATCTCCCTTCAAGACAAGGGAAAGGAAGTTACCAACAAGCTCAGGACAATCGTCGCCACAGGCTACTTCCAATAACTTGCGCTTCTTGTCCTTCGGAAGCATCGGGCTTTCAATCGTCATGCGGAGTTCGGGCACCTGAAGGTAACTCTGGGCAAGTGTTTGCATGATAGCATACACCTTGTCTTCGATACCTTGCTCACAGGCAGACTTCAACAGCGCACGAGCATAGCGAACCGATATTACACCTGTATTCATAAGCGATTATTTACTTTCTGTTCCGTTAGAAGAAGCAACTTCATCCAATAAGCTGTTGATAAGCTGAGTTTGCTCGGCTGAACCAGATAGTTCCTTATGCAGAATCTTCTCAGCAATCTGCACAGAAAGCTCTGCAACCTGCGAACGAATGTCGCGAATGGCAGCCTGCTTCTGGCTTTCAATCTCTGCCTTGGCTTCAGAAAGGATGCGAGCACTTTCGTCGCGTGCCTTTTCCTGTGCCTGTCCGACTATGTTGTCACGTGTCTCAGACGCCTCTCTAAGGATTTGCGCCTGTTTCTCACGTGCCTCCATAAGCAGCTCCTCACCTTGTTTCTGAATGTTGGCAAGCCTCAAGTTGGCTTCTTCTGCCTTTGCGAGACTCTCGTCAATGTACTCCTTGCGCTCGTTCACCATCTTGATGATAGAAGGGAATCCCCACTTCCATAAGATGAAGAAGACCACTAAGAAGACGAGAGTCATCCAAAAGAGTAAGCCACTATCTGGCAATAATAATGACATAAGCTGCTAAATTACTTTTCTTACCAATTTGTTTAATAATTCTCTGAGTAGTTTAGAATACACAGAGGAGAGCGATAATTGCAGCAAAGAAGGCAACACCCTCAACCAATGCGGCTGCAATAATCATAGCAGAACGAAGCTCACCGATCTTCTCTGGCTGGCGAGCCATAGCGTCCATAGCCTGACCACCGATACGACCAATACCAAGACCTGCGCCTACGGCTGCGATACCTGCACCGATAGCGGCGCCTAACTTTGCAGTTTCTGCTGCTAATAACAATGATGTCAACATAGTTTCTTTCTTTTAATTATTAATTATTTTTTATTTCTTATCTATTCTTTCGGGAGATGAGAAGCGTTTCTCTCCTTCACTCCTTCTTATCCTTCTGCCTCATGAACACGTGCTAAAGAGATAAACACAGCACTCAGCATCGTGAATACTAAAGCTTGAATAAAGCTAACCAGAATCTCCAGAAGCATCATGAAGATACTCATACCTACACTCACAATCGTCATGGATGAACTTAGGACAACACCCATCGTTGCCATGATGAAGATGATACAGGTTAAAGCCAACGCAATAGCATGTCCTGCCATCATATTGGCAAAGAGACGAACCATCAATGCGAAAGGTTTTGTGAAGATACCAAATATCTCTATCACAGGCATCAAAGGCACTGGAACTTTCAACCATGCGGGTACGTCTGGCCAAAAGATATCTTTCCAATAATGCTTTGTTCCTGAGAAATTGGTTACTAAGAACGTACAAATAGCCAAGAAGAAGGTGATGGTTATATTACCCGTAAGGTTACCACCTCCTGGTGGGAATGGCACAATACCCATGACATTAGCCACGAAGATGAAGAAGAAACACGTCAGAAGATAAGGTGCATACTTCTCTGAGTCCTTACCTAATGTCGGTTTAATAACCTCATCATAGACATACATCACAAACATATGCATCAGACCAGTGAAGCCTTTTGGTGCCTTATCCGTAACCTTATGGCGACGACACCAGCGTGCTGGAATCAAGATACACAGCAAGAGAATGATGGCATCAATGAAGAGTACACACACTGACTTCGTGATAGAGAGGTCGAGAGGGCGCACTTCTGTGCCGTCCTTCTGCAACTCAACGATACGACGTTCATAGTTTCCCTTCGTTGCAATGAATAGGTCTGGGTTGTTTTTACAAGGACGATAGCCCGCATGTGGACCCTCTTCTAACGGTTCCTCAGCGAAGTCTTCAGCACAACCCGTGTACCAGCCATTTGATGTCTTCACAATGACAGGCAAGTTGATGATGATTGGCTTATCACCGATATTGGTTACATGCCACTCGTATGAGTCCTTGATATGTCCCCACAATATCTCTTGCAGGTTAACACCCTCCTCTTTACTCTCTGATGCGGCAGCACCAGGCAGAAGCAGGAAGAGCATCATCACCATACAAATCAGATGCTTGAGATATTTCATTCGTTAATTATTAATTTTATTGTTCTTTTCCACTTTGTAAAAATAGACGGTATCGAATGCCAACAGCACAAGATAGAAAATCATAAAGATAACGACAAAGCCGATTACCATTGCACGTTCTTTCACCACTATTGCATAAACGACAACTGTCAAGAATGCCAACAGCATACGAAAACCAGAGCCCGCAAGATAGAAGTTATTCATAACCGTGGGCGACTGACTGGCTATCGCTTTCCATGCTCCTCCATAGATGGAAGAGGTGATAAGTGAGTAAACAGCACTGATAGTCAGCAAATTGATATAAGCCGTTTGCTGCGTTAGCTGCACAACGAGTAAGCCAATAAGATAAAGACCTGCGATTATCCACAAGTTATTCTTATAGTACTTCTTATACACTTTGTTAACATCCATCATCCGTATTCAGCTGTCTGTCGGTTATATCTTTTAGATTTCTACGCAAAGACTGACCAAGTTCTTCTTCACCTCAACGAATCCGCCAACGATATGAAGTTCCTTAGTATCACCTTTTACGCTGTAAGCTACCTTGCCTTCAACGAGTGTAGAGATGATAGGCGCGTGATTATTGAGAATCTCAAATGGTCCCAATGCACCAGGAACCAGCACACTATCCACCTCGCCTGTAAAGACAATCCTTTCGGGAGAAACTATTTTAAGTGTCAACATAGACAATTCAATTATTATTCAGTTTGTGCAAGAAGATGATTACTTAGTAGCCTCCAAGAGACGCTTAGCCTTCTCCTTGACATCCTCTATCGTACCAACGTTCAAGAACGCCTGCTCTGGAAGGTCGTCAACCTCACCATTCAAGATAGCATTGAAGCCCTTGATGGTTTCCTCGATTGGTACCATAACACCCTTAACACCAGTGAACTGCTCAGCAACAGTAAATGGCTGAGAGAGGAAACGCTGTACACGACGAGCGCGGTTCACAACCAACTTATCCTCGTCTGACAACTCGTCCATACCCAAGATGGCAATGATATCCTGCAATTCGTTATAGTGCTGAAGCAACTGCTTCACTCTTTGCGCACACTCATAATGCTCCTTACCAACAATCAGTGGGTCAAGGATACGTGAGGTACTACCCAATGGGTCTACCGCAGGATAGATACCAAGCTCGGTAATCTTACGGCTCAACTCTGTTGTTGCATCCAAGTGGGTAAAGGTAGTAGCTGGAGCAGGGTCGGTCAAGTCGTCAGCAGGCACGTAAACCGCCTGTACTGAAGTAATTGAACCATGCTTTGTAGAAGTAATACGCTCCTGCATCGTACCCATCTCACTTGCCAAAGTAGGCTGATAACCTACAGCTGATGGCATACGACCCAACAACGCTGATACCTCAGAACCAGCCTGCGTGAAACGGAAGATGTTATCGATGAAGAACATGATATCTGCTGCCTCACCATTCTTACCTCCGTGATCGCGGAACTCCTCAGCAACGGTCAGACCAGAGAGTGCCACTGATGCACGTGCCCCTGGTGGCTCATTCATCTGTCCATAGACAAGTGTTGCCTGTGACTTCTGCAATTCTTCCTGATCAACAAGCGAAAGGTCCCACTTGCCTTCATCCATTGCCTTGCGGAACTTCTCACCATAACGGATAACACCTGACTCCAACATATCGCGAATCAAGTCGTTACCCTCACGTGTACGTTCACCTACACCGGCAAATACTGAGTAACCATTGTGACCCTTAGCGATGTTGTTAATCAACTCCATGATAAGCACCGTCTTACCTACACCAGCACCACCAAAGAGTCCAATCTTACCACCCTTCATATAAGGCTCAAGCAAGTCGATGACCTTAATACCCGTCTGAAGCATCTCCTTATGCGTAGAGAGGTCTTCAAACTTTGGCGCCTCACGGTGGATAGGATAAGCACCTTCCATACTCAGTGCCTCCATACCGTCGATAGGCTGACCGATAACGTTCATCATACGACCCTTAATCTGGTCACCAGCTGGCATAACGATAGGACTGCCTGTTGGCACAACCTCAAGGTTACGCTGCAGACCATCCGTATTATCCATAGCCACACAGCGCACGGTGTCTTCACCAATATGCTGCTGTACCTCGATAATCAAATCCTGCCCATTCGCACGTTTTACGCGTAGGGCATCATGAATCTTTGGCAGAACCTTCTCAGGATTCTCTCCCTTGGTATCAAAGTAGACATCGATAACTGGACCGATAATCTGGGAGATGCGCCCATTAATCTGTGACATAAATATCTTTGTTGTTTTTTATTATTATTTCCTCTATATATAAATAAGGTGGAAAGCCCCCTCTTAGATGCTCAACTCGTCGAGAACCTTAATAAGTTTCTTGTCGAAAGGCTTATCTGAACGGATTGCCTCAGACAATGGAACATAAACCACCTCATTGTTTCTTACACCTACCATAATATTACGTTGTCCCTGCATAATGGCCTCAATGGCACCAACACCCGTACGACTTGCAAGGATTCGGTCACGTGCTGAAGGGCGACCGCCACGCTGCAAGTGGCCAAGAATTGACACACGTACATCATAATCAGGGAACTCCTTGCGTACACGGTCTGCATAATACATAGCTCCACACTTAGGGCTCTCAGAGACAATGACGATACAACTTCTCTTAGACTTACGAATACCACGTTCCATGAAGCGTGCCAACTGGTCAACATTAGTAGAGTCTTCTGGAATAATAGCAGCCTCAGCACCACTCGCAATAGCCGAATTCTGAGCCAAGAAGCCTGCGTCACGTCCCATCACCTCTACAAAGAAGATGCGTTCATGGCTCTGAGCGGTATCACGAATACGGTCGACACACTCCATAATTGTGTTCATCGTCGTGTCATAACCGATGGTGCTGTCCGTACCATAGAGGTCATTATCTATCGTACCTGGCAGACCGATGCAACAGAAATCAAACTCCTGTGCAAACATCATCGCACCCGTCAACGAGCCATTACCACCAATGACAACTAACGCATCAATACCCTCCTTGACAAGGTTATCATATGCCTGCTGACGTCCTTCCATCGTCTTAAAACCTTTTGAGCGTGCCGTCTTGAGGATTGTACCGCCCTGACCGATAATACCACTAACATTCTCAGTGGTAAAAGGCTTAATGTCATCCGCAATCAATCCCTCATAACCACGATAGACACCTTTGATTTCAAAACCATTATAGATGCCGGCTCTGGTCACAGCACGTATTGCTGCATTCATACCAGGGGCGTCACCGCCAGAGGTCAGAATACCTATTGTCTTTATTTTGCCCATATATAGTCTTAGAACTCTTTTTTAATTAAATCCAAGCGCAAAGATAACAAATAAAAAGTACAAAAACAAAGTTGATAAGGAAAAAGTTGAAATTAAATCAGAATACGACAAACCTTTCGATAAACACATAACATATTTCTCGATACAGGAACATGCTTATATGTCACTGATTCTTATACTGCCAGACAATAGAGAATTATCAAAAATGCTAATGTCTATTTCAGACAATCTATACCAAAAAGAACTAACTTCAATAATATAAATCAGTAAGAACAATAAAATAAAAAGCATATAGCATATAAATTATTCAACACAATATAAATATTTCCGTGGAAAATTTATATATTTGCATTTGCTTGTTGAATCCACCTTACACTTATAAATAAAGAATCAACGCAATGAATAATGTAATAGAGTCATATTCTAACGAAAATGGTCGCATCTACCATGGTGATGCGTTGGATATACTTAGGCAGATTCCAAATGAGTCTGTGGATTTAATTTTCGTAGACCCTCCATATAATATCGGCAAGGATTTTGCTGGACGTAAAGATAAATGGAAAACTGACAAGGAGTATCTTGATTGGTGCTACCAGTGGATTGATCTTTGTATTCAAAAAATCAAGCCCAATGGTTCTTTATATCTAATGACTTCGACCCAGTTTATGCCGTATTTTGATTTATATGTAAGAGACAGAGTTAGCGTACTCTCAAGGATAGTTTGGTCATACGACAGTTCTGGAGTTCAAGCAAAGAAATATTATGGTTCAATGTATGAACCTATCTTGTTTTGCGTAAAAGACAAAAATAATTATATCTTTAATTCAGAAGATATACTTGTAGAAGCTAAAACCGGTTCTAAACGTAAACTCATAGATTATCGAAAGAATCCTCCGCAGCCATACAAAACAGAAAAAGTGCCCGGTAATGTTTGGGATTTTACAAGGGTAAGATACAGAATGGAAGAATACGAAAATCATCCAACACAAAAACCTATTAGCCTGTTGGAACGTATTGTGAAGGCAAGTAGCAATCCAGGAGACATTGTGTTAGACCCTTTTTGCGGAACCTTCACTACCTGCTATGTTGCACAGCAATTAAATAGACGCTTTATTGGAATTGAAATTCAAGAAGAATATTTCAAAATAGGTCTAAGACGCTTGGGAATCTCCTCGGAATATAAAGGTAAGAAATTAGAGCATGAGAGAAAATCATATAAAAAAGAAATATTAAAAGAACAGACACTATTTAATTTTGGATAATATGGAATCAACATTTGCTTCATACATAAACAGTTATCTCAAAGAAAACTATGGTAAGGATGCAGAATCACTATTTTCACAGAGCTATATATTGCAATACCTTGTTTATAAAACGAAATCTGCAAATAAGGGTGCTAAAGCAAGAGGTAGTTTTGCAAACCTTTATGCAATTTATGTTATCATTGAAGACTATCTTAATAATGAGTTTGACAATAATGGAAACTATTCTGACTATGAGGGGGCACAATTCTCAATCCTATTCAAAAGACAAAGAGAATTACCTTTTGGAACAAAACTTCAGAACCATGCACTAAATTCACGCTTAAATGATGAATTCTTCAAATGTTTCCCTACACAAAAAGGGATACCGCCTATAATACGTGATTTAACAACTCAAAGATATTGGTTTAATGAGAATTACCTTAAGATAAAAGTTGGAGCGCATATCTATAATATTGCAAAAGACATAATAAATATAATTGATTATTATGTAAAGGTAAAGCAAGACGCATTTAAACGTTTTATTATTCAATGTGAGACTCTGCAAAATATTGAAGTAGAAGAAAGTACAGAGGTAACAGATTTTATAATCACTCTCCTTGCACCAAATGTTGATGCAAGATTATTTGAAATCGTTAGTTATTCAATTTTAAAGTATTATTACGAAGATATAAAAATCTATTGGGGATACACTCGCAAATTGGAAGAACTTAAAGAAGACCATCTTCAATTGTATAAAACTGGTCGTACAAATGCTAATGACGGTGGTATTGATTTTGTCATGAAGCCATTAGGTCGTTTCTTTCAGGTTACAGAAACTTTGGATTTTAAGAAATATTTTCTTGATATTGAGAAGATTAAGCGATATCCATTGTCATTTGTTATCAAATCAGAAGAAACAACCAAAGATTTAATGAAAAAATTGAAGACTGATGCTTTGAAGACATATGTTATACATAAAGTAGTTGATGACTATCTTGATTGCATAGAGGAAATTATCAATATTCCACTATTAAAAAGATATCTTAAAGAACTGGATAAACGTAGCATGATTACGGAAGTTCTTAAAGAAATTATACTTCAAAGTAAAGTTGAATTTAATTATGAAGATGATTAAACATATAGCTTATTTAGGTAGCCCAGCTATCAATTCGAAATGTAAAATCTATGAGTAATATAATAAATAACATAACATTATTCTCAATACTCGTTTTGTATCGATAATAGAAATCTGCCACAAAATATTATTAACTGGTACGATTATGGCGGCAGTGTAATCGAAACAAATAGAGAGAATACAATAAATCCTGATTTCTAATGATTTGGAGTAATGCTTGACCTCGCCCAATATTACGAAATATTATTACAAAATAGCAAGAAAAAAGATGGAGTAAAAGACTAAAAACAAGCATTTTAAACATCGTTGTAACATCCTTGTATTCAATCAGTTGCAAGAATGGTTTTCAAAAGGGCGTTAGTAAGGCGTTAAAAGGGCGTTAGTAAGGGGCTTAAAGGGCATCTTTTGCAAGCCAAAAGGGCGTCTTTTCGAAGCCAAAAGATGCTGTTTTGAAACCGAAGATATGAAAGGTTTTTACAATAATACAGAAATACAGAAGACAGAAAGCACGTAAACACTTTCTGTCTCCCATATTATTTCCTCCTCTCTCAGTATCAAGAGAGGCAAGTATAAAACATTAATTATCCCTATTAGAACCAGAAACCGGCATCGCTGTGCTTGCTGTCTCCGTGGAAATTCCACCAGAAATCGAGGACGGCGGTCTTAATGTCGGTGATGTCAAAAGCCTCCATCAGCGAACGAATTGACATCAAGTTGCTCTCTGAATAATCCTTTGCATTGTCGCTTAACTTATCGTAATCAGTATCGAAAACCTTTGCATCCAGTTCGCGCTCATCACTGTCCATATAGATATTCATCGGCACAACGATGGTTGGCAACCATACTTCCTCCTTCAACTGGCGTTCGGTTGGCGCGTAGAAAGGACTTGCTTCGCCATTGGTCAACTTAGAGTTACGAGCGCGCATCAGGCGAATTTCGAGGTTAAACTGCTTATGCGTACGCAAGAACTTGAAGTAACCTTTATATCCGATAGGATTATTATCATTAAGGAATTTAGCACCATCAAACTTGTTAGTCTTATTCCATGGGTCCGTATCACAGTAGACATAATCGAAGAATTCAGTAGAGTTAACATCGGTTGCCTCCTTCTTTCCGCCATAAGAAGGGCGAATATCGTCTACCATAAAGAAGTGCTGATAGTGGCTATCTTCGCCATTATTGAAAATTTGAGAGGTGATTTCATTGCCCGCCTTGTCGTAATAGTGGATGACAAAAGCCGACACATAATATCCCTGACTGCTACCCATAAGATTCACACTCTTACCATTCTGTGGGTCAGCCACCCACTTTCCATTCTCCAAAGTGTAAGTAAGCTTGTAGTTACGTCCGATATACTTCAATTCTTTTGGTGTTGGGTTTTGATGAAATTGCTTTTCTCCATGCAGGTGACCATTATAGATTTCAATCACAGCCTTTGCAGGATTGATAAGTGAAGGGTCGATAGCACTCGCCTCAGTTGACTGTCCATCAATCACGATAGGCAGTTTAACGTTAATATCCCAAAGTCCAGTGCTAAGCAACTTTCCAGCTGGATTGTAGAAAGGAGAAGGCTTTCCGTCTTCACCAAACTTACTCCCTGCAGCGTGAAGCAGGTCAACAGAGAGTGTAAACTCACGTCCCGGCTTCACAAATTTGATAAGACCTTCGAAGCCCATAGGATTCGTGTCGCCAACGAAAGTGCCGTTCAACTCGTCTATATAACGGTAGTCATAAGGCAGTTCTGCCTTGTTTGTAACACGAACAGAACTCGACTGTCCCTCATACATCACCTGCTTGAACATTGAGAAGAAGTGTTGATGAATCTTGTCCTGACCAAGGTTATAGAACTGACTGTTCATCATTTCGCCCTTTGCATTATAATACTCCATCTTCAAAAGATAGACAACAGAAGGATTGTCAACGCTATTCTTTACATTGAACGACTTTGTTGCACTCGTCACATGCCAGCCCTGACCAGCCGTTGTCTCCCACTCTATCACTTGAGCAGGTACTGAAGCGGCTTTGAAGTTAGCCATCTTTGGCGTATTATCAAAGGCAGAAGCATTGTCAAGTGTTCCTTCCTGCAGTGTAAAGACAGCCCGAACAGGGTCTTCATGTAGTTTGTTTTCTTTCTCATTCTCTGGCTGTTCAGGGTTACAACCCACGAACAGCATGGTCACTACTGCACTGAAAGCAAGCGCAAGACCATTTATAAATCTCTTTGTTTTCATCGTTTTTATCTTTTTAATTAGAAGTTCCATGTAATTATACAACGCACGTCACGACCCATATCATGGGCATAGTAGCGGCTGCGGTTGGTGTATTCTTTGTACTCACGATTAAGGATATTGTCGCCCATCAGACCTACTCGAAGTGACTGTCCCTCACGCATTGGCACCGAGAAGCTAAGTTCAAAGCCCATGAGATGATAGGCATCGGGACTGGTTGCTATAAGGTCTGTTGCCGGATTAAAGCGTGTTTGCTTCGCTACAAAGCGATGAGTGAGTCCTAACTTAGGTGAGAATGCCTTGAAGAAAGGTAGCGACCACGTCAGCGAATGGGTCAGACGGAAGCTCGGAATATAAGGAAGATAGGCGTGAGAAGGCATCTCACGTGCCCAAATCATTGCCGTAACAAGATGATAGTCGAGCGATGATAGTGGTCGAACGTGGGCATCTAAGTCGACACCTTGGAAGAAAGCACGTGTCTGTCTGTACTGGAATACAGGATAAGCACCCGATACAACCGTGATATTCCGCCCTGTTGGCTGGTCGAAGATGTAGTTATTAATCCACTGAAGGTAGCCATCGAGCTGAACATCAAAGTACTTACTTGCATATTTCAATGAGGTAATCCACTTGTAACTCTGCTCTGAAAGGAGGGTTGAATCACCTTTCACAAAGATACCAGAACTAAGTTCATTGCCATTACTATACAGCTCATAGACGTGTGGGGCACGCCAAGCTACACCGAAATGGGAGGTCAGTTTCAGTTGTTTATTGATGTGGTAATGACCGCCAAGACTGTAAGTAAAGTTCGCAAAGTCACGCTTTCCGCCATATCTTCGTCCTGTCCAATCATAGCCGTCAGCCTTCGTTTGCTGTCCATCGAAGCGCACTCCAGCCTCCATTCCCCATCGATCAGCAGTGTATTTCTGCAGCGCATAGAGTCCGAAAGCTACCTCCGTGTAATTCGGAATGATAGGAACAACACCCGTTCCACGCTCGTTCGTGTTATCAGTTATCAGCAGTTGCGCTCCCGTTTCACTCTTCCAATGCTGATAACCCTTGTTCCATACGAGTGAGTTCTGCAACGAATTCAAATGCAAACTGACGGTAGGAATGTCCGAATGGTTAAGACGTCGGATGCGGTTCTCACGTCGATTGTCCTGCTGAAAGGTTGATTGAAAAGCGAAATGTCCTATCTTTTCGTGATCAAAAAACGCCTTGAAATAGACATTATGATGAGTTATCTGCTGAAAAGGATAGTCTATATGCCGACTGAAAGGTGTGAAGTCGACAGGCTGACCGAGGCGAATACGCTCTTGTAACAGCTGTTCGTTACCCATCTGTGCACTCTGCATAACACCTAATTTCTGTGCAAACAGACTATAACCTGTCTCTAATCGCCACGCTCCACGCCTATAACCTAAGGCGAGGGATAGGTCGTTTTCACGCATTCCGGTATTGTTTAGCAGGTAATGAGCCGTACTTCTGTCGCCTCCATTCTCGGTATTCAGATGTAAACGCCACGCCCAGTTGCCATGCCACTTAAAGCTGTTTTCAACATAACCTGAGACTCCAAAGCGTCTGCCATTGGTGCCATAAAGTCCCGCTACCATACCGTGAAGACCACTGACGTCATAAGGTAAGGGGGAAGGTTGCATAAGAACAATACCACCAAGTGCCTCTGAACCATATCTTACAGCATCTGCTCCTTTCACCACTTCGATGTTACTATAACTGTTTTTATCTACCTCTGGGGCATGATCCGCACCCCATTGCTGACCCGTCAGACGCGCACCATTGCTCACCAAGAGTATGCGATTGCCATACATTCCGTGTATCACAGGCTTTGAAACAATTGTTCCTGTCTGGATAGAACTTATACCGCTGACTCCCTCAAGCAGCGAACCCAAGGAGCGTCCCATAGCATTTGTAATGGCGGTTTGATTGATTTGACTGCCTATTTGATTTACACTCATCATCTGCTGACGAGTAGAAACCACAACTTCACTTAGGCAAATGGAATCATGAGCAGGCTTAGTGGTATTCTCATGCTGTGCAGCTAACGGCATACACCAACACAGCAACACGAATAAAACACCAGCCCACTGATGCCTGTCTAATTTTGATTTAAGCATCATAGACTAAATATTAAATGTCAATAGACGGCTCTTTCGTCCCCTTAAATGGGCAAAGAACCTACAAAAAATTTGTCATACGGACATGTATGCACACCTTAGTGCACACCTATCCCATATAAATAAGGTGATGATTAGCCCACTGTCGGAGGCGAATGGCTATTGATTGAGACAACAACCTGATAGACAGTTTGTTCTGTAAATATACGTTTTGGAACCCAACCTATCGCTACAACAGGCTGGAAAACTGTTGCTTTAGCTTCGACAGACTCGTGCATTGTGAAGTCACAAGTGTTACAAACCTGCTTCAACGAAGCATTATGGCTTACAGAAGCCTTGTCTGAACCGTGATAAGAAGTGTTATGATAGTGGAAATCTTTGAGCAAAAGCATAGAAGTGAACACAAAAAGAAGTGTCCACGCATAGATAAGTTTTATCGTTGTCTTTTGCTTCATCTATTTCCAATTATGCGGCATGTAACTGAGTTGTTACTCATGCCTTAAATGAATTTTGGGGGTAAAATTACGAAAAAAACAGCAGGTATTTCTCCACAACCTATTTATTTTTTGCGCTTTTAAACATAGTTAACACAAAAACTACTTAGTAGTTATTCTGCAATCACTTTATGAACAAGAGAGGTTCGTCTGTTAAATTCATAGAGTGGAGATAGGGTAAAGATTTATACGCTTGTAGGGTATTAGTATCTCAAATGACTTGGTCTTACAAAGGAGGATAAACTACAAGATAAAATGCAAATAGATACTAAACCTATCCGTCTTCTGCAAACAACTGGTTCCCATATATTGCTATTTGTAAACTATTTTCATACAACTCAAAACCTATACATGGTCTTTTGGCTTCCAAAAGATGCCTAATTGACTTGCAAGAGGTGCCCTTTAAGCCCCTTACTAACGCCCTTTTGAAGTCCAATTAGGCACCTTTTCTGATACTACTTTATAACGAACTGATTTCCTGTTGGTTATAAACACGCTTTTTATATGTGTTTTTATCCTTATTTATAGGGGTTTTACTTGAATTTATGTAATGATTTTTCAAAGCGTTATCCACATCCTCGAAGGAGTATGAGAAAAGGCTCTTCTATATCGGAGGATGAGAAAAGAAAAGATAGTGAGAACCACAAAAAACATAACAAACACTTGCTTATTAATGTAGAAAAACGTAAATTTGCCCCATAACTAACTTTAACAATATGCAAAAACCACAATGGAATAGAATAAAAGACTTTGTTCAACGCAAAGAACTATCGCTTGCAATGGGCTTACACCTTGGTGCAATATTCCTCTGTGGACTGATTTATATCCTGCTACCCGAAGACGTACACCTGCGCTGGGGACTGACTTACATACCAATTTGGGCTGCTCTTCTGTCACCGATAGCACTGATGATTGCAGCACGAAAAAGCAAAAGAAAGTTGGTGATACGCCTCTATAGTGGGCTGATAGGTATTGGACTGTGGTTAATTGCTATTTTCCTTCAAGTCATAGGGGGCGACATTTTTCTCCCTTCGACCTGCTTTTGCAAAGACGGTGATTACCTCGTAAGACGAGAGTACGACTTCTTTAACAGCGACTTGATAGGTGTTTATAAAGTTAACGGACTAACAGAAAAGAGAATATCATTCTATAGTTACGGCAGTCCCGACTCTATCAAGGTTTATGATTCATTGAATGTCATCGCTTTCTATTGCCCTACAAGGATAGTGGGAGACCCGTGGCTCACCGACACCATTCCCCCTGTCCGTGTCATCGAACAGCTCCGCGACTACGAAATAGATTCTGAAAGGAGGAAGAAGATAGAACAACTTGCCCACCGACTTAACGCCCGACTCGGCTATACACTAAAGGAATAAAACAAGAAAAAAATATCATAATGAACTACTTAGTGCTTAAACAACGTATTTACCTTATCGCAACAGCCCTCACACTGATAGGTTTAGGCAGTGGCTATGGCTCTTGCATAAAGTTTTCAGACAGGTTATCTGATAGTGCTATAATGGCACTCGACTCCTTCCACCACTGCCAGTATATGGCACGATCGAGGGGTATCGGTGCAGCAGGGGTGCGGTCAGAGCAATTAGATTATGCCGATCTGCTCAGCCGACACACAACTGCAGAACAATTAGTGGAGATTGCCAATACCGATACTTCACGCATAGCAAGGCTCTGGGCATACAGGATTCTACTGAAGAAGGCTGACAATCAAGTAATTGATGTATTGAAGCAGGCATTAAAAGATACGACACACGTAGAGTTGAGGTCTGGCTGTCTCGAATTTGAAGAACCTTACAACCGCGCTGCTATCTCTGTCTATAGGTACGACAGCTACGAACTTAAGCTATCCAACCAGCTGCGCTTCTCACTTGATAGCCTCATCTTCTTCGATTATATGAAGCACAATGGCTTTGAAGATGGACTGCCCATAGACTTCAAACCCCATAAGATTTATTATGCCACAGTCATCGAAGAAGCCGACAAGGGGAATGATGCTATTCTCCCTCTCCTCGCTCAATACAAGAATCCCAATGACCGCCAGCGTATCAACAAGTTGTTGAAAGCCAATCTAAAGAAAGAAGGTGCATGCTCCTATGAGGCATGTGAAGCTATCAGTAATTGGAACGACCCTGCCTTCGAGTGGTATGCTAAGGCTGCTTGTCAAGCTACTATCAAACAAGAAGACTATGATGCTGCTGAGGTCCTCCAACTTCTTTGTGCCTACCCTGCCCCTTGGAGCTACCAAATACTTAAAAAAATGCTCACTCAGAAAGGAGATTACAGCAACAGTGACATTGCTAAGGATTATCTTGCAGAGCGATATAAAACGAGCCCCGTTCCCCCTATTTTCAAACCATTATATGATAGGTATGTGGCAAGAAAGAAGTAAGACGTAAACCTTGTTGCCTCACAATGCACATGATATTTACCTTTATGATTACGCTTCAGAAGTTTAGAGAGATAAGGAGGCAGCCTAAATTTAGGACTCTGACGAAGTCTCACACAGAGGGATAGAGGGAACTGAGGACTGTAAAAACAAAGCAATGGAAGCCACGGAGGTACCGTCAGAGCGTGGAGTAACCGAGATAGTTTGCCAATTCTATTAGCAATTTATATGTAAAACGTTTATCCCAAGAGTTATCAGGAAGCTGTACACTACACCTCTGTCCCTCCTTGCGCCATCGCACCTCTGCTTATAGTTTATGACTCCGTCCCCTCCGTAACTCTGTGTGACTGATTACATAAGA
This sequence comes from uncultured Prevotella sp., assembly GCA_963540415.1. Classification (GTDB taxonomy): domain Bacteria; phylum Bacteroidota; class Bacteroidia; order Bacteroidales; family Bacteroidaceae; genus Prevotella. The sequence goes on from CAUTPS010000046.1 coordinate 21,103, forward strand.
GTTTTAGTTGATTACTCAATATCTCGGAAGACCCAAGAAAGAAACCAACCCCACACCTGTATTGTAAAGAAAAATCACAACCCGAAATTTTATTGGTGCTTAATTGCGCTTGAATTAAGGCTTAATTGGCTTGCAAGAGGTGCCCTTTTGAGGTCTAACTAACGCCCTTTTGAAGTCCAATTAAGCACCTTTTACAACACTGTTTTTCAACTACTTGATTACTTGATTGACTATGCCTAATTTTACTTCACACTTTTTTGGTTATTGTTACTGAATTGGT
>CAUTPS010000047.1:0-21243 GCA_963540415.1 uncultured Prevotella sp.
CGAGGGTATTCTGTTTTATTCTTTTTCAACCTTCATCTTTTGTGATGACTTCCCCTTGTCTCCACACTTCACTTCTCGCAATGAGCGCAAGTTCAGAAATACTAAGGGGTATCGCGCTAATCACGCCCCTACCTTTACTTCCCTTCGGTCAGTGACCGTTGGTTGGGGGAGGGGACGGGGGAGGGGCTGTTTGCCTTCGTTACATTTCACCCCCTCCCCCTTCGGGGAGGGATGGGGTGGGGCTTCTACTTCTTCCTCCACTCCATATACCCTGCCCCCGCAATCGCCAAGAGCAAGATAACAATCGCAATGTAAGCGATGGTCTCAGTGGTTGAGATACTTGTTGGGTGGAAGTCGAGGACTACGGTATGCTTACCCGGCTTCACGCTCACAGCACGGAGGATGTAGTTAACACGTCCGAGCTCTGCAGGCTGACCATCGATAGTGGCTTTCCAACCAGGATAGTAGATCTCAGAGAAGACTACGACACCACCATTCTTTGAGTTGACAGTGTATTGCAGGTTGTTAGGCTCATACTTGTCGAGCTTCACAGTTGCTGTTGAGTCATTCGCTTTCGCCTGACCGAGAACTGCCTCAAACTTCTTATCGGCTACTGCCTCATGGCGCACGTCAATCTTACCCACCTCAGCATATTCAGCGTTGGCATCGTCGACATAGCTGAGCTTATTGACAAACCAACCGTTGCCCTGTGCGTAAGGGTTCTGTATTGGAGCCGTTGTGCCCCCCTGCAGTGGAAGGATAAAGTACTTCGTGTTCAGCATATTCAGTACAGGGAAGGTCTTCACACCGTCCACCGCCTGCATATTACCACCTACAGCAGCAATCGCCTGCATCGTCTTCTGCATCTCTGGAGCGATGTAAGCATCAATCATCTCCTGATAACGACGGAGCTTAGCAGGGTGATAACCACCGATACTCTTATGGAAGTAAGACGTCTCGTTCTCGTTGAATGTGTTGGAAGCGAAGTTCAGCACACGATAGTCGAGGCTCTTGTCCTTGTTAATCTCAAGGTCGGCTGCCGTTGGCTGCTGTGGCATATCACGCTCACTCTTTGGTACGAACATCTCATCATTGAGGTAACGCTTGTCCACCTGCCACATATCAACGAGGCAAAGCACCAAAAGACCAGCCACCATATAGTCGGCACGCAACTTCTTCATCTTATAAGCAAAGAGCAGCGCAAAGCCGATGAGGATGATAATAACCGAACGCCAAGCGTCAGAGCTGACCATTGCGGCACGCATCGCAGAGACATTCGCGAGGATTGTTCCTGCAGTATTGCCGTCCATGCCCTGAATACTATTAATCATCTGGCGTTCCTGATCGCTGACGAACGGACCCATCATGTCTGGGAATACAGCCACTAAAAGGGCTACACCTGCTGTTAAGGCAAGGCTGATATAAGCATACTTCATCTTCTGTCCTAAGAGTTCAGGCTCGTCAACAAGGCGTTTTAAGGTCAGTGCTGCCAAGAGCGGGATGGTGAACTCAGCGATAACAAGAATACTTGCCACCGTTCGGAACTTCGCATACATCGGGATGTAATCGAGGAAGAAGTTGGTGAAGCCCATGAAGTTATGACCCCATGAGAGAAGAACGGACAGGATGGTGGCTGCTAAGAGTGCCCACTTCATCGTACCCTTCACCAAGAAAAGACCTAAGATGAAGAGGAAAAGCACGAAGGCACCCACGTAAACTGGTCCGCTCGTACCCGGCTGTGTACCGAAATACTGTGGGAAAGCATCATAGAGCTGTGGAATCATTGACTGTATCTGTGGGTCAACCTTCGACATAGCCGTACTGCTTTGGCTTAATGGAACACTCGCTCCACCCTTTGCATTAGGTACGAGTAAGGTCATTGTCTCGTCAATACCATAACTCCACTGAGTGATATAGTCGCGATCAAGACCAGAGCTTGTCTGGTTGGCTCCGTCAGCTTTCAGCAACTCACTCTTGCCACGCATACTCTCTTTCTGATACTCCCATGTGTGGTAAAGGCTTGAGAGATTGATTAATATACCAATCAATGCCGCTACAGCCAATACGCCCGAAGCCTTGAGGAAACCCACGAGTTGCTTCTGGCGAACGGCTTGAACGAGATAGCCAATGACCATAAAGAGGACGATAAAGAGATAGTAATATGTCATCTGCACGTGGTTGGCTTTCACCTCAAAGGCGGTGAAGATAGCCGTCACGATGAATCCCGACAAGTAACGTCCTCGATAAGCCAAGACAATACCGGCAATCATTGGTGGAAGATAAGCCAATGCCATTACCTTCCAGAGGTGACCGGCAGCAATGATGATGAGGAAGTAGGACGAGAAAGCCCACATGATACTACCCAATGCTGCCAACGATTGGCGGAAGTCAAAGGCTCGCAACAGAATATAAAAGCCTAAGAGATAGACAAAAAGAAACCATACATTGTCTGGCAACCAAAGGTGGTAAGCGTTCATCACCTGCGACAGTCCGTCTGTTGACTGATACGATGGTGACATCTGATAGGTAGGCATACCACCGAAGATGGCGTTTGTCCAGCGTGTTGCCTCACCAGTACGGTTCTGATACTCTGTCATTTCCTGTGCCGAACCGACACCTGCTGAGGCATCGTGGCGATAGAGAATCTTACCCTGAGTGACCGGTACGAAGAAGTAAGCGAACGAGATGACCGCAAACAACACGACTACCAGTACATCGGGTAGAAATCTTTTCCAAGTTTTCATTTTTATTTAATTTTGCTTATGTCAGACAAATGATTAATCTCTGCAAAGTTACAAAAAACTAAGAACTTACAATATTCAACTTGTAACTTTTTCGTACCTTTGCAGTATGAAAATAGGAATCATCGTTGCGATGGACAAAGAGTTCGCGCAACTTAAAGCAATTCTTTCCAACACCGAGACGAAACATTTTAATCATAAAAACTTCGTTACGGGACGGTTGGGAGAGAAGGAAATCATTCTGCAGCAGTGTGGTATCGGTAAGGTAAACTCTGCCATCGGTGCTGTAGAGATGATTAATCATTACCACCCCGACCTTGTTATCTCAAGTGGTTGTGCGGGTGGTGCCGACACATCATTGGAGGTTACGGATGTGGTGGTGGCAACGGAGTGTGCTTACCACGATGCCTACTGTGGCGATGAGGTGGCTTACGGTCAGATTATCGGTATGCCTACCCGCTTCAAGGCTCCTGCTGAGTTGATTGAGAAAGCCTTATCGCTGAACAACCTCCCTGATTGTAAGGACCTGCATGTCAAGGCTGGACTGACCGTCAGTGGTGAGTGGTTTGTCAACTCACGTGAGAAGATGCAACAGATCATGGACCATTTCCCAGAGGCAACAGCCGTCGACATGGAGAGTTGTTCTATTGCGCAGGTCTGCCACATCTATCAAACCCCCTTCGTCTCCTTCCGTGTTATCAGCGATGTTCCGCTCAAAGACAACAAAGCCAGCCAGTACTACGACTTCTGGGAGCGCATTGCCAATGGCAGCTTTGAGGTGACGAAGCACTTTATTAACTTAATTCATAATCCTTCTTTAATTCATAATTCATAATTCATAATTCATAATTATGATTACCGATGTGGGCAGAGTTTTTAGAATAAGTATTTTGTTTACTTATCTGCTAAATTCTCTCATGGGACTCAAGATAAGCAGAATTCCGTTTAGCTAATAAAATCTACAAAGACCTAAAGATGTGGATAATATTTACGCTAACATTAGTAATCATAATTATGAATTTTGAATTATGAATTTTGAATTATAATAGTAATCATAATTATGAATTATGAATTTTGAATTATGAATTTTGAATTATAATAGTAATCATAATTATGAATTATGAATTTTGAATTATGAATTAATAACGGATTTTGAATTATGAATTCTGAATTAAACAAGATTCCTTCCTTTACCATTGACCACGAGCGATTGCTACGTGGCATTTATGTGAGTCGTAAGGACGAGGTGGGTGGCGAGACCGTTACCACCTTCGACATCCGTATGAAAGAACCAAATCGTGAGCCAGTGTTGCACGTCGGTGCTATCCACGCTATTGAACACTTGGCTGCCACCTTCCTCCGTAATGATGATGAGTGGAAAGACCGTGTTATCTATTGGGGTCCAATGGGCTGTCTGACTGGTAACTACCTCATCCTTCGTGGCGACCTTGAGTCGAAAGAGATTGTCGACCTCATGCGTCGCACCTTTCAATTCGTTGCCGACTTCGAGGGTGAAATCCCCGGTGCTGCTCCACGCGACTGTGGTAACTACCTGCTCCACGACCTGCCTATGGCGAAGTGGGAGTCACGTAAGTTCCTCACCGAGGTGCTGGACAATATCACCGATGCCAACCTCGTTTATCCGGAGAAGTGAACAAGTAGACAAGTAAACGAGTGGATGAGTAAACAAGTTGCTTGCGAAGAAGACAGGATAAGTTGACAAGTTAACGAGTTGCTTGAGTAATAAGACAAAGTAACATAGTAGACAAGTGAACGAGTAGACAAGTTAACGAGTTGCTTGAGTAGTAAGACAAAGTAACATAGTGAACGAGTGAACAAGTTAGACGAGTAAACGAGTTGCTTGGGATAAAGAGAAAAAAGCAGTGTTAGAGATTTAAAAGGGCGTTAATTCCATGTGAATTAACGCCCTTTTGGCTTGCTAAAGATGCCCTTTAGCCTTTGAACTCTTTTACCTTTGAACTTTGAGTTTTGAACATTGAACTTTATGATATGAACCATTAATGACTACGAATTTCTCTAATTGCGCTAATGCTTTTATCCTTTGAACATTGAGGTTTGAACTTTGACCTTTATGATATGTACCTTTAATGACTACGAAACGATGCGGATATAGCAACAATGCAAAAAAAAATAACGATTTTTCTTGTTTAAAAAAAAACATTTTGTATATTCGCAGCGTGTTAACATAAAGAATACGATTGATAGATAAGTCTTAAATTATGAAATACCCCTCTTGTAGAGAATATAATTGCAGGCAAACTGATAGAAAAGTTCGGTTTATGACTGTAAAATCCATTCGGTTCTTTTCATCCAAGAACTCTAATCATTATTGGACAGAGTATAATCAGACAAAAACGTAGGATATGGCTAAAATGATCTACCTTCTTGATATATCTTAGAAAGAATCTTCTGGATTTACAACCTACAAGCAAGCGTTATTTCCTTACCTAAAAGATAATTTAGAGGAATTTCTATTACCCATACCTTTTGTAAACAATACGAATCAAACATTGAGAATAAAATATGAAAACCTTTTGTACAGCTTTAATTTTGTTATGCCTTACTGTCTGCATATCAGCACAAACCTTAGACAATACTATTACCCTTGAAGGTAGAGTGCAAGACTTTGTTACTCATGTCGATGTCCCTGGTAGTTTGGTTGAAGTACTTAATGCTAATGACAGTTCAGTCGTTGCTTCCCAGAAGGCTTTTAAAGAATATCAGAGTGGCGAACAGAGTTGGAAAACATCTGAATATTGGATAACGATTCCACGTAAGGAGGGTGATTATATACTGCGTGTTACCGAAGAAGGTTATACACCTACCTACGTAAAGCTCCCACTGCATCATTTTTACAAGCGAGAGATAAGCAGAGAAGTTGGTACCATCTTTTTGAAACGACCGAAAACTGTAGACTTAAAGGAGGTGGTTGTTAAGGCTACAAAGGTGAAGTTCTATCATAAAGGCGACACGATTGTTTATAATGCTGACGCTTTCCAGTTAGGTGAGGGCTCTATGCTCGACGCCCTTATTCGTCAGTTGCCCGGTGCTGAACTAAGCAAGGATGGACGCATATATGTTAATGGCAAGTTTGTTGAGAGTTTGCTTCTCAATGGAAAAGATTTTTTCCGTGGAGATAATACTGTTATGTTTGAGAATCTGCCTACTTATATGGTAAACCAAGTGAAGGTGTATGACCGTCTTGGTGAAAATAGTCGTTTTCTCGGGCAAGAGGTGGCAGGAGACAAGAAATACGTGATGGATGTTCAACTGAAAAAGCAATACAACATTGGATGGGTAGGTAATGTGGAAACTGGTGGAGGAACAAAGGAACGCTACTTGGCTCGTCTGTTTGCTATGCGGTTTACTGATCACTCCCGTTTGGCTATCTATGGAAATATGAACAATCTAAACGACGACCGTAAGCCTGGTGAGAATGACAACTGGTCGCCTTCTGATCTTTTTGGTGGGTTGACACAGCAACAGTTAGGAGGTCTTGACTATAATATAGATGCACGCAGTGGTAAGTATAAACTTAGTGGAAATGCACAGGTTAAGCATGCTGACAACATGATAGTGAATAACACTAATCGTACAAATTTCCTTGCAAACGGAGATACATACGACCGTATGGTAGTTAATAATAGAAATCACAATTTTACGCTCTCCACCGATCATCAGTTCTATTTTGAGTTTAAGAATGCCAACTTGAATATCAAGCCACGTTTTAACTACCAATATTATAACAATAAAAGCGGATATTCTTCGCTGACGCTTAATCGTAGTTTTACGTCTTTCTCAAAGGCGCAGTTGGATAGCTTGTACACACCAATGATAGGCAGGGAGTTGGTTCGTACAGCTATTAACAGAAATCTTCGCAATGGATTATCAATTGGACATTCTTTAGAAGGTTCGGTTTCGATGGAGTCGTTAATTAAGTTCAAGCATTCTCCCGACCATATCACCCTTTATGCTGATGCTTCTTTGAGGCATGCTACAGAGGATAGCTTTGACCGTAACCGAATTGATTATTATACCAACGGTCTGCAAAGTAATACTGACTTCCGCAACCGATATTTCAACAACCGTCCTGACCACGGCTATAGCATGACAGGTAAAGTGACTTACAGCTATTTAGTAAAGCGGGGCTTGTTCTTCGACTTTAGTTATAAATACAATCGGACTACCTCAAACCGATATTCTTCACTCTATCGTCTTGACCAGTTAGCAGATTGGGGAATTAATTCAGAGCGCGAGCTTGGAATACTTCCTTCTGTGGATGCTTATAACAGAGTAATGGATATTCATAATAGCTATGACAGCAGGCAGACGGATAATACCCATACCCTCGGTGCCTTTCTTGTATGGAATAAGAAAACGACGAAGTCGGAGTGGTGGGCACAGCTTGTACCTAATTTATCGCTGCTTTCACGGACGATGCATTATCATAGTGGAAATGTAGATACGACTTTTACGAAGCGTTCTATACTTTACAATATGTATAGTACGTTCATCAAATGGCGTAGTACTGATCACAAATATGAATTCATGTTTCAATATCATGTGAACGGGCAAGCTCCAGACATGAACCTGTTTGTAAACATCCTCAATACCACTGATCCATTAAACGTAACAATGGGTAATACCAACTTGAAACCATCCTATAAGCACGAACTTATATCACACTTCCTACGTATATATCCGAAAAAGGGTCTGATGTGGTTAATAGAGGCTCAATATATCCCCACTGTTAACGCTATTGCTATGGGCTATACCTACGACAAGGCTACAGGAAAGCGAACATTCAGACCAGACAATGTGAATGGTAATTGGCGAGGTCAGCTTGCTTTAGGTGGTGCTGGACCATTGACGAAAAATCGCAAGTTGGATTTTAAAGCTATGGCTGGGTTAAGATATGAGAAGAGTGTCGACCTTATTGGTTTGGCAGGCACGTCTGCATCTAATAGGAGCATAGTAGAATCGTTAAACTACATTGGTGATTTACAGCTGAACTATAGGCTCGGGCAATCTTCCATTGGTTTCATTAGTAAAGGAAACTGGGCACATGTCGATGGCTCTCGTGAAGACTTTGAGGCATTTAATGTGAGTGATTTCAATTACGGATTAACAGCACAATTACAGTTGCCATGGGATTTCCGACTTGGGACTGACCTGACAATGTATAGTCGCCGAGGTTATTTAGATAAGTCGATGAATAGCGATGATTTGGTGTGGAATGCTCGTCTGTCACGATCATTCTTCAAAGGACAACTTACCTTATTGCTTGATGGCTTCGACATTCTTGGTCAGCTGAATAATGTCACACGGACGATGAATGCACAAGGAATCACAGAAACTTACAGTAATGTTATTCCCCGCTACGTGATGCTACATGCCGTCTATCACTTTTAACTTTGAACTCTTTTACCTTTGAACTTTGAGTTTTGAACTTTGAAGTTTATGATATGTACCATTAATGACTACGAATTTCTCTAATTACGCTAATGTTTGAACATTGAACTTTGACTTCTAAGACTACGAATTTCTCTAATTAAGCGAAGCCTAATTGCTAAATAATTCGTGTCATTCGAGAAATTCGTAGTCTCAAATCATAAAGTTCAAACTTCAAATTTCAAACTTCAAAGGTTAAAGAGTTCAAACCTCAAAGTATAATTAAATGGAATTAGAGTGAACCATTGTTTGCCTGACGAACCATCTCAGATGATGCATAGAGATAAACCTCTACACGGCGGTTAGCCTGACTAATAGTCTTGTTCTCGATAGGGTTTGCACTACCGAAGCCCTGTACTGAACGAATCTGACGGCTGCTTACACCACGGCTCTTGAGGTAAGATGATACCGCTTCAGCACGACGCTGTGACAATGGGAGGTTGATGTTGTCGTTACCAGAAGCATCAGTGTAACCCTGGATAGCAACGTCACAGTTAGAGTTGCGCTGCATCAAAGAAGCGAACTTTGTGAGGTCGTTCTTAGCAGCTGCGCTGAGGTTTGAACCGTTCAATGGGAAGAGAATACCAGAGTCGAAGGTAACCTTCACACAGTCTAAACCATTAGCATCCGTCACCTTGTCGACACGTGCGTTTGGCAACTGCTGTGCTGTCTCACGTGCAACCTTGTCCATGTGACGACCGATGAGGGCACCAGCACCAGCACCAACAGCACCACCAATAGCTGCACCAATGGCTGTACTCTTACCATTACGACCTATAATCTGACCAACGATGCCGCCTAAGGCTGCGCCACCGCCACCTCCGATTAATGCACCTGTACCTTGCTTTGTCTGACAACTTACGACAGTGAGGAGACACATTCCTGCTGCCATCATTTTCATATTCTTCATAATCAAACGTATTTATTGATTAATATCTTTTACCTTTCGGCTTGGCTTTACAGCCGCACCTTAATTCATTTTAATTCGTGCAAAGTTAAACAAATATATGCCATTGGGCACGCATTGCCAACATTTTTTTGTATTTTTGCAAAAAATAAAGCCAACTTGGCAAAGTGAAGCAAGTTTCGTTTGCACTCATTTGCATTCTTTTTCGCAAAGGATAGGCTGGTATTAGCAAGTAGGAATTAGATTCTTTCCGTCTTCGCTTCTCAGCCGTATCTGTGTGCAAAGTTAGTGTTTCAAGGCATACTCGCAAAAGGGAAATGCCTATAATAGCATGGGAAATCCCCTAAAGATGCAAAATAAGAAAACAGAATAATATATTTATGGCAAAAGAACTAAAAGAGATGACCAAGAGAGCGGACAACTACTCTCAATGGTACAATGACTTGGTAATAAAGGCAGACTTGATTGAGCAGTCTGCCGTACGCGGTTGTATGGTTATCAAGCCATACGGCTATGCTATCTGGGAGAAGATTCAGGCACAGCTTGACAAGATGTTTAAGGAGACAGGTGTACAGAATGCTTACTTCCCAATGCTGATTCCTAAGAGCTTCCTCTCTCGTGAGGCTGAGCACGTAAAGGGATTCGCCAAGGAGTGTGCCGTGGTTACTCACTATCGTCTGAAGGCTACAGAGGATGGCAATGCTGTGCAGGTTGACCCTAACGCAAAGTTAGAGGAGGAATTGATTATCCGTCCTACCAGTGAGACAATCATCTGGAATACCTATAAAAACTGGATTCACTCTTGGCGCGATCTGCCATTGATGTGCAACCAGTGGTGTAATGTTATGCGTTGGGAGATGCGTACGCGCCCTTTCCTCCGCACGTCTGAGTTCCTCTGGCAGGAGGGTCACACCGCTCACGCTACACGTGAGGAGGCTGAGAAAGAGGCACAGACCATGTTGCGTGTCTATGCTGACTTCGCTGAGAAGTGGCTCGCTGTTCCAGTTGTACAGGGTGTGAAGAGTGAGACTGAACGTTTTGCTGGTGCCTTAGATACCTATACAATCGAGGCAATGATGCAGGACGGTAAGGCACTCCAGAGCGGTACTTCTCACTTCTTAGGTCAGAACTTCGCAAAGTCGTTCGACGTTACCTTCCTTAATAAGGAGAATAAGCCAGAGTATGTATGGGCTACCTCATGGGGTGTTAGTACCCGATTGATTGGTGCGCTCATCATGACCCACTCTGACGATAACGGTCTTGTTCTTCCTCCAAAGATTGCCCCTATTCAGGTGGTTATCGTTCCAATCTTCAAGGGTGAGGAGCAGTTGAAGGCGCTCACCGACAAGTTGCAGCCAGTAATCGATCAGCTTCGTGCGTTGGGTATCACCGTTAAGTATGACGATGCCGACAACAAGCGTCCGGGCTTTAAGTTTGCTGACTACGAGTTGAAGGGTGTGCCAGTACGTCTCGCTATGGGCGGTCGTGACTTGGAGAACAACACCATTGAGGTGATGCGTCGTGATACATTAGAGAAGGAGAGCGTCAGCTTTGACGGCATTGTTGAGCGTATCAAGAACCTCCTCGACGAGATTCAGGACAACATCTTCAAGAAGGCTAAGGACTTCCGTGATGCTCACATCTATGAGTGCGAGAACTATGAGGAGTTCAAGGAGAAGGTGAAGGACGGCGGTTTCTTCCTCTGCCACTGGGATGGTACTGAGGAGACTGAGGCGAAGATTAAGGAAGACACGCAGGCAACCATCCGTTGTGTCCCTTATATGTTCGAGCAGACACCGGGCGTCGACATGGTAAGCGGCAAGCCTGCTAAGTATCGCGTCATCATCGCAAGATCATACTAATAGTTAACAATACGCACAGATTTAACGGCTTCAGGATATTTATAAAGGCAGGACTAACAACGAATGCTTATAAATTCTGGAGCCGTTAATCTTTTTATTCTAAAGTCTAAAATACTAATTTAATAACATTTGCCTTATGAAAAAATCATTTCTAACTTTCGTTTTACTCATCGCTGTAACAGCGTTGAACGCCCAGACCTTAATCAAGGCTAACTTCCAAAAAGGCGACCAAGCTACCTATGAGAGCGTAGCTAATATTAAAGTCAGTGTTCCGATGGCTGGAACCTCTGAAAGCATAAAGACAAACGGCCAAACAAAGATTACCGTAAAAGATGCTTCTGCAGATGGTTATGTCATCGAAATGACGACAACCAATATAAAGATGGAAGGCAAGCAGGAGGTTGCACAGCAGACAGGAAACATGCTGAACCAATACCTCAGTAATGTTCCACTGCTCCTAAAGACAGATGCTAACGGAAAAGTGAAGGACATCTTGAACTATACTGAAGTTCAAACACAGGTTAGCAAATTAGCAATGGCATCCATTGACTCGCTCTATAAAGCCAAACCTGAAATGGAGAAGACACTGCCTAAGTATAAGATGGCTATGTCTGTCAACACCCTACTCACCAAAGAAGCTTTCATCGAGTCTGCTGAAAACAATTCTTTCTTTATCTTTTTTGGTAAGACCCTCAAGACGGGTGACAAAGTAGACATGAATAAGCAAGGCATCAAAACCACTGTTACCTACGAGGTAAACAAGGAGCCAAACGCACTCAATATCATTGGTAAGATTAAGGGCAATATGACCGAAGACGATGTCAAAGCCTTCTTTATTGACAAGATGAAACAGATAGGTGCTGACGAAGCTATGGTTTCACAGCTCGATGCTAACTGGGGACAGATGAAGCAGATGGGTATGGCGAAGATGGATGTCGACGGTACTTCTATTACCAAACTCCTCAACAGTGGTTGGGCTACGGAATACAGTACGGACGTGAAAACAAAGATGATGGGAATGGAAATGACCATCAACTCTGTTACTAAATTGGTAGAACATAGCTGGAAATAATTGATATTTCGATATGAAAAAACTACTTTTTACACTTGCTTTCGTCCTCGCTGTAACAGCGTTGAACGCCCAAACCTTAATCAAAGCAAATTTTCAGAAAGGCGATAAGGCAGTCTATGAAACCGTGACAGACATTGAAGGAAAGTCTGCTGCGGCTGGTTCTGAATCGGTAAAGGTAACCAGACAGACGAAGATAACCGTACAAGAGATTCTCCGGGATGGGTATATTATCGAAATACTGACCAAAGATATAGCGGTAGATGGAGATCGGTCGTTCCTAACACAGACGGGAGATATGATTATCCAAAGTCTGAACAATGTCCCTATGCTTCTAAGGACAGACGCAAACGGAAAGATTACTGACATCTTAAACTATGACGAGGTGCAGCGCAAGGCTTGGAAATTTGCTCTCACAAAACTCGACTCTCTCTACAATAACAACTCGAACGTAGAGAAAAGTATGCCGAAGAGTAAGGCTATGATGAGTATAACAAAAGAGGTTGCTAAAGACGTTCTTATTGCGAATATCAATAATAACACCTTCTTCTATCTCTTTGGTAAGTCTCTGAAGACTGGCTACACGGAGGATAGGTATATAAAGGAAATCAAGGCTACCATTACCTACACGCTTTCTAAGAAAGGGAATACGATGAACATCGTGGAGAAGATTAGCAATAATATGACCGAAGCCGATGTGAAAGCTTTCATCATTGATAAGATGAAGGGAGTCGGTGCTGACGAAAACCTTGAGCAGATGATAGCACAGGTAGAGGCCCACTGGGACAGAATGAAGGAGATTGGTATGGCTACAATGGATATCAGCGGAACAACAAACTTTCAACTCCTCAAAAGTGGTTGGCCTACCGAATACAGCTCGAAGATAAAAGCGAATAGGATGGGCGTGCGTATAACCATCAATTCTGTGACGAAGTTAGTGCAGAAGAATTGGAAGTAATCTTAGCATATTTATAAGGTATAAGAGGCTGTGTCAAAATTGACACAGCCTCTTATACTATAATGCATTTAAAAACCTGATTAAATGTAGATAAAAGATTGAGGGGCGAAATTTATATTATAATCGCTCAATCGTTTTTTTCTTTTATATCTTTTAACCTGACCTATTTTAATGGCATAGGCAACAGGTCTGTTTGCAAAATATTCACGATAGAAATCTTCACTGATTCCCGAAGTTTCATGCGTTTGTTCCCATATCCTGTCTATGTTATCATTAAGGATAGAGTCTATCTCAAATTCACCAATCACATATTGCAAAGGTGAAGAGGCATAAACAATAACTTTATCAACATCTTTATTTTTGAAAATACTTTTCCTAAATTCGTATTTTTTTGTTCCGTTGAATATTTTTTCGGCAAACTCTGGTTTAATCGACAATAACACTTTCATCTACTTCTCCTTTCTCTAATATTTTATCAAACTGCTCATCGGACAACTGGAAGAATCCCCAATATTTAGGGGTGATTTTTAATTCGTCAATCAGATATCCATTTGTTACTCGTTTTGTCAGTGCAATGTTATATGTCATTTTCAACACGACGCAGTCTTTACTTTTGTACCATTGCACTAATTCTTGTGTGTCAAAAATACTGTAATAATTGGTGTACGCTACGAAATCTTCCACAGTTGCAAAATCTTTGTTCTTCCTAACTTCCTCTATTTGGCATATAGATGTGATTACACTGCGATAACGAGCTGGTCCTTTGTCATCCTTAGTTCTGTAAATCGTTACTAAATCACCAGGTTGTAATATCGCAGTGTCAGGCATGAAACAAAGATAAATCTTGTGAATACTGTTCGTATGGGATACATCCTTTATCAATTCATACTTGTGGTTTTCTTCATTCTGGAGAATAGAATCCGGAAAGAGTTGTGTGTGGTACTTTGGATATATTGACAATAAGAACTTGCGTTTCCCCTTGATAGTTAAAAGGGGATAGTCCCTTGTTTGGTCACCAATCAATGATTTCATGTTCTTCACCAAGACAAGTTCCTCACCTTTTTTACCCTCCTCATTGAAACCATATCTCTGCAGGATTTTTATAAGTCCATGATGTTTGGCGAATATAGTTACATAAATCTCATCTGCTTTCATATAGAGTGCAGCATCCATTATCTTCTTGACGAATCGTTCTCCAAGTTTTGTGTTATGAGCATCTATCTTGAAAGTTCCGACTTTTAGACGATTGCATGCAGGACGATTAGGAACAACATCTTTCAATTCTTGTCCACTTTCATTCTTTAAATACAGGAAAGCCTGTAAATTATTGTTCAAATACTGAACATAGGCTTTACTCCCATCTTTTGATTTCTTATTAAACCAAGCCTCAAATTCAGGATAGTCCTCCTTGAGACTTGTGAAGAAAGAATCATTTAAGTCAATGTCAGCAAACTTTTTTAATATGATAGTTTCGTTCATAAAGTGAATTTTATTATCAGTACAAAGATAGTCAAAAAATCCAGTTATCAATCTTTTAAAGTAATAATTTTTATTCGCATATAATAATTCATGATTTAGATACTCTTTCGCATATAATAATTCATGATTTAGATACTCAGCTAAAAAGGTTCATCCGATATTTTGAGCGAACCCTAAAAAAGAGGGGATTTGCCAATTTTGACACATCCCTTTTCTTCCCTTCTCTCACGCAAAAATCCCTTCTTACTTCCTTTTTTATATGCTTATGAATCTTACTGACAAGTATTGACAAAACAGACCACGCACCTATATTAACCATGTGCCAATGCTTAGCACCATCTGTGCGGAGCATCTGCACAACATGTGCGGAGCCTCCGCACATCAATTAAAGAGAGGGGAAAAAGCGTCTTTCTTTTATGTCATAATTCATTACAAGGCATTGTTTATTTGCCCACAAGAGGACGGATTTAACGCACAACACATTGATTTTATCTACAAAAACAGCCTCATGTAACGCGTAATCGTATAAAAAAACATAAAAATACACAACCAAACGCATCTGAATTTGGTTATTCACATAATTATATGTACCTTTGCAAGCCGTATCAATTTTGGATAACGGAAATTAGCTATATTTTTAGGAGGAAATAGTAAACAATTCATGAGACAACTTAAGATTTCAAAAAGTATCACCAACCGATCAAGTGAGGCACTGGATAAGTATCTCGTTGAGATTGGTCGTGAACCGATGATTACCGTTGACGAAGAGATTGAGCTGGCACAGGAAATCCACAAAGGCGGTCGCAAGGGCGAGCGTGCGAAGGAGAAACTGATTAAGGCTAACCTCCGTTTCGTCGTTTCTGTAGCTAAACAGTATCAGCACCAAGGACTCTCTCTCACCGACCTTATCGACGAGGGAAACATTGGTTTGGTAAAGGCAGCAGAGAAATTCGATGAGACTCGTGGTTTTAAGTTTATCTCATACGCTGTTTGGTGGATTCGTCAGAGTATTCTGCAAGCTATCGCTGAGCAGAGTCGTATCGTGCGTCTTCCGCTGAATCAGGTGGGTGCTATCTCAAAGATTAACCAGGTAACGAACGAGTTTGTGCAGCAACACAACCGTCGCCCTTCTATCCACGAGTTGGCAGAACTGACTGGTATCGATGAGGCTCGCATCCGTCAGAGCCAGAGTGCAGACAACCATCACATGAGTATCGACGCGCCATTTAGCGATGACGACGACAACTCAATGAGCGATATGCTGTCTTCAGGTGATGACTCTCGTACCGATCGTGGCGTTGATTTCGAGTCAATGTCAGACGACCTTCGTGCCGTTCTTCAGAACACATTGAAGGATCGTGAGATAAAGATTGTCACCGAATGTTTCGGTATCGGTTGCCAAGAGAAGGGTTTAGAAGAGATTGGAACAGAGATGGGTCTTACCCGTGAGCGTGTTCGCCAGATTCGTGAGAAGGCTATCGAGAAGATTCGTGAAAGCGGTAATGCACGCGTACTCATGAAGTACTTGGGATAAGAAAGACAAGATTAAGATGATTAAATAATAGAGGTGGATGTGTCAAATGAGGCACATCCATTTTTTCATTTAACCTTAATTACAAACAGTCTGTCTGACCAGATTTAATGTTCTTATAATCGACATTCAGTTTGGCAAACTCAATCTTCAGTTTCTCCACTTTGGGATTCGCCTTGTTTGTAGGAAATGAAGTTGCTACCAGACGAGCTTTTCTTTGCCGATTGCTACAGCTGATGAATATAGGATTCTTTGCTGTTGCAAGCAACTGTTCCATACCATGAATGGCATCATGCCCTTTCAGTTCAACGAATATTTGTGTCCATGCCTCTTCAGGCTCTGCCGATGTCTGTACCATCACCAACTTATCACATTTAACACCAGTCTTTATGATGTAACCGTCAACTTGAAAGACCGCAGACTGCAGATTCCCTTGAATGGCAAGAGTGTATTTCTTTCCTTGCTCCCATGTGGCAACCGTTTTACGGACTTTAAGGGGCTGTTCAGCCTGATACCCAGCACGAGTCAAGTTCTCGTATGTACTTTTCCTCATGACTATTCTGCGTATAATATTTCATTGATACGACCCACATGCTCATCGACCCAATCAGAGACACTATCCAAGTTTATACCAGAGAGCATCGGTATCTCCATATCTTTGATGTCCTCGAACACACCATCTTTATTGATGAAATATGCCGAGAAGGCATCTGTCGGAAGCAACGTACTTTCGTCAACCACATCTTTAAGCCTTTCGTCGCCGGGCTTCTTCTCGACGGCTGCTGCATCTGCTATCAAGACATTGAGTATTGACAGCACGTAAGGGCTATGTGTAGTGAGTACCACCATAGAACGATGCTTGCCAATTGACTTCACAGCTTTCAGATGGCGTATGAGGTTCTGCACAAGTTTACGTTGCGCATCGGGATAGAGGTTCTGCTCTGGCTCTTCTATGAAAAGTTGTGCCGATTGGTATTTCATCTTCTCACGGATTGGAGCCAACTCCTCTTCCGTGACCTCATGGGCACCATGTACGATTTCATTGCGCACATCCGTATCTAACGACTCCATGAGGCGGTTCATCAAATCCGTCATACTGAATTTGACTACCTTTCCTACGACACCCATAATATAATCTGTCATCACGTCGATAGGCATGATTGACTGGACACCGCTTGAAGCATAGAAGGAAGTTATAGGCTTACCGTTTGGCAGTACCACATAATCAAGTCCTTTATCGCTGTAATATTTGAAATCATCTGTCAGAGAAAGAGTCAACTTGTTATCAGAGCCATAAGTATCCTTTGCCTCATACCACTCCTGTATGAAATTGAAGATGGAATCCCTTTCCTTTGCTTTATACGTGTCATTGATGTTCTGAACGGCAGAAACGAGATTTCTTTCAGCCGGAATATAGGACAGTTTGGAATTATACCTATCCTCCCAAGCCTCTAACTTGCGGTTGATTTTAGCATTCTGGTCAACACCTGTCAGTGAGACAGTAACCACATCACCGTCATAAATGATTTCGGTGTCCTCCTTGAAATACATTTCATCAATACGGTAAAATTGTTTCAGATCCCTGGTAAAACGGTTGTTGTGCGTATATGCATAAATTGTGTTTTCAAAAGAAGTCATTATCTTCTTCTCTATCCAACGGCAGAAGCATAACACCTTCATGAAAGTGCTCTTACCAGAACTCTGGCGACCGATGACAAGCAGTACATCGGTTAGATTGATTAGACCAGTATCTTTGATTGGTCCAAGATTTTTTATCTGAATTGTTGCCATGTTATTCTATTATACCTTAATTCCGTAGCGTAAAATCATTTAGGAAATACAAGTGCCTGACGAACAAAGTTCTCAAAACACTTGGAGATGTCAGAGTTTTCACCTATCATAGTAATACAAATTTAACAAATAAACAAAAATCTAACATGACAAAGGTAGCAATTAAAAACGAGAATATAACTTCTTTCGGAGGAATTTATCATATTATGAATGTTTTTTCAAAGTTGGGTTTTGAATACCACTGAAGGAAAAAGTATTCTGAAAGTCTATACTCAATAATATTTACACACATTCTATTTCGCAAGATACTTACAATAAACTCGCGTAAAAGCCGTTATACAATGTATGAAACGTAAGGATATTCAGAAATACATATTACTACTATTGTTCATGGTGACAGCGCAGTTAGCATTTGCGCAATCGTTCACACTGCAAGGGAAGGTTTCCGACAAGGAGGGCAACCCTATTGAGTTGGCTTCTGTCATGGTTGTTTCGCAGGGAAAACTGTCGATGACCAACCTAAAAGGCGAGTTCAGCATGCAGCTGCAGAGTGAAGACTCCGTGAAGGTGCGCTTCTCAATGATTGGTTACAAGACCAAGACGAGGGTTCTCGTGCGCCCAAAGGGTAAGCAGACACTGCTCGTTCAGTTGGCTGACGACAACGCATTGGAGGAGGTTGTAGTGCAGGGCAAAGCCAAACAGCACGGAACAACGGAGGAATTGGATATTCAAAAAACTAAACAAGGACCGTCAGCTTCGGGCAATGCTGTCGAAGAAATGGTACAGACACAGGCGGGTGTTTCAACCCACTCGGAACTATCTTCGCAATATAACGTTCGTGGTGGTACGTTCGATGAGAACTCTGTCTATATCAATAACATAGAAGTGTTCCGCCCCTTCCTTGTGCGAAGTGGACAGCAAGAAGGACTCTCTATTATCAATCCCGACATGGTAGAGAGCGTTGGTTTCTCAACAGGTGGATTTGAAGCGAAATATGGTGACAAGATGAGTTCGGCTTTGGACATCACCTATAAGCGTCCAAAAAAGACGGAAGCATCCATCTCAGCCTCACTTTTAGGTGCCAGTGCCTACCTCGGATTGGCTACGAAGAAACTGACATGGACCAATGGTGTGCGTTATAAAACCAATCGTTACCTCCTTGGTTCACTCCAAACAAAGGGCGAATATCGTCCGTCTTTCCTTGATTATCAGACTTATCTCTCATGGCAACCCAACAAACGTTGGCAGGTAGACTTCATCGGTAACATCTCTGACAACCGCTATAACTTCGAGCCAGAAGACCGTGAGACAAACTTCGGTACGCTGCAGAACGTGAAGAAGTTCCGTGTTTACTTCGATGGACAAGAGAAAGACCTCTTCCGTACGTTCTTTGGTTCGTTGGCTATCACACGCCATTTGAGTTCGCGCACCGACCTATCCCTCCTCGCATCGGCTTTCACAACGAAGGAGCAAGAGCGTTATGACATTCAGGGACAGTACTGGTTGACACAGACGGAAACGTCGGAAAACCTCGGTGTGGGTACGTATATGCAGCATTCTCGCGACTACCTCAACGCCAACGTGAAGAGTTTGAAGCTGATGATGCAGCATCGTGCAGGCAAACATAAGATTGAGGGGGCTGTGACCTATAAACTTGAGCGTATCAAGGAGAACTCTGCTGAATACGAATACCGTGATTCAGCGGGTTATAACGTTCCGCATACGGGTCGTGACTTGAAGATGATTTACTCGCTTCGTGCTCGTAACGAACTCAACGCGAAACGCTTTGAAAGCTATTTGCAGGACACATGGAACTTCCAGACACGTGACTCTGTTCCAACGCTTTTCACACTGAATTATGGCGTACGCTTTGCACATTGGGACTTCAACGGTGAGAGCCTATTCTCTCCACGTGCATCGCTGACCATCACACCGGGCAGAAACCGCAACCTTAGCTTCCGTATCGCAGGTGGTATCTACTATCAGGCACCCTTCTATAAGGAACTTCGCGACACGTCAATCGTCAATGGTGTCACCTACGCAACGCTCAATCAGAAGATTCGTGCACAGCAATCTATCCACGCATTGGCAGGCATGACCTATCGCTTTGAGATGTTGGGTCGTCCGTTTAAGTTCACTGCGGAGGCTTATTATAAGGCACTTTCACGCCTTGTTCCATACTCTGTTGACAATGTGAAAGTGACGTATTACGGTGAGAACACAGCCACAGGACATGCAACAGGTATCGACCTTAAACTCTTTGGTGAGTTCGTTCCAGGTGCTGACTCATGGCTGACGCTGAGTGTGATGAA
Organism: uncultured Prevotella sp.; assembly: GCA_963540415.1. GTDB lineage: Bacteria > Bacteroidota > Bacteroidia > Bacteroidales > Bacteroidaceae > Prevotella. Next base: position 20,123 of record CAUTPS010000047.1, read on the forward strand.
CACGAGTATGAAGTTGAATGGTAAGAGTATTCCTCTCCCAACCGACCAGCGTTATGCGCTCAACCTCTATTTCACGGACTTCTTCCCGGGTACGACGCGTTGGCGTATGTCGCTGAAATTGGCTTATGCAGACGGTTTGCCTTTCTCTGCTCCACATCAGGAATTGGAGAATAACACCTTCCGCGCACCAGCTTACAAGCGTGCCGACATCGGTATGAGCTATCGCCTATTAGACAACCACGACGGTCGTCGCAATACCATCTTTAAGAACATTTGGCTCGGTTTGGACTGTCTGAACCTCTTTGGTATCAACAACGTCAACTCGTATTATTGGGTGACAGACATCGCTGGACAGCAATATGCCGTTCCAAACTACCTTACTGGACGACAGATAAATGGTAGGGTGACGGTGGAGTTTTAAGCCTCACCCCCAGCCCCTCTCCGAATGGAGAGGGGAGTAGATAGCGAGATACCCATATGGTTGGAATAGCTGTTTAGTTATTCTTTAGCAAATTATTACCAGCACTCCCCCTCTCTGTAGGAGAGGGGGATGGGGGTGAGGTCCCCCCTCCCGTTATTCCTTTGTCATAATTTTTCACATCTTGTTTTTTAACGATGCTCAATTAGCTTGCAATTAACGCCCATTTGGCTTGCAATAGGTGCCCTTTTGAAGCCTTACTAACGCCCTTTTGGAGTCTAATTAAGCACTTTTTCTTGTGTTGATTTATAACTAACTGATTTCCTTTTAGTTATAAACCTACTTTTTATATGTGTTTTTGCCGTGATTTATAGGTGTTTTACCTGAACTTATGTAATGTTTTTTCAAATCCTCATCTGCGGTAGAAGTCCTAACCCCAATTGGGTATTAGACCACAAAATAAAATGTTTTTTGTGTGCGAGGATGATAAAAGAATGAACAGTTGAACGTCTTGCTATGTTTTTTATAGCTATTAACTTAAATGTTTTCTATGCCGTAAGGGGTATCTCGCTATCTACTCCCCCTCTCTGTAGGAGAGGGGGCTGGGGGGGTGAGGCTTTTTTAGGGGAGCGGTAAGGGGGAGGGGTCCATATTAAACCCAGCACAGATTCCCATACCATTCAGCATATTGCTGTAGGTGGTA
>CAUTPS010000048.1:0-20901 GCA_963540415.1 uncultured Prevotella sp.
CTCACTTTATCAATACTTACGGATATATAGGTTTAAGAATTTGTGTTTGCTGTCACTCCTGTCATGCATAACTAAACGTTAATAATCTGACTCTAAGTCTGTTATAAGCAAATGTTAAAATGACAGTAAACTTTTTCAAAACATATAATAGATATAAGATGCAAGCTTCTCACGTTTTCCAATCTCATCTGTTATCTTGCAATAACTCAAGTAAATCCTCCTGTGTCATTGCGTGAGAAATATCAGAACCTTCAAGAAGCGAATCGGAAATATTACGTTTTGTCTTATGTAAACGTAGAATCTTCTCCTCGATAGTGTGCTGACTTATAAGATGATAGACTGTTACATCCTGTTGTTGTCCTATACGATAGGCACGATCAGTAGCCTGCTGTTCGATGGCAGGATTCCACCAAGGGTCAAGGTGAACAACATAGTTAGCACCCGTAAGATTCAGTCCCAATCCTCCAGCCTTCAAACTGATAAGGAAGAAAGGACATTTTCCTGTTTGGAATTCCTTTACTAACTTCTCACGCATAGCCATTGGTGTACTTCCGTCAAGATAAAGATATGGAAGTTTTGCCTTATCCATCGCCTTTCTCACCTCTTCAAAGAAACTGGTAAACTGACTGAAAACAAGCGCACGATTACCGCTGTCATTGAGACTCTCCGCCAAGTCTATGAACGCAAGCACTTTGCTGCTTGGTAGCTTCCATTTCTTGTCAACCAATGAACAGCTACACGCCATTTGGCGCAAATGAGTAAGCTCTGCCAACGTACTTACCTTGTCAGCTTTATTTTCAAGAATCTTCGCCTCTGTTTCTCGCCTTTTAACCTCATACATAGCCATCTCCTCCGATGATAGTTCAACAGGGAGTTTTATTTCGTTCTTTGCAGGTAATTCGTCAATAACCTCTGCTTTCGTTCTACGCAAAAGGAACGGAGAAATCAGACGACGTAACTGGCTTTGGCGTGCTTTGTCGTTATCTCCTTCAATAGGTAGGATAAACTTCTTCCTGAATTGTTCTGCACTTCCTAAAAGACCGGGGTTAATAAACTGGAAGAGATTCCACAATTCTGCAAGATGGTTTTGAATAGGAGTACCAGTAAGGATAACCTTGCGTTGTGCCTTCAACAGCATAGCCGCCTTTGACATCTTTGTATTGGCATTCTTGATGGTATGTGCTTCATCAAGACAGACTACGTTCCATTCCCTTCCAGTGAGGTCATCCTGCTGAATATTCAACAAACCATACGTTGTGATAATAACATCTCCTGCCTTTGCCTCCTTAATATCTTTTGAACGATCTTCACTATGATTGAGAATAGTGAGATTCAACGTCGGTGCAAATCGCTGAAGTTCATTGCGCCAGTTAGGTACGACAGAGGATGGCGCAACAATCAATGATGGTCCGTTTTCGCTCTGTTCAAGCAGCAAGGTGATAGTTTGAATGGTCTTACCCAATCCCATATCATCAGCAAGGCAGACACCTGCTCCCCATGCCGTCAGCCTTGACATCCATTCAAATCCCTCTTCCTGATAGTCACGTAGCTGTGCCTGCAAGGTCTTGGGGACAACAGGAATCTTCTTACTGCACGCTTCAATTCGCTGACGCAAGACATCCATAGCCTCATTACGTTTTATATTCAATGACGAATCATCCAGCAAGTCGCCTAACAAAGCGACTGCAGCAGGTGCCATTTGCAGATGTGAACGACTCTCGGTCGTTACTGTGTCAAGTCGTTTAAGAATACGTAAAAGTTGGTTGCTTAGTGTTATAAATTCATTATCACTAATGCGTATATACTTCTGCTGAACACTTTGATGCATTACTTCGAGCAACTTCTGGAGTGAAATAATGTGTCCTTCGCTGAGCTCAACATCACCTTCCACTTCAAACCATCCATTCTTTGACTTGAATGAAATTTGAGCAGAACTGCTGCTGATGCCAGGATAAAACTTTATCTTACTGCCTTCAGCCCATTCCATCATGCAAATATCATGGTGTTCTTTACACCACTGAATGAAAGGTAGCATTGTGTAAATAGGAAGTGTTATCGAATCCGTAATACTTTGAGGCTTCCATACTTCGCCTTCATCAAAGAACTCTGCCTCAGCCAGACCCTCATTTATCGCTTTAAGACAATCCCGCTCTTTCTTCAAGTTACGAACCAATTGCACCTTCTTATGCTCCTGCTCTGCAATAGTGGTGACATTTCCCTTTCCTGGAACAAAGCAAAGACTATCAGATATACGCACCAAGGCAGTAAGTTGGAAACAGTTGTTTGCAGTGGAAACAACACGGAGTGTTATACAAGGTTGCACATCAACACGCTGTAGATCGTCAAGCTCAGCCACCATATTGGAGTGGATTTCCGTCTTTCCTCCTACAGCCTTAATCAGCTGAATTAGCAAGGTCTCGGCTTCAGCTGGATAAATCTCTTGTGCCAGAATTTCCTTATAAGTCTTATATTCAAACTCAGAAGGGGTAAAGACAGAATAGTCTGTTTCTGAATTCTTCTTGTAAAAGAAAGACGACTTCTCACCTCTTTGTAACTCTTCTACATTCGTAGAGACACTGAAAGATCCATCCGAACACTTATTTATGATAAGGTGTGGATTATCCTTATGAATCTTAACAGGCTGCAAGTCATAGTTAGAACCTGTGTAAATATGGTCACAATCCACAAAAAGGAACAGATACTTGTCAATATAGACACTATATTCCCACGAAAAGATTCCTTCTTTAATACGCTGATCAACACTGTCTAAGCACGGAACGTCCAGATTTATAAGTTCACGGACAGAAAGCTCTTTACCCACAGACCAACTACCATTTTTCAATTTACGTTTAAGAATGGGAACAACAATTCCATAACGCAACAGATACACGAGCATAGTGTCTCGAACAGTCTCTGCCGTTTGGTTCTCTGCTGTTTGATTCTCCGCAATTAGCGTTTCAAGTCGAAGCTGCCAAAGAGATTTTACTTCTAATCGGTTCAACAGTGATGTACCACCGAAGTCTTTCATCAAATTTGCTTCAGAAGAGTTACTCTCCATAACACCCGTTTCAAGCTGCAGAAAAGCCCAATTAGGTGGATTAATAGGCTTAGTTGCCTTTTTCGGAAGTATGCCAAAAGACGGATACATCGTCCAAGTAAGCCAGGATACCATCTGCATATCTGGTTTCCCACACGATTCAAGATAAGACTCTTTTCGTATATTCGCATCAGACTTATCATAAAAATAAGCCTTCAACGGTTGCACAAGGAAGTATGTAGGCGTGTGTTCTCTATCCCCATTACGCTTCATCATCGTTTCTAACTTCTTCAGAGAGGTCTCAGTGTTAGCAAAGATAGCTGCAAGTGAGAAATAATAATTAGCAATAGGATTTACAAAAAGTCCCTTAATTGGGGCTACCTTGTTGTTAGCAGTCATCACCTTGGTGTATAGCTTATAGGCCAAAGCGTAATCTCCTTTATACAATGCACCAATCGCTACTATCTGAAGTGTAAAGATATTGCTTACAGATGTTTTGAGGTTAATACAGATTTTGCCTGTTCCTAAATAGTAATAATAAGCAAAGACCGATTCTAATTCGTTTTTTTTAGCTACGCTATTGCCTTTTTTTTTACGGCTGAAAACAAGTCCTTTTAAATATTCCCAGTCCATTATCCTATCCTGAGACATTGCCATGCGAAGAGACGCATTCAAAACAAAAGACAGTAATTCTGTGGACATTGATAGAAAGAAAGTCTCATATTCTCTTTCATCAATCAAGTTAAGGCAACAGTCATTGAATGTTTCTAAGACTTGCGCATAGGAAGTCGATATTGCTTCCTTTGCATTTGGCGCAATATAATATATTATCAAACGCACCAAAGGAGATGGGTTGTCATTATTATAAGTCTTCTTGTAAAGGCTGCGAATATTCAGCAATAATAGGCTGTTTTCTTCTTTGAAAAGTTCAAAGAGAGAAGGTATCAACATATCCTTATTTATATACAAGACTTTTCCACCTCCGTAATAGTGAAGATCTTCTTCTACCAGTAATCCATCGGTCATTAACCTTTCAAAAGCCAAATCGGAAAGAGATGGCAACATTATCTTTTCCAACAAGTTTGATAGTTTTACCTTAGTTTGACCATATTGGTAAAAATACGCCATCAGCATCAGAAGTGTGCGCTCGTTGGAATTAAGAGAAGAGAATGAAAGCATAGAAAAAATACTTATAATTAAAGATGTAACCTTGTTAAGTCTTATAGGACTGGAGCTTAATTAGGGTTTACAAAAAACCTATGGTATCAGGAATGTACTTATATGAAAGAGTTACATTCAAGTTACCATAGGTTTGTGCTTATTACTTCGTCTGTTCAACGATAGCATTCTTTATCAAGCCCTCCAGTTCTTCTGCAAGTTCTGGATTATCCTTGATCATTGTTTTTGTAGCATCACGGCCTTGTGCGAGTTTGGTTCCATTGTAGCTAAACCAGCTACCGCTCTTCTGAATGATACCATACTGAACACCCAAATCAACAATCTCACCAATCTTTGAGATACCCTCACCGAAGGTAATCTCAAACTCTGCCTTACGGAAAGGAGGAGCCACCTTGTTCTTTACTATCTTCACACGAACCTGATTACCGATAACTTGATCGCCATCCTTGATAGATGTAACACGACGGATGTCAAGACGTACAGAGCTGTAGAACTTCAGTGCATTACCACCTGTTGTTGTCTCTGGATTACCAAACATCACGCCAATCTTCTCACGCAACTGGTTGATGAAGATGCAGCAAGTATTGGTTTTTGCGATTGTTGAGGTAAGTTTACGCAATGCCTGACTCATCAGTCGTGCCTGTAAACCTACTGCAGAGTCACCCATATCACCCTCAATCTCCTTCTTTGGAGTCAAAGCAGCAACTGAGTCGACAACGAGAATGTCAATAGCAGAAGAGCGAATTAGCTGGTCTGCAATCTCCAAAGCCTGCTCACCATTGTCTGGCTGTGAAATCCAAAGATTATCAACATCTACGCCTAACTTCTCAGCATAGAAACGGTCGAATGCGTGCTCAGCATCAATGAAGGCTGCAATACCGCCCTGCTTCTGTGCTTCTGCAATAGCGTGAATAGCCAATGTTGTCTTACCAGAACTCTCTGGACCATAAATCTCAATGATTCTACCACGTGGATAACCGCCCACACCGAGTGCAGTGTCGAGTGCAACACTACCTGTTGGGATTACCTCTACATTCTCTATTTGCTCATCGCCCATACGCATGATGGACCCTTTACCAAAGTCTTTTTCTATCTTAGACATTGCAGCCTGCAATGCCTTCAGTTTTCCTTCATTTACTTCGCTCATATAAAGTTCCCCTTACTCCTCCCAAAGGAGGAGCACTCTTTCTCTCGTAGGGGTGCGAGTCTAATGTTATCTCACATTCATGTATGTGAGGTTTTCGTTATCTTATAATATTAATTATATCCGCAAGGTTGTGTGCCCTGCTTTAGAAGATTCTACAGTTCAAGGTCAATATTGAACTCCTCGTGCCAAGGAAGTCCCTGTTTATTGAGTACCTCCAAGAATGGATCTGGGTCGAAGTCTTCCACGTTCCACACACCTGGCTTGCGCCATAGTCCCTTGAAGAACATCATTGCACCAGCCATTGCTGGTACGCCAGTCGTATAGCTTACGCCCTGCATACCTGTTTCATTATAGGCATCCTGATGCTTACAGTTGTTATAGATATAATAAGTCTGTTCCTTACCATCCTTGATACCACGAATACGGCAGCCGATAGAGGTCTCACCATCATAGTTCTCACCGAGATCCTGCGGGTTAGGCAACACTGCTTTCAAGAACTGCAAAGGAACGATATTAACCTTAACTGTCTTGCCTGAACCATCAGCCAATGGTGCTTCATACTCAATCTCATCGATACGGCTCATGCCAAGATTCTGAATACAATCAAGGTAAGTAAGGTATTGCTGACTAAAAGTCATCCAGAAGCGAGCACGCTTAATTGTTGGATAGTTCTTGACTAATGACTCCAACTCCTCGTGGTGCATCAAGTAAGAGTCTCGAGGACCGATGTTTGGATAGGTAATAACTTGATGTACTACCAATGGATCTGTCTCAATCCACTCGCCATTCTCGTAGTAAAGTCCCTTCTGGGTAATCTCACGGATATTGATTTCTGGGTTGAAGTTAGTTGCAAACGCCTTGTGGTGGTTACCTGCGTTACAGTCAACAATATCAAGATAGTGAATCTCATCAAAGTGATGCTTTGCTGCGTATGCAGTATAAGCCTGTGACACTCCAGGGTCGAAACCACAACCGAGGATAGCTGTCAATCCGGCCTTCTCGAACTTATCCTTGTAAGCCCACTGCCAGCTATACTCAAAATGTGCCTCATCCTTTGGCTCATAGTTAGCGGTGTCAAGATAGTTGCAACCGCAAGCTAAGCAGGCATCCATGATAGTGAGGTCCTGATAGGGTAGTGCAAGATTGATAACCAGCTCAGGCTTGAATGAGTTGAAAAGTTCCTTCAACTGCTCAACATCGTCTGCATCAACCTGTGCAGTCTTGATGTCAGCCTTGTAGCCCTTATCATGAATTGCCTTAACCAGTTCGTCACATTTCTCCTTACGACGGCTGGCAATCATGAACTCCGTAAACACGTCCTGGTTCTGGACAATCTTAAAAGCGGCTACAGTAGCTACGCCACCTGCGCCAATCATTAAAACTTTTCCCATAGTTCAATTCAATTCCCTATCTTTTATTCCTATTTCTCTCTCCGAAGAAGAGAGTAAAGAATGCAATGTTGGGAATCTTTGTTTTATTGTTATTACTTTATTTTTATTTCTTACTTAATCTTTCGCTCAATCTCTGACGAGGAAATACCCATTGCGTTAAGGAGAGAATAACCTAAAATCTGCTGTTTGAAGTTGCCTCCTTCGAGTGGTTGCATTGCAAACAAGGTAATATGTTTTAGCTCATCATCTACATTGCGAAGGGTAGAACGAAGAGTACTCATCAAATGACTGTCCTCAGCATTTGATACAATCATAATACGTTTAACCTCCTCATGATTAAGAATTGTCTTTAAAAGGTCGAGAAGAACATCGTCTTTCTCGGCTACTTCATCACCTGTAGCAATAGCATTGATAATAAATTCGCCAAGCTGTGGGTCTTTGAATGCTTGCCCATTCAGTTCTTTCAGATAATCGGCTGGGGCAAAATTCTCAAGTTTTGGATTCTTCTTATCATGTAAAAGAACCACTTGTGTTTCGTGATTTCCTGGCTTTAAACGTCCATCAAGGGCAATGTTTACAACCCACTGGCTGAAATCAGCAGCGGGAATACGACGGTTCAGCATTCGCTCAAAGTTGACAATGAGATCGAAAGCGACATGGTCTATATAATCACCATCCACAATGATGATGTTCTCACTCCATTTAATGTTCTGTGCTTCTTGTGCATTCATAGCTACAAAGATACATTAAATCAAGCAAAATGCAAAATAAATAAGGTCGTTTTTATTGCTTTCTTGACTTGCGCAATTTATAGTTAAATAGAATTATAGCAATAATAATAAGAGAGAATGGTACTAATGATGACATAGAAATTATTTGGACAGAACATGCTGTAATATACAATATAGCCAACAATAGGATTGGCATTATATCGCGAAGAGCTTTAGGATTCCTGTTCTTTCGAGATTTTTCGCTCATAAGACTTGTGTCGTATGGGTGCTTCTCTTGGTTGATAATCAGTAAGAAGACGATTATTGAAATAGCTGGATGTGCCAATATAAGATACTTAGGACCGTAGCTGTCTGCCTCTCCTGCAAAGCTCCAATGCAGGATAATACTCTCAGGTCCATTCAGAACACAATATAACGCAATAATTGTAATTGCAATGATGATGGCTAATGATAAGATTTTACTTTTCATATTATGATTGTTGTTTACGTTAGAAGATTCTGTTCTCATGACAAAAATACAATTTATTTTGTAAAATACAAAGCAAATACATCTTTTGTTATATAAGCCTTAATTTTATATTTGCTTCTGAAAGTCAAGCTCCTAAGCACATCAGTTAAGTTTGTTTTTAGTAGTTTAGCTTGTTCTTAATAATAAGTTGGTTTTATTTTGGTAGTATATTTCAACGTATTTATTACTCCGCACCAATGGTGCTCACCCTTAGCACGACAGGTGTTGGATAGTGATACATCGGTTAATGAGGATGAAAGTGAGGCATTAAGATTATAATTATGAGGATATAAGATGCTAATACATATATGAGAAAGGTATAGCAAGCTGTACGAATAGGTAAAAAAAGAGGCTCCTCCATGATGGAGAAGCCTCTTTGCGTATGTTATATAGTGTTTTAACTATATCCGTTTAATCTGTGGGTTAGGTGATTATGCCTCCTCGCTCCAGTCTTCCTGAGTCTTGCGAACATAGCTCTTGTAACGGAGCTTAGCCATATCCTCACAAGCCTTGAAGAGTTCTTCGCCCTCATTTGGATAAGCCTTGAGGACAGAGAGGAAACGAACCTCACTGTGAAGGAAGTCTTGGAACTTATCCCATTCTGGTTCCTTAGAATCGAGTGAGAATGGGTTCTTACCCTCTTCAGCCAACAGTGGGTTGTAACGCCAGAGCTGCCAGTAACCGCAAGCAACAGCATTTGCTTCCTGAGCCTGGCTACGACCCATACCGCCCTTCACCTTCAAACCATGGTTGATACATGGAGAATAAGCGATGATGAGTGATGGTCCAGGATAAGCCTCAGCCTCACGGATAGCCTTCAATGTCTGTGCATTGTCAGCACCCATAGCAATCTGAGCTACGTAAACATAACCGTATGTAGTTGCCATCAAACCGAGGTCCTTCTTGCGGATACGCTTACCCTTAGCTGCGAACTGAGCAATAGCACCGAGTGGAGTAGACTTAGAACTCTGACCACCAGTGTTAGAGTAAACCTCAGTATCAAGAACCAAGATGTTAACGTCCTCACCAGAAGCGATAACGTGGTCGAGACCACCGTAACCGATATCATAAGAAGCACCGTCACCACCGATAATCCACTGGCTGCGCTTAACGAGATAGTGGTCGAGTGTCTTCAGCTCTGCACATACAGGGCATCCCTTTTCAGCACCAGCAGCAATCAATGGCTTCAGCTTAGCAGCAGCAACCTTAGATGCATCAGCATCATTCATGTTGTCGAGCCACTCCTGAGCAGCCTCCTTGAACTCTGCAGGTGTATGGTCGTTAGGCATAGAATCGTTAAGAAGCACAGCGATACGCTCACGCATCTTCTTATTACCCATAGCCATACCCATACCAAACTCACAGAAGTCCTCGAACAGTGAGTTGTTGAATGCAGGACCATGACCTTCCTCATTAGTTGTGTAAGGAGTAGAAGGAACTGAAGCTGAGTAGATTGAAGAACAACCAGTAGCATTAGCAATCATCTCACGATCACCGAAGAGCTGTGAAACAAGCTTAACGTATGGAGTCTCACCACAACCAGCACAAGCACCAGAGAACTCGAACAAAGGTTGAGCGAACTGAGAATTCTTAGCATTTGACTTGATGTCTACCAAGTTCTGCTTGCTCTTAACGTTCTTAACGAGGTAATTCCAGTCAGCTGCACGGCGTGTAGCCTCTTCCTCTCCAGCAACGAACTGTGTCATAGCGAGAGCCTTGTTACCCTTCTTACCTGGACATACATCAGCACAGTTACCACAACCTGTACAGTCGAGAACTGAGACCTCAATACGGAACTGCATTCCCTTGAGTTGCTTTGGAGCGATGACGTCGAGTGTTTCCTCATTGAAGTTAGCCTTCTCTGCCTCATCCAATACGAATGGACGGATACAAGCGTGAGGACAAACGTATGAACACTTGTTACACTGTATACAGTTCTCTGCATCCCACTTTGGAACGAAGGTAGCAACACCACGCTTGTCGAAAGCTGCTGTACCTACTGACCATGTACCATCAACAGTACCATGATTAACGAAGTCAGAAACCTTCAAGAGGTCACCAGCCTGTGCGTTCATTGGACGAACAAGCTCCTTAACGAATGCTGGTGCATCGTCTGCCTTAGCATCATCATCAGCGAGGTTAGCCCATGCTGGGTCAACAGTTAACTGCTTGTACTCGTTACCACGGTCAACAGCAGCAAAGTTCTTATCTACAACGTCCTGACCCTTCTTACTGTAACTCTTAACGATGAACTTCTTCATCTGATCAACAGCAAGGTCGAGAGGAATTACCTCAGTAATACGGAAGAATGCAGACTGGAGGATAGTATTGGTACGGTTGCCAAGACCAATCTCCTGTGCAATCTTAGTAGCGTTGATATAGTAAACGCTGATATTGTTCTTTGCGAAGTAACGCTTAACCTTATTAGGAATGAAGTGTACAAGTTCCTCACCATCAAAGATAGTGTTCAACAAGAATGTACCGTTCTTACGTAAACCACGTGTAACGTCGTACATGTTCAAGTAAGCCTGAACGTGACAAGCTACGAAGTTAGGTGTATTTACCTGATAAGTAGAACGGATTGGATTATCACCGAAGCGGAGGTGAGAACAAGTGAAACCACCAGACTTCTTAGAGTCATAAGAGAAGTAAGCCTGACAGTACTTATTAGTGTTGTCACCGATAATCTTTACTGAGTTCTTGTTAGCACCAACGGTACCATCGGCACCAAGACCATAGAACTTAGCCTCGTATGTGCTTTCACCACCCAATGGAATCTCCTCAACCTCTGGGAGTGAAGTGAAGGTTACGTCATCAACGATACCTACAGTGAAGTGATTCTTTGGCTCTGGTAACTCGAGGTTGTCATAAACAGCGATAATCTTAGCTGGTGTTGTATCTGAAGAACCAAGACCATAACGACCACCAACGATCAATGGCTTGTTCTCAACATCATAGAATGCACTCTTAACGTCGAGGTACAATGGCTCGCCCTCTGCACCTGGCTCCTTAGTACGGTCAAGAACTGCGATACGCTTAACAGACTTTGGTACTGCAGCGAGCAAGTGCTTAACTGAGAATGGACGATAGAGGTGTACAGCAATCATACCAACCTTCTTGCCCTGAGACATCAAGTAGTCGATAGCCTCACGAGCTGCCTCTGTTGCTGAACCCATCAATATGATGATGTTTTCTGCATCCTTAGCACCATAGTAATCGAAGAGGTGATACTCACGGCCAGTAATCTTTGAGATTTCGCCGAGATAGTGCTCAACAACCTCTGCTACATTCTCGTATGCACTGTTAGATGCCTCACGATGTGTGAAGAATGTCTCTGGGTTCTCTGCTGTACCACGAACTACTGGACGCTCTGGAGTCATAGCACGGTCACGGAAACGCTTAATATCTTCCTCGTCAACCAATGGGCGGATGTCTTCCTGGTCAAGGCACTCAATCTTATGATACTCGTGTGATGTACGGAAGCCATCGAAGAAGTTGATGAATGGTACTGATGTCTTCAATGAAGCAAGGTGAGGAACTGCAGAGAGGTCCATAACCTCCTGAACAGAACCTGAACAGAACATAGCGAAACCTGTCTGACGGCAAGCCATTACGTCCTGGTGGTCACCGAAGATACAAAGAGCGTGACTTGCAAGTGTACGTGCTGAAACGTTGAATACACATGGCAAAAGTTCACCAGCAATCTTGTACATGTTAGGAATCATCAAGAGAAGACCCTGTGATGCGGTGAAGGTTGTCGTGAGAGCACCAGACTGCAGTGAACCGTGTACGGCACCTGCTGCGCCACCCTCTGACTGCATCTCCTGAACGCTTACAGTCTGACCCCAAAGGTTCTTACGACCACGTGCTGACCACTCGTCTACGTGCTCAGCCATTGGAGATGATGGAGTGATAGGATAGATAGCTGCTACCTCAGAGAACATGTAGCTCACGTGAGCAGCGGCCTCGTTACCATCACATGTGATAAACTTCTTTTCTTTAGCCATTTTGAAATTTATTAAATGAATATTGTTATAATGTTTTTGGTCTTGCCTAATATAGGAAACCTATTAGCCAAAGTGGTACTTGATTGTCTTTTCCCACCTCAGTATTGTATATAGTATAGGTTGTGTCTGTGCTAAATCGCTTTTTAGTCTTTCCAGTATCACATACCTTAAACTTTTCTTTTTGATTGATAATATATGTACCTTGTTTATTACCTTCATTTACCGAGCATACTTCTTGTAACGCATTTACAAAGAATGTCTCCATAAGTTGCTGTTCATCAAGTTGGATGGGGTAGATGGCATATATCAAGTTAGAGTTCTGTAACATAACCTTTGCAGGCTTTTTAGGAAACTCTTGTCCTACTGGATATACAAGGTTGATAAGTCGTGCATCAGCAAGATTCTTGATATAATTCATTACCGTAGCACGGCTTGTGTTGATGTCTTTAGCAAGGTTGCTGATGTTTGGAGCCTTAGGACCTTCCAAGGCAAGAAGGTAAAATAACTTTTTAATCTTGGTCAGATATTTCAAGTCTATTTGTTTGATGAGAAGGATATCTACCTCTGTCATCATATTCATCGTCTTCAGTAGATTCTCTGAGAAGTTACGATGTTCTAAGAAGAAGGGATAAAAGCCGTGATGAATATAGTCTGCAAAGTACTTCATCGGGCTAACCTTTGAGAGAATATGTCTTGTTATCTCCTCGTGGTTATTTATAATATCCTTTAACGTGTAAGGCTCAAACTGTTGGTTTGTCTGTAAGTTTAAGTATTCGCGAAAAGAGAAACCTCTCAAGTTATAGCTCTTTACAATGCCATTAAGCTCTGGGTTCTCTTCTTTCAGTCTCATGACGCTTGAACCAGTGAAGACAATCTTCAACTCTGGATAATTGTCATAACATTGACGAAGCTCATGACTCCAGTCAGGTTGTTTGAATACTTGATCAATCAGCAAGACTTTTCCGCCATGACGATAAAACTCGCCAGCGAAGTCTGCGATACCTCTGCCTTGGAAGTAAAAGTTATTCATATTTACATAAAGGCATTGGCGATCGGTAGCGCCATAGCGCTCTTTGGCATATTGTAGGAGGAAGGTCGTTTTACCTACGCCTCGCGTACCCTTGATGCCGATGAGCCGGTCGTCCCAATTAATTTCATCCATGAGACGACGACGCACTGGGGCATTTACATGCTCCACCAAGTAAGTATGCGTGCGAAAGAATGCGTCCATCTTGTTCCCGTTATATATATTATCCACATGCAAAGTTACTATTTATTTCTTTAATTTGCAAACTATAGATAGCAAAAAATGATTTTTTTGTTTTTATTTTGTGTTACATTTGGTTTAATGTACCTTTGCACAGCATTAACAAAAGAATTCAATGACATTACACGTATTTAACCCCGAGCATGATATAGCGTTAGCTTATGATAACAAGTACTTTACGGCTCCGCATGCAGGTAGGCAGCTTCGCAATGATTTAGATTACCTACCTGTTCTGTGGGCAGCGGAAGGTGACTATGTACTTGTGGAAAACGTGAGTTCTGCTCAGCAGCATGCCTCTCGCCTTCAGCGTTATGGTAAGCAGGTGAATTTTGTTGATAAGAAAGGTGTAGATCGTCTATTAGAACAGATTGATAAGGTTGTGCCATGGGGATGGGATTCTTCTATTAAGTTTCAGTTGGGCCAGATGGGGATTAATCCATCTATACTTCCTGATAATGAGGTGCTTGCAAATGTACGTAGACTTAGTAATCGTCAGTTCTCTTCTGTTGTATTAAAGGAACTACAAGAGAACTTTATTCATCCTATTTTACTTGGTAAGTCGTCCTATGTTGATAGTATTATAGAATTAGAACGTATTCTTCAGAGTTTGGGTAAGGCTGTGATAAAGGCTCCGTGGAGTAGCAGTGGGAGAGGAGTGCGCTATGTTGATACTGTCTTGGATGCTGCCTTGGCTAATTGGTCTAAGAATGTGATAAAGACACAAGGCGGTATAATGATAGAGCCTTATTACAATAAGGAGAAGGATTTTGGTGTAGAATTTTATGCGGATGCGGATGGAGTCCATTACGCAGGACTGTCTGTATTCCATACTGTTAACGGTGCATATGTAGGTAATAGCCTTGCAGACGAAGCTGAGAAACATTCTACTCTGTCTACTTATGTATCGAATGAACTGTTACATGAAGTTATTTCAGCTTTAGAGCAGTTGCTAACCAATCATTTGCGAGGTGTTTATAACGGTCCGTTAGGTGTTGATATGATGATTGTTGCTGCAGAAGATCGTTTTATGCTTCACCCTGTAGTAGAGATTAACTTGAGACGCACGATGGGGCATGTAGCCTTGTCTTTATCAGCTTGGGAAGAACTCCATAATAGAATGATGCGAATAGATTATGATGGTTCTCATTATCATCTTCATATAGTTCACAAAGATAGATAATTTTTGTACTTGAATAATTGCTTATAGTAGAGTATGTGAAGTAGTATCAGGTTTCTATTTGTGATTTATTAGCCTGTAACACAACTTGTGTTTACCCTCCGCACGAATAGTGTTAGCGCTTCGCACGATATGTGTTGGGCTACAGATATCATTAAATAAAGAGGGATAGAAGACCTCAATTGTCATTAATTACACTATAGTAAGCTATTAATGACAATCTTAATATAGGAAATGTTTACCAAGAAATAGTGTTTAAAAATAACATTCCCATGATGTTGTGTGCTTGTATTTACTTAAAAATTCGGACTTATTCAGCTATAAATAGCTGAATAAGACGTAGATGTTTGAACTTTTGTTCGTTAAAGAATTAATAGGCTTAGTTGTGATACATCCAGTAAGCCAAGCCAACAACTGCTAAGGCAAAGAATGTCATAACAATCTTCATTACCTTATTAAAAGCCTTACGACGGCGTGCCACTGATGAAGAAGGAGGTTTGATCCCTCCTGTCTGATAGTCGATGTGCTGATGTCTTGTCATGTTTTAGAGTTTGTACGAGGATGTTTTATCGTGAATACTTACAACCTTCGCTTGTTAATATTTGTTTATCGTAACTTCGGCAAAGGTACAAAAAAACACGGATACAACCTAATGTATCCGTGATTTTGTTTAATTTTTCTTTATTTTAAAAGCGAAAACTTAATTCTAAGTCAAGCATTGAATAGTTTGGTTTACCCGTACTATTCATAGAACGATCATGAACATAAGAATAAAAACCACTCAATGCAAGGTTTTTGGTGAACTCGTAGTCAAGTCCTAAGTCGTATTGTGTACGCTGCTTTTCAGCACCATCAGAAGGCTGATACATATCGTAACGTGCCTTGGCATGTAGCTTCTTAGGAATGATAGGCGCAATGACTAAAGCATAAACACCCTGAGCTTTGTCTCCATCTGCACTAAGACTGCAGTCTGTAGCTGCCGAAGCATCTGTGTTGCTCAGTGCTTTAGCGAAGGCATTACCAGTAGAATGTACGTATTCAGAGCGTATGGTCCAATCGTTAACTTTGTATTCTGCAGAGAAGGCATAGCGTCGTTGTTGCAGACTACGTACACCTGAGTGTGTGGCACCAGCTGCGTCTGTCCATGTTCCCTTGCGAGCATACGAACCAGTCCATCCGAACCAGCCTAAGCGCATGCCTTCAACAGGCATTACCCATACACCACCAATGATATTCTTCTGTTGGTCAACATCTCTTACGTTGATACCTTGACCATCGAATACACCTACCTGATAGTGAACAAGATTTCTACCTGTGGCTGTCTTTAGAAAATCGCCTTGTATCTGTACACCGATGTCACGTCCGTTAGATGGATGTGCACCAGCTCGGTCTGAGAAACTTGCTAATTTCTGAACACCTTGTGCTACACTCATAAATCCCTGATTGATAGGGTGGATAGGGTTGTCAAAAGTGAATGGATTCTTGAACTGTCCTGCTCTAACACGGAAGAAATCATACTTCTCCCATTCAATAAAGAGGTCGACTAATCGTGGTGATGCACCCAATGTAGATGTGTTTCCGTTGAACTGTAACTGTGCTTTCCAAGCCCAATCTTCAAGGATACGGCCATCAAGTGATACACGGCCTAAGCGGAGGTTGAAACTATTTGACTTGTTGTTGTGCATACCATTGTATTGGTACTGAACGATACCGAAGCCAGACAATTTTACGTTATTAATCCACTTTGGTGCTTCCTGTGCTTTACCGAGAAGTGAGCATAGCATCATTGCTGATAGGATAATTGTTTTTCTCATAACTCTATGAATTATAGGTAATGTAATATTTTAGGTTGATAACTCGGCTATTGACGATGCAAAGATAGTATTTTATCAAATAATAACAAAATATTATGCTGCTTTTGTCGTGTCTTTTTCTTGGTTAGAGTTTGAAGATAAGGATTTTCTATATATATTAAGGTGAAATTACCCACTATGTCAGTCGCTGTAAAGTATAATTCCTTTGGCTGGAATAGTGGGCAATCTTTAAATATGTAGTTTACTGTCTTTTATCGTTTCTCCAATAAGACAACGTTCTCAACGTGTGGTGTATGTGGGAACATGTCTACAGGTTGGACAGCAGAAACTTTATAGTCTGCATCGAGCAGAGCAAGGTCACGCGCTTGTGTTGCAGGGTTGCAACTGACGTAAACAATTCGCTTTGGACTTGCTCCGAGTATAACGTTCACAACGTCTGGATGCATACCTGCGCGTGGAGGGTCAGTAATGATAACATCTGGGCGGCCATGCTCGTGGATGAAGTCTTCTGTCAGAATGTCTTTCATGTCGCCTGCATAGAAGAGCGTATTATTAATCTTGTTAACCTCAGAGTTTACTTTTGCATCTTCTATCGCCTCTGGAACATATTCAATACCAATGACTTTCTGAGCTTTTTTTGCTACGAAGTTTGCAATTGTACCCGTACCCGTATAGAGGTCATATACAAGCTCGTTACCTGTAAGGTTGGCAAATTCGCGTGCAACAGAATAGAGATGATATGCCTGTTCGGTATTGGTCTGGTAGAAACTCTTTGGTCCCACCTTGAATCTTAAGTCTTCCATCGTTTCAAAGATGTGGTCATTACCTTTGAAAAGTGTTAGTTCAAGGTCATTGAATGTGTCGTTACCTTTCTGATTATCAACGTAGAATAGCGAAGTAATTTGTGGGAATCGGTCTGCAATATGCTGCATCAATGCCTTTGCGCGATCATCGTCTCCCTCCTCGTCATAGTGGAACTGTACAAGTACCATCCATTCGCCTGTGTTAGAGTTGCGCACCATAATATGACGTAATAAGCCATGCTGTGCACGGATATCGTAGAATTTCATTCCAGTAGAGAGTGCATAGTCTCGGATATCCTTGCGAATCTCGTTGCAGAGGTCGTCCATCAGCCAGCATTTCTCTATAGGATACACCTTGTCGAAGGCACCTGTAATATGGAAGCCGATGGCTCCTTCTGCTAAGCCAACACCTTCTGGAAGAGCCTTTAACTCCTCTTCTGTATACCAACGCTTATTAGCACAACCAAATTCGAGCTTGTTACGATATTCCTTGGTGTGTACTGAACCCATGATTGGGCGAAACTCAGGGAGCTCAACCTTGCCAATACGGCTGAGTTGGTCATATACCTGCTGCTGCTTTGCTTTCAGTTGCTCATTGTATGGAAGGTTTTGCCACTTACATCCACCACAGATGCCAAAGTGTTCACACATAGGTTCCTGACGTACAGCACTTTTACTGATGAAGCGTATGATTGTCGCTTCACAATAACTACGTTTCTTCTTACGCACCTGAAGATCAACTACGTCTCCTGGTACAACAAATGGAACAAAAATAACTTTATCATCAACGTGTGCAACACATTTACCTTCGGCCGCCACAGATTCTATTGTGACATTCTCCAGAATGGGTAATGGCTTTCTTTTTCTACTCATAATCTGTTTTGTATTTCGCTGCAAAGTTACTAAATTTTTCCCGTTTGTAGTCTGCTTGATAGTTTTTATCAAGTCTGTGTTCGCTAACAAAGCAAAAATGTAAGGTGAAGATAGCAATTTTTATAGAAAAGTTTGTTACTTTACCTATTTATTGGTATATTTGCACTATAGAAATAACTAAAATTCATTATCATTTTTAACTTATGAGCGAAAAGAGAGTTTATACCTTTGGTAATGGTAAGGCTGAGGGTAAGGCTGATATGAGAAATCTCCTTGGTGGCAAGGGTGCCAATCTGGCTGAGATGAACCTCATCGGTGTACCTGTTCCTCCAGGTTTCACAATTACCACTGATGTTTGTACTGAGTATTATGAGAAAGGTAAAGAGACTGTAGTAGGCTTGCTGAAGGCAGAAGTAGAGAATAGTGTTAAGCATGTAGAAAGCTTGATGAATTCAACCTTCGGTGATCCAGCTAATCCTCTCCTGATGAGTGTACGTTCTGGTGCACGTGCTTCTATGCCAGGTATGATGGATACAATCCTTAACCTTGGTCTTAATGACGCAGTGGTTGCCGGATTAATTGAAAAGACGGATAACGAGCGTTTTGCTTACGATAGTTACCGTCGTTTTGTACAGATGTACGGTGATGTTGTTTTGGGTATGAAGCCTGTAAACAAGGAAGATATTGATCCATTTGAGGCAATTATTCAGCAGGTTAAGTCTGAGCGTGGCATTAAGCTCGACAGCGAGATGACTGTTGAAGACTTGAAGCAACTTGTTGCTCTCTTCAAGAAGGCTATCAAGGAGCAGACAGGTAAGGACTTCCCTGATGATCCAATGGAGCAGTTGTGGGGTGCTATTTGTGCTGTGTTTGATTCATGGATGAACGAGCGTGCTATCCTTTACCGTAAGATGGAGGGCATTCCACAAGAGTGGGGTACAGCAGTAACAGTTCAGGCAATGGTATTCGGTAATATGGGAGAATCATCTGCAACAGGTGTTTGCTTCTCTCGTGATGCTGGTACTGGTGAGAATCTCTTCAATGGTGAGTATCTTATCAATGCACAGGGTGAGGATGTTGTTGCAGGTATCCGTACTCCACAGCAGATTACAAAAGAAGGCTCACTCCGTTGGGCTGCACAGCAAAATATTGATGAAGAAACTCGTGCAGCTAAATATCCTTCAATGGAAGAGGCTATGCCTGAGTTGTACAAGCAGCTCTATGCACTCCAAGATAAGTTGGAGAAGCACTACCATGATATGCAGGATATGGAGTTTACAGTACAAGAAGGTAAGCTTTGGTTCCTCCAGACTCGTAATGGTAAGCGTACAGGTACTGCAATGGTTAAGATTGCTATGGACCTGCTTCATGAAGGTGAGATTGATGAGAAGACAGCGCTTATGCGTTGTGAACCAAACAAACTCGACGAACTCCTCCACCCAGTCTTCGATAAGGAGGCATTGGCTCAGGCACATGTGTTGACACGTGGTTTGCCAGCTTCTCCAGGTGCTGCAAGTGGTCAGGTTGTATTCTTCGCTGACGATGCTACAAAGTGGCATGAGGATGGTCGTCAGGTTATCATGGTCCGTATTGAAACATCTCCAGAGGACCTCGCAGGTATGTCTGCTGCTGAGGGTATCTTGACAGCTCGTGGTGGTATGACTTCACACGCTGCCGTTGTTGCTCGTGGTATGGGTAAGTGCTGTGTCAGTGGTGCTGGTGCAATCATGGTCGACTATAAGGCGCGTACCTTAGAGATTGATGGAACTATTATCCGTGAGGGTGACTATATCTCTTTGAATGGTTCAACAGGTGAAGTTTATCTCGGTGAGGTTAAGACTCGTCCAGCTGAGGTAACAGGTGACTTCGCTGAGCTGATGGATCTTTGTAAGAAGTATAGCAAGTTGGTTGTTCGTACCAATGCAGATACTCCACACGATGCAGAAGTAGCAAGCAACTTCGGTGCTGTTGGTATCGGTCTTTGCCGTACAGAGCACATGTTCTTTGAGAATGAGAAGATTAAGGCTATGCGTGAGATGATTCTCGCAAACACTACTGAGGAGCGTGAAAGAGCACTTGACAAGCTCTTGCCTTATCAGAAGCAAGACTTCTATGGTATCTTGAAGTGTATGGACGGTTTACCAGTTAACATCCGTCTGCTCGATCCTCCTTTGCATGAGTTTGTTCCACATGACCTTAAGGGACAGGAAGTCATGGCTGAAGAGATGGGCGTTAGCGTTCAGTTTATTCAGAGTCGTGTAAGTGCACTCTCTGAGAGCAACCCAATGTTGGGTCTTCGTGGTTGCCGTTTGGGTAACACATTCCCAGAGATTACTGCAATGCAGACTAAGGCTATCCTCGGTGCTGCTGTTCAGTTGAAGAAGGAAGGCTTCAATCCTAAGCCAGAGATTATGGTACCATTGGTCGGTATTGTTAATGAGCTTGACATTCAAGAGAACATCATTCGCAAAACTGCAAATAAACTCTTCAAGAAGGAGGGTGTTGAGGTTGAATTCAAGGTGGGTACGATGATTGAGATTCCTCGTGCTGCTTTGACAGCTGATGTTATTGCACAGAAGGCAGAATACTTTAGCTTCGGTACAAATGACTTGACTCAGATGACCTTTGGTTATAGCCGTGACGATATCGCAAGCTTCTTGCCAAGCTACTTGGAGAAGAAGATTCTCGATGTTGACCCATTCCAGGTTCTCGACCAGAAGGGTGTTGGTCAGTTAATTCAAATGGGTGTTGAGAAGGGCCGCAAGACTCGCAAGAACCTCAAGTGTGGTATCTGTGGTGAGCATGGTGGTGAACCAAGTTCTGTTAAGTTCTGCCATCGTGTAGGTCTTAATTACGTTAGCTGCTCTCCATTCCGCGTGCCTATCGCAAGACTCGCTGCGGCACAAGCTGCAGTGGAAGAAATGAAGTAATTTCTTAGAAATATATTTTTTAGGCGGTATACCATGT
>CAUTPS010000049.1:0-20362 GCA_963540415.1 uncultured Prevotella sp.
GAGTTTTGAACTTTGTCTTTAAGCATCATCGGTAATCATAATTAAGCCCTTTGAAGATTGAATTTTGAGTTTTGAACTTTGTCTTTAAGCATCATCGGTAATCATAATTATGAATTTTGAATTATGAATTCTGAATTAAACCCAATCATAATTATGAATTTTGAATTATGAATTCTGAATTAATTCTCCTCGTTTTCTGGCATAAGAAGAGCCGACACTCATAAGGAGTATCGGCTCTTCTACGTTAGTATGTTATGAAAAATTTGAGAGAATTGAGACTTCACAGCCTCGAGTTGTTTTACTTAAAATGATTATTTTATAGAGAAAGCATAGAAATTGTCTTACTTTGTGATGGTTGATACAGGTGACTGTATCTTGTGTTGTAAGGTATCGCTCACTACCGAGTCGGCCTTAGCAACAGATGGACCCTCCTGAGGTTTGTCAACAGCTGCGGTGCTTGGACTTACCTGATGTACATCACCATCAGAGAAAGCAACCTGCATTGCATTGCCTAAGGTAAGGAAGATTGCTACCACAGCAGCTGCCTTGAAGAGTGGCATAAGACGGTGGCGCATTGTTATTACGCGTGCCTTTACTGGCTCGTCTTCCTGTATTAGTCCGAGGACTCTCTGGTCAAAGTCATCACTCAAGACGCCCATCTCCTTCTCATTCTGCTCGTAAACGAACAGAGAACGATAAGGCAGCAACGCAGCTGGAATGTCCTCCTGTGAGAAGAACATACGCAAGATTTCCTCTTCTTGGAGAGAAGTCTCGCAACGCCAGTAGCGTTCCAGTAATTGTTCGATGTACTTATAATCCATAATTGTCTAATTTCAAGTATTTTTGTTTGACCGTTTGGCGAGCTCTAAAGATGTTTACCTTCACTTGCTCTTCGCTGATTTCGAGTATTTCTGCAATCTCTTTGTATGACTTTCCTTCAAAATCTCTTAGCTGCATGCAGCTTCGTTGTTTCTCCGGGAGAGCGTCTACAATCTGTTTAACGAGACTGATTTTGTCCTCTTCAATCATTCGGTCTTGAGGATTAGATGAAGCGAGAGGCTCAGCTACTTTCACATCTTCCAAAGAATCATTGTTGTTTTCCTTCTTCTTGATGCGGTCGAGTGAAAGGTTTCGACATACGGTGAGGCTAAATGCTTCGATAGAATCGATGTTTTCCCACTCGTATCGGCGGTTCCAGACCTTTATCAGTGTGTCCTGAACGATGTCCTCAGCCTCAGCTCTGTTGAGCGTGATACGGAGTGCAAGCCGGAAGAGTTCATTCTTCAACGGCAACACATCGTTACGGAAACTGACTTTTTTCATCTTCTCTCTGTTTAAATGACGCTTATCTATGGGGGAAAGTTACAAGCATGTGGTGAAAAATGCTGTTATTTAACTTTCATTAAGATGTTAGCTGTTGTTTTTTTTTTGCTTATTATTGCTCTTTTATTTGGCTTTGAGGCTTATTATAAGGGCTTTGTCGTGGTCTAACTTCATGATGTTAAAGGAATTTCTTTCATGAAAAGAAATATTTTTCTTCATGACAAGAAATATTTTTTTTCATGAAAATAAATTCTTCTTCTCGTGAAAATAATTCCGAAATAACGCCCTTTATATTCTTCATCTCTATGCTTTACACATCTTGGTTGTGCTGTTTATCAGTCTTAAACATCATCTTTACGTTTCCACTCTTTCGTCTTTCTTATCCAATAACTCCATCAAACTTATCCAATAACTCCATCAAACTCAGTAATCATAATTATGAATTATGAATTCTGAATTTTGAATTAATAATAGTAATCATAATTATGAATTGTGAATTATGAATTATGAATTAAAAGAGCTTCTGCTATTTTCAAGTCGAATGGGGTTGTAATCTTAATGTTCTCACGATTTCCTTCCACCATTGTTACCACTTGTCCGAGTCGTTCAACAACGCTCGCATCATCGGTAAAATCGGTACTTTCTTCTTGTTCGTATGCCTGTTTGATAAGCTGAATGTCGAAGACCTGTGGCGTTTGTACAGCTTTATAATTGCTACGCTGTACGTTTCTTCCACTAAGAGAGTCACCGATAAAACGCAGAGTGTCAGTAACTGGTAATACAGGAATGACCGCTTTTGACGTCTGAGCAGTATCAAAACAACGTGCAATGGTTTCACAAGAGACGAAAGGACGCACCCCATCATGGATGCCAACAAGTCCAACAGCATCTGTAGGAATCATCGAAATACCATTCTTACATGACTGAAAGCGACTTGCACCACCATCAGCTAACTGGTACTCCTCATCGAAATGATACTGCTCACATAGTTCCTTCCAATATGTTTGTTGCTCTTTCGGTAAGACGAGGATAACTTTCAAATCCTTATCGTAGGCATGAAAGCGACTGATCGTGTGCATGAGGACAGGTTTCCCACCGATAGGAAGAAACTGTTTGGGTATGTCTGCTCCCATTCGCAATCCCTTTCCGCCAGCGACGATGATGGCATATTTTGATGTTTTAGACGTCACAATTCTATGCTATGAATATGGTTTATGAATTGAGAAGACGGTCGTAAATCATACCCTTCTTTATCTCTTCCACCTTCTCAGCAGGTAGGAAATAGCTTAGAAGTTGATATCCGTATGGGAAAGAGGCAGCAGGACCAGCACCAGTTGTTACGTTTCCGTCTTCCTGAACAAGTGCTCCTGTGTATTCAGCATCCTCACCTAAGTAGCTTTCCATACCTGGATAGATTGTTGCTTTCTTACCTTTCAACAAGCCAACAGATGCCAATACCAATGGTGCAGCACAGATAGCAGCAACGCGTTTACCCTTCTCAAATTGCTCTTTGAGAGCTTTACGAACGCCTTCGTGCTCGTTCAAGTTTTTTGAACCAGGCATACCGCCAGGCAACATCAGTAAGTCTGCATCCGAGAAGTCGGTTATGTTCTCAAAAAGAAGGTCGGCTTTAACCACTACACCATGTGATGATTCAACGAGATTACTACCTGTAATACTAACCATCTTCACCTCTACGCCTCCACGACGCAAGATATCAACAGGTGCCAAAGCCTCAACTTCTTCAAAGCCATTAGCGAGAAACTCATATACCTTAGCCATAATTATTTTGTTTTTACGTAATAAATCCAATTAAAATCTTTACTTTTGCAAATGAATAGTGTCTGCAAATATACTAAATATTCATGGTATTGTGTGGCTTGTAAGACTAAAAGAATTAAAAAAGGCATGTTTTTATGGCAGAAAAGAAACTTAGTTTTGCTATCTTCGGCAATGCTTCTAAAGCTTTTGACTCGCTTCAGATAACAGAAATCTTAGACTATCTGAGGGAGCATGAAGCTGATGTATATATTGAACAGAACTTTTACAATAGCCTACAAAAAGAACTTAAGAAGTCGATTTCTATAGCGGGTGTATTCGAAGGGGTAAACTTTGATGTTGATTATGTCATCTCCTTAGGTGGCGATGGTACCTTTCTCAAGGCTGCAAGTAAGGTTGGACCCAAGCAAATACCTATCATTGGCGTGAATATGGGACGGTTAGGTTTTCTCGCAAATGTTGCTCCAGAAGAAATTAAAGACGTACTTAATAATCTCTTTGAAGGAAGATATGAGATTGAGGAGCGTGCTGTTATCCAACTTGAAGCAGACGGGAAAGCTCTCGAGAACTGCCCTTTTGCCTTGAACGATATTGCGATTTTGAAACGTGATAATGCTGCGATGATATCGATAAAGGCAAGTGTTAATGGCGAATTTTTGGTAACTTATTTGGCAGACGGACTTGTTATCAGTACGCCAACAGGCTCAACAGCTTACTCATTGTCGGTTGGTGGTCCGATTATCGTACCTCAATCAGGCATTTTAAGTATGACTCCTGTAGCACCACATAGTCTGAATATTCGTCCAATCGTTATCAGTGATGAGGCTGAGATAAAGTTGGAAGTAAAGAGTCGAAGCCACAACTTCCTTGCAGCTGTGGACGGAAGGTCAGAGAAACTCAGCGAGGGAGTAACGCTAACAATCAAGAAGGCACCACATAAGGTGCGTATCGTAAAGGTCTATGGGCAACGTTTCTTCTCAACACTACGTGAGAAGTTGATGTGGGGAGCTGATACACGCCAGTTTTAGGAAGGCTGATTGTTGGCGAGAAAGGCAGTGAATAGTTTACCATACAGTTTAGTTTTCCTATTCAAACCATCCTTATTGGCTATGCTAACCCAGCTGAAAAGTCTATCATTCCCACACCTTCAATAAAATTAAAAATAAAAGGTAATAATGCTAAACAAGATAAAGAAACTCTTTCAAATCCCTGAAACGCGTTACACAAGCAAGGAGATATTCCGCTGGTTGTGGAATGCTTGGCGTGGTAATCGCAAGCAGGCGATACTGAATGCTTTGATAGGTATTCTCAGCGTAGTCGTTTCTTTGGCAACTGTTTGGGCTGTCCAACATGCCATTGATGTGGCTTCTCATGTCATAGAGGGCAGTATTTATACTGCAGTGAGCATCATGGGAGCGTTGATACTCTGTGATTTCGCGTTGAGTATAGCCTCTGTGTGGGTAAAAAACCTGTTAGGTATCAAGGCGCAGAACCGTATGCAACAGCGCATGCTCGACCGAATTTTGCGTTCGGAGTGGCACGGAAAAGAGCGTCACCACAGTGGTGACGTACTTAATCGATTGGAATTTGATGTTGCCAATGTGGTTAGTTTTCTCACGGAGACGATACCAAGTTCAGTCTCAACATTGGCTATGTTCCTCGGTGCTTTCTTCTATTTGATGTCGATGGACTGGCGTCTTGCTATTATCATTGTCGTTATGATTCCACTATTTGTCCTCATCAGCAAGGTGTATGTACGCCAGATGAGACGACTGACACGTGAAGTTCGCGACTCAGACTCAAAGGTTCAGAGTGTTTTGCAAGAAACGATTCAGCACAGAATGCTCATCAAGACACTTGAAAGTGACGAGATGATTGTTGGAAAGTTAGAGGGAACACAACACGAGTTGCGTCGTAAGGTAGTGCGAAGAACGAAGTTTTCTGTATTCTCAAACCTTGTTTTGAACTTTGGATTTGCCTTTGGTTATCTTGTTGCTTTCACGTGGGCAGCCCTCCGCATGTCGGCTCATTCGCTGACTTTTGGTGGTATGACTGCCTTCTTACAGTTGGTAAATAAGATTCAGAATCCTGCTCGTCAATTAACGAAATTAGTACCTGCTTTTGTCTCAGTATTCACTGCTGCCGAGCGACTAATGGAGTTAGAGGAGAATCCTTTAGAGGAACAAGGAGACCCAATCGAACTCGCTGGACCTTGTGGTATTCGCCTGAACCATGTCAGCTATCGTTATGATGATGCCGAACGAGAGATATTGAAGGATCTTGACTTCGATTTCTACCCAGGCTCTTGTACGGCTATTCTTGGTGAGACAGGTGCTGGAAAGACAACGCTTGTACGTATGCTCCTTGCCTTGATGAAGCCTAATAAGGGCTCTGTAGAGATTTATAACGAAAAAGAAAGCAGAGAGTTGACACCGCTCATGCGTACCAATTTTGTCTATGTCCCTCAAGGTAACACACTTCTTAGCGGTACAATCCGTGAAAACTTACTGCTCGGTAAGGTCGAAGCTACGGAAGAAGAGATGATTGCAGTACTTAAGAAGAGCTGTGCTGACTTTGTTTTCCATCTTCCTTTGGGGCTCGATACCCTCTGTTCAGAGCAGGGAGGAGGACTCAGTGAAGGACAGGCACAACGCATTGCCATAGCTCGTTCGTTACTGCGTGACCGTAGTATCATGATATTTGATGAGGCAACGTCAGCCCTTGACCCACAGACAGAGCGCGACCTCTTGAAGAATATACTCTCCAATCACGATAAAACGGTGATTTTTATCACCCATCGTCCAGCTGTTGTTGACTATTGCGACCAGACGTTGACCATAGAAAAAATACAATAATGTATTTGCGTTATTCAAAATAAGGTCGTATATTTGCAACATGACTGAAAACTGAAAGGAGAGCTAAAAACTGCAAATTCCAATCTTATTAGTGGAAGAAAGATAAAGAAAATAGAATAAAATTAGATATGAAAAGAATTCTTTTAGCTGTTGTCAGTGTATTTCTTATGTCCGTATCAGTGGCTTTTGCACAGACAACAAACGTTGAACCAACTAAGGATTTAGATGCTAAGTATGCCACGAACATGCTCAAGCCGGGTACACGTGCGCCTGAGTTCAAGTTGAAGACATACGATGGCAAGGAAATAAAGTTGAGTCAGTATCGTGGTAGTTACGTGGTATTGGATTTCTGGGCAAGCTGGTGTCCAGACTGTCGTCGTGACATTCCTGCTATGAAGGCACTTTACGAGCAGTTCCGTGATTATGGAGTGCAGTTTGTTGGTATCTCTTTTGATACTGATCGTGAGGTCTGGGCACAGACTTATTGGGGCAAGTATCAGATGCACTGGACACAAGTGAGCGAACTAAAGAAGTTCAGAAAGAATACTGTTATCGACAAGTTGTATAAGATTGATTGGATTCCTTCAATGTATCTCGTTGACCCAGAAGGCAAGATTGTCATGGGAACGGTGGAGATTAATAAGTTGAAAGCGAAGTTAGAATCTCTTCCATTGACTCCACAGGTGAGCAAGACTGAGGTGCTCCCAACCTTTGAAGGCGGTCAAGAGGCTATTAATAACTATTTTGCACAGAATCAACGTCGCAGCATTCAGTCATTCCGTTCAAAGGTACAGGCTGAGATGACCGTTGTTTTCAATGTCGAAATGGATGGCACTGTTACTGGTGCTCGTGTCGTTGATGTAAAGAACGTGAAGGGTACAAGCATTTCATGAAGATGGATGCTGAGAAACAGAAGCGTGTGTTGAACAACTGCGTTGAATATTACAAAGAGCAGGCTGTTCGTCTTACGAATAATATGCCTAAGTGGAATCCTGCTATGCAGAATGGTCGCCCTGTAAAGAGTAAGACAACAGTGAATATTGTTTTCCAGTAATAGACGGATTAGACAACAATTAAGTTCTAAATAAGATGTACAAGGCTGTCCTAACGAGGGCAGCCTTGTGCTTTTTATTCCTTGAAAAATGCTCTTTTTGATTCTGCTTCAGTCTCATTTTTCATCGTGTTAGTACTCCGCACCATTGGTGCTAACCCTCCGCACGCTATGTGCTAAGCACTAACACGTATAGAAAAGATGGGTAAGACGAACTTTTGTTGGCCAATGTTTGGAAATAAGAATATTAATGCTTACTTTTGTGAATAGTACATCAAGGAAAGGGTATGGCCAACAGGATCACTGTTTTACAGTGTCCTAAACTTTGATGTTGTTAGTGGGATAGATTGATAACGTCTGACCTTTTTTATTTTAGAAGAATGAATAAGTTATTATGGTTATGTGGAATAATTGCCTTTGCTGTCATCAGTTGTACAGAAGGTAATTGGGGTAGGGGCAAGGAGAAGGATGCACTCGGAATGTATGACTCCGTTCTTATTCAACGTGATCAAGGCTTTAGTAGACATCTTACGGAGGTTCATTGGATGTTATATAAGGATGGTACTGTAACGGAATGTACACGATCTGTATTTGCATCAGACGATGGTAAAGACACTGTTAGAACTGTTCGTTTTAGTGATGCCAATGGTCGTCGAGTGCAATATCTTATTGATGATATATATGTCAAGGGTACTGCAAAGGACATTGTGGCTGTAGGAGATAACAACTATTGCAGTGATTTGGGTGGTCTATACATCTATTTCTTTTATCCAGGAAAGACTGTTCAATATCAATATGACTGGGGACGGACCGGAGTAAAATACTCCTCCCAGTTCAAAAAACTCATGGATCTATTAAAAGTGCATGATGCTGAATAGGGAGAAAGACGTATAAAAGCAGCGAGAAGAGCGTTAGGACTTTCTCATTGTTGTGTCTATATACGAGTTATGCATCCTCTTTATGCTCAATAGATTATCTTAATAAGGATAAAAATAATTAGAGAAGAAGAACTTTTCTTTGAATTATTTGTAACTATCCAATAAAAAATGTACTTTTGTGTTTAGTAAGTTAACGAATTAAAAGGAGCAAGACGAGTGCCTAAAATTATATAGTGTAACGAACTTTTTGATAATTCTAAAAAGATAAAGACAATCTTAATCATTAACTATTAACGATAAAGTAATTATGAGAACTCTGCTATTATGTGTTATTGCGTTGTGCTCTCAGGTGATGAGTATGACTGCTCAGGTGACGGGAAGAATTGAGTATCCTCACCGTGCTGACTATGAAGATCAGGTCGTGTTGCCTGTGGATGACAAAGGACTGGTCATTCAGTCGTTTGCTAAGGACAGCAAGGAGGGTAAGCGTTACTTCAAGACTGAATTTTATTCAACCGCAATGAAGCTGATAAGTACCGATTCAATATTGATTGATAAGGGTATGTATTTCTATTCAGATGTAGTTGAGAGTGGTGTGCTTTATACTGTTTTGCGCCAGAAGGATGGTTCGTTTATGATCGTTGCTTTCAATCCTGCAACACATAAAATAACCACAACGGATGGTGAATACACCCGTAAAGGGTCGATGAGAAATCTCGTTATTGCGAATGGATCAGTCGTTTTCAGTTCAACACAGAAGAAATTAGACCGCATTGGCATCATTGATTTGAAGACGGGTAACTGTCGATTTACTGATATTCACTTCCCAAAAGTAAAGGATAAGAATATCTTTGTGCTTGAAAATACCGTGATAGACAATACTATCTATGCGTTGGTAGGAGTAGAGACCGACGTCTATCTGCTTCGTCTGGATATGCAGGGCAATCAGTTAGGAGCAAACAATCTCACTGCTGATATTGCTGAACGAATCATCTCGGCATCGGTCTCAAAGGCAGGAAATAAGTTCTTTGTTACAGGAACTTACTCTAAGTCGAAGAAAGGTGGGGCGGAAGGTATTTTCTTCTCAGAGCTGAAAGACGATAGGTTTAATAATATCAAGTTCTACAACTTCTTAAAGTTGAAGAACTTTACGGAGTATATGAGCGACCGTAAGCAAGCAAAGATTGAACGCAGAAAGGAAAAGGCTGAGAAGGCTGGTAAGGAGTATTCGCTGAAGTATCTGATGGCTTCTCATCGTATTATGACGGATGGTAAGGATTACTTCTATCTTGGTGAGGCTTACTATCCAGTTTATCGTACAACCTGGATTGGTAATACAATGATTACAACCTTCGCTGGTTATAACTATACACACGCTGTTCTTGCAAAGTTTGATGTTGCAGGTAATCTGCTTTGGGACGAATGTTTCCCTATGGAGCCACGCCTCATGCCGATGTATGTGAAGCATTTTGTTTCTGCAAGTATGAAGGGAAATAATGTGAATCTTCTCTTTACAGATAAGAATAGACTGGTATCAAAACTCTTTAGAAATACGGATGGAAATGTGATTCAAGACCGTACGTCGGAGATTATAGAAACGGATAATGAAGATGAAGATGTTAAGAAGATGCGTTATTCTAACTCTCAGTACTGGTATGGAGATAACTTCCTTGTCTATGGAACGCAGGTGGTGAAGAATACTAAGACTGGTGAACGCCGTAAAGTGTTTGCTGTTACAAAGTACACTATAAAATAATTGAGCTATGAAGATGATGAGAAATGTAGATAAATTCCGCCTCTTTCAATGGCTTTTACTGCTTGGTTGTATGCTTTGTGTTCCGCATAGCGCACAGGCACAGGCATGGGACGGGGAAGGAGATATTAAAGTTTATGCAGGTTATGCCAATGTTGGAGGAAGGTCTGGTATAGAGTTAGGCAGCGATTATGCGCTTAGCGACTACGTTTCAGTAGGCGGACAGCTAACTTATGTAAACGTGAAGGACTATGACGAGGGACATTATAGAGACCTTATGGGGTATGACCTCAGTCTGATGGGTAACTATCATTGGGCTGAAGTACTGAAACTACCATCCGTACTGGATATTTATAGTGGTGTTTCCGTCGGCTTGCGGACGGGTGGTTTGCAGGCTGGTGTGCGTTATAACTTTAGTGAGACGTTCGGACTCTATGGGCAGGTGCGGCAAAACCTCTTCAAAACCTTTGGTGATGATGAGGATTATGGGCCTATCTATCAAGGGAAGACAGCCCTCTCGCTGGGTCTGACAGTTACGTTTTAAAGCTATTTATCCACTACTGTTTTGTGATGATTTGAATGTCAGAGTGGTGAAGTACGTGTGCAAATAAACAATAAAGGCTATCGAAGTTTCCGATAGCCTTTATTGGATGATAATAGTCTTTTTATTGATACTGACGGTGTCTGGCAATAATGTCTTCCGCTGGAATGCTAACAATATTACCGTTTTCATCACAATTGATGACAGGCTCATTTTTTGCAGCTTTCTCTTTTAACAAGATTCGTTCCGACTCAATAAACCCTTCTTCAATAGTTTTTAAATAGGCTTCTATTTCTTTATTTGACATAACTTCTTATCTTTCTAAATTTGACTTCATTACTAATTCTGGTTCTTATACTATTTCCTCCGAAAGCTATACGCTCTTTAGGCTGTATGCTGTTATCATATATTGACCATATATCAACCTTATTCATAAACAAGTTAAATAGATTTGATATTCCCAATACATATCTTCTGTATATTGTGTCTTTAGGAATGTTGTGCCCACCATTTCTTACTCTTTCAGTTACACGTATGCTTGCAAGCTCTGGTGATGGTAGCCAAAAGAATAAGAGATTGACTACGAATCCTCTTTGATGTGCCTTCTCTACGAGTTTAATATAAGAGCGAGTGGCAAGTGTTGTCTCAATAGAGAATGACTCATCTTTGTTTAAGAGGTAATCTATTCGTTGAAGCATCAACCTCCCGGCTTCAATGGCTGCACCTTCAGGGTTGAGTGGTGACAATCCTTTTGCTATTTCATCAGCATTGACAAACTCCTTTACCAAAAGAGTTTTTGGTAATATTGTCATAGAAGCTGTTGTCTTTCCAGCCCCATTACATCCTGCTATGATATATAAATGTTTTACCATTCGATGCAAAGATAATCTTTTATTATGAATAAAACAAGTGAGTAGCCTTTTTATTAATAGGTCATTTCTTTTTTGTTCTTTTCTTAATTGTACCTAAAATCGATAGTGTTTGTAATAAGTTCTTGGTATGTTTGAAGGTAATATTTACTCAATAAGGAAGAAAAATAAAGGCAATAGCAACCAAATAGAGTCGGTAGCCATTGCCTATATATAGTGTATGAAAAGTTTTTGTACTATTGTTTAATACGTAAGTGACTATTCAATAATCCTTCTAACTTACAGAGAAATCAGAAACTGAGCACCATTGCTTGTCGTTGTGTCAAAGGAATGTTCTTTGTAAGGTCTACAGTAGCCCCTGTAAGGACATCGGTTGCAGTGGTATGTGAACCAATTACTTCGGCATAACGGGCTACATCGACTTGGTTGTCAGCCTTCTTGCCATTGAGGATGGTGAGGACTGTCTTGCCGTTATGTTGACGTGCAAGAACGTAAACACCATGGTGAGGAATGAATTGTGTCTGAGAACCATTGATGATTACATCATTGTTCTGTCGCCAATGGAGTAGGCGGCTGGTCCAATCAAACATAGCATTCTCGGCTTTGGTACGGCCTTCCCGTGTAAACTTGTTGACCTTATCGCCAGGGAAACCACCTGGGAAGTCTTGTCGTACATTACCATCTGTTTCCGCTTTCGTACCGTTCATCAGAATCTCCGTACCATAATAAAGCTGCGGGATACGCTTCATTGTCAGCAAGAGGGCGTACGCCTGCTTCAAAGCCGTTGAATCCTTGCCATTACCAAGGAAGCGGTCTGTATCGTGATTTTCGATGAATGCCATCACAGAAGATGGGTCAGTATAGAGGTAATCATAGCAAAGAGAGTTGTAAATGCGGTTCCATCCCTTCCACCAATCATCTGTTTCCTCGTTCTTTGCCTGCGAAAGACGATCGAAGAAGGCGAAGTCCATCACCGTTTTTAGATTGCTATTAATGTCAGAGAGTTTGCTGTCTTTCTGCCAAGCTGCTGTGTAAGCAGGTTCTGTTACCCATGTTTCGCCAACGGTGTTGAAGTTAGGATATTCCTTGTTGAGGACCTTCATCCAATCAGCCATGGCTTGTCGGTCTGCGTAAGGATAAGTATCCATACGGATTCCGTCGATACCTACAGTTTCAATCCACCAAATAGAATTCTGAATCAGATACTTAATAACGTGCGGATTGCGCTGGTTGAGGTCAGGCATAGAGGGTACAAACCATCCGTCAACAGTCTCTTTCATATCCACTTTGCTGGCGTATGGGTCGAGAACAGGAGTAAGCTTGTAGCTTGTTTGCAGCCCATAGTTAGGACTGTTAAACCAATCCTTTGATGGATAGTCTTTGATTGTCTTGCCGTTTTCATCAACTCGTGTGCCCTTAGCCCATGGATGATAGTCTCCACAATGGTTGAAAATCATATCCATAACCACCTTTAATCCCTTCTTATGACATTCGTCAACGAGGGCTTTATACTCCTCATTTGTACCGAAGCGAGGGTCAACACGATAGTAGTCGGTTGTAGCATAGCCGTGATAAGTACTGTGTTTGCCACCATCGGCAGGGCGATCATTCTCCAATACTGGCGTCAACCAGAGGGCAGTAACACCAAGGTCAGTGAAGTAATCGAGGTGTTGGCGGAGTCCTTCAAGGTCGCCACCGTGTCGAAGACTTGGCTCATTGCGGTCGCATAGTTGGTCTTCCATTCCTTTGATTACGTCGTTCTTTGGATTACCATTAGCGAAACGATCGGGCATAAGCATATAAAGAACATCTGAGATGTCGAAGCCTTTTCGGTCTGCTCCAGCCATCTCACGTGCCTTTAGTTGGAACTTCTTAGTTGTCTTTTTACCGTTCTTATTAGAGAAGGTAAGGTTTATCTCACCTGGTTTTGCCCCTTTTAAGTTAAGATAAACAAGGAGGTAATTAGGTGAATCGAGGCGTACGAGCGAGTCAATCTTTACATTAGGGTAGTCCGTTGTAACGTCTGCAAACTTGATATCCTTGCCATATACCATCAGCTGTAACGTTGGGTCCTGCATGTCAGCGAACCAGTTGGTAGGGTCAATGCGGGTAACGTTTGGTGTAGCTGTTCGATTATTGGCTTTCTTTTGAACTGCCGTACTATTCTGAGCGGTCATAGGAGATGATAAAAGAAGTAAGAATAAAAGAATCTTCCAAGTCTTTTGAAAGAGAGGAAGATTAGGATAGTTGGTTCTTTGTTTGCGGTTCATTTTAAGTAATTTATTCAGCTGTGGTATTGGGCTTATTAGCCGTATTAGCCTAATAGGACCAATAAGCCCAATATTCCTAACAGCTATTATTAATCTGCTGAATGGTCACTACTCCTCCCTTCGAGGGAGAAGTGGAGAAGGATAGGCGTCCTTAATCATGCAAGATAAGGGCTGACTGGGCATCAACCATCACCTCACCACCTTCCATTTTGCCCAATCCAGCTTCGTTAATTTCACCATTAGCACATACAATCGTATACTGACCCTTAGGGATGTTGACGGTGCGAAGTTCCTTGTTAGCATTGAGGATGACGTAGATGTTCTTCCATTTATCACCACCAGCATGGTCTTTTAGGCGGAAAGCAACCAAACAGTCCTGTACAGGAAGGAACTCAAGATGCTTGCGAACGAGGTCGGCTTTGCCCAATCGGAAGGCTGGGTGTGCCTTGCGAAGGTTGATGAGTCCACTGTAATAGTTGAATACCTGTGGATAAGTCTTGAGGTTATTCCAATCGAGGTGATTGATACTATCAGGCGAATTATACGAGTTATGCACGCCTTTCTTGTTGCGAAGCATCTCCTCACCAGAGAGCATGAAAGGTACACCCTGTGATGTGAAGATAGCTGTTTGAGCAAGTTCATTCAGACGAATCAGTTCATTCTCGTCGTATTCTGTCTCTGGAATAGAAGCTTTCAGACGGTCAACAAGGCACAAGTCATCGTGACAACTGACATAAGAAATCATCTGAGTAGGCTCAAGGGCATAAGGTTTCTTAGAATAGTTTACCTTTGAGTAGTCTACCTGTGGGTGCTCAATCATACCCGCAATACCCGCCTTCAAGCTCTCTTCCAAGCCTGTAACGCCACCAAGCATACCGGGCTTATGGTCGTCAGAGAAGGGTCCACGCAAGGCATCACGGATGTCATCAGAGAAGGCTGCAATGCCCGGCATCTGTGGAACTGCTGCCTTCATCGCTAACTTTTCAAGTGGATAAGCACATGTACCAGCACTCCATCCCTCGCCATAGACAAATATCTCTGGGTCGATAGCATTGAGTTCACGACGAATATCATTCATTGTTTGAATGTCATGCACACCCATAAGGTCTACACGGAAGCCATCAATATGATATTCATTTACCCAATACTTCATTGATTCCAACATATACTCGCGCATCAAAGGGCGCTCACTTGCCGTCTCATTGCCACACCCTGTGCCATCTGATGGTGTACCATCAGCTTTGTATCGGTAGTAAACCTTAGGATAAGTACGCTCAAAGTTACTATTTGTAAGGTCGAAAGTATGGTTGTAAACAACGTCGAGGATAACTCTGATACCCGCCTTGTGCAATGCTTGTACCATCTGCTTGAACTCCATAATACGGCGTGTTGGCAGGTTAGCATCGTATGAGTAGCTACCTTCTGGTACGTTATAGTTCAATGGGTCATAGCCCCAATTATACTGTGGTACGTCTGGTTTGGATTCATCTATCGAAGCAAAGTCGAACGAAGGGAGGATATGTACAGCGTTAATACCCAACTTCTTCAAGTGATCAATAGCCTTCTGCTCAGTTAAGGCAAGGTATTTACCCTTGTGCATCAAGCCCGATGAAGGATCAATAGAGAAGTCACGGTGGTGTAACTCATAGATAATGAGGTCTGCCGGACTCTTAGTTGGTACACGACGATCGCTTTCCCAGCCTGTTGGGTTGGTTTCCTTCATATCTACAACGGCACCGCGTTCGCCATTACAGCCGACCGCTTTGGCAAAGGCACCCGGTGTCTCGCCGTGTCCGATATCGAAAGTATAGAACTTACCTTTGAGGTCGCCCTTCACAGTAGCCGTCCAAGTATTGTCTCCACTCGGTGCAAGTTTCACCTTCTTATAGGCTTTTCCACCTCGTCCTGCCTCATAAAGGCGGAGCGTTGGCTTAGAAGGAGCATTGAGGCGGAAGGTAGTCTCACTCGGAGAATAGGACATCTCGTTGAATCGCTGTTGTGCAGCAACGCTCTGTGAGAGTATAAAAGCGGCCACAGAAACCGCTATGTTATATTTGAGTTTCATTGGATGTTGAGTGTTGGATGATAGGTGTTGGGTGTTTAGTGTTGGGTGATGATGGAGCGTTATAAGGACTTATAACGACCATCATCACCTATTCTTTTTATCGACCCGCCTGATTGATAAGGTCTGTTATCTGCTCATTGAAAGCCTTATTCTTCATCAAGTCTTCAATGCTGACGTGCATACGATAACGCCAGTAATGCTTTGGATTAGACGGAACATTGATACGCTCAGCATTAGGGTCAGCCAAACGCAATTCCTCGTCGATGCTCATCCAATCCTGAATACCGAGGATACAGAGCATACTTGGTGATGTAAGGTGACGGCTTACGATGTCTCTTGCCAACCAACCTGGTAGTGGGTGAGGTGCTGGACCACCACGATGTAACATACTATTGAAGTAATCCTGCGCACGTTCCCAGTCCTCATCCCACCACTGACGTAGCGTTGCCATGTCGTGAGTAGAAATGGTGCTAACACTGCGGTAAGGGTTCTCACTGAGATAGCCAAAGCGCACCTTCGGGTTCTTAGGCATACTTTGAATCTCCAGACTGAGGATGCGTAGCTCATTCATCACCCATGCCACGCAATCAGGAACCATTCCCAAGTCTTCTGCACAGACAAGCATACGAGTCGCATTGACCAACTTAGGCAACTTCTTCATCGCCTCCTGATACCAGAACTGGTTGTTGCGACGATAGTAGTAATCGTTGTAAAGCTTATTAAATATAGCTTTGTCGCTATCGTAGAGACTCTCATAAATAAAGTCGAACTGTACGCAGATACGTGGATGGAAGCGGTTTGGATCCTTATGGTCACGAACGAAGAGAACGTCACTAATCAAAGCGTAGAGTCCATCACGCAGCCAGATGTCAACATCAGAGTTCTTACCAGCAAAGGCTTTCTCAACTTTCCGCTGTGTATCATACGCTGGACGCATCTTATATCTGTCGCCCCATACGTGTTCCACATACTTCTGTCTTACCTCATCAGCGTGCTCACGGAAGATGCGGTCGAGCACCCAATCTGTAATGAAAGGCTCTGTAAAGAGTTCCTCCTGCCAATGTAGACCATAGCCTTCAATCTCCTCACGGCTCATACCGAGTGATGGAGCGAACTGCCCAAGCAGTCCGTGTACCGAATGAATAGGAATCTCCCAGATGCGGAAGAAGCCGAGAACGTGGTCGATACGATAAGCATCAAAGTACTGTGCCATGTTCTGGAAGCGCTTTACCCACCACTGACAACCATCCTTTATCATCTCGTCCCAGTTGTAAGTAGGGAAACCCCAGTTCTGACCATTCACTGAGAAATCATCAGGTGGAGCACCCGCCTGACCGTTAAGATTGAAGTAACGTGGTTCTGTCCATACATCACAGCCATAGCGATTAACACCGATAGGAATGTCACCCTTGAGGATAATCTTATGAGCCTGTGCATATTCGTGTACTGCTTTCATCTGACTACTCAACACGAACTGTACGTAATAGAAGAAAGCTACATCCTTGTAAGCCTTGTCCTTAGGATTAGACAATGCCTTGCGGTCAGCCTCATCCCATTGTTTATGGTCTGGCCAGTGAGAGAAATCGGCTGTTCCGAACTTGTCTCTCATATAAGAATACTGTGCGTAAGGCACAAGCCATTTCTCTGTTTCAGCAAAGAATGTCTTGAAAGCACTGCTTTCGAGTACCTTAGTACCTTCCTGTTCAAAAAGCAGATGGAGATATTCATTCTTCGCATCGTTCACGCGCTCATAGTCAATCTGTGGTAGTGCGTTAAGCTCTTTGCGTAGTTTCTCAAACTTCTCACTCTGTTTCTTGTCCTTCAATGCAGGTAATGCCGTAAGGTCGACATACTGTGGGTGGAGGGCAAAGATAGAAATACAGCTATATGGATAAGAGTCTGTCCACGTGTGTGTGATAGTTGTATCGTTGATAGGGAGAATCTGTAGCGCACGCTGATGAGTCATACTCACCCAGTCAACCATCTTTTTCAGATCGCCAAAGTCGCCGATACCGAAGCTTGTTTCCGAACGAAGTGAGAACACTGGTACCAATGTTCCTGCAACGCGAACGGCAGGAAGTGGGAAAGCAGCCTCTGTCAACTCATAAACAACAACGTCGCCTTCGTCCATTGTTGGTAATGTCACGGTACGATTGTCGCTGTACTCCCATACAAGATTCTCATTGCTATCATTGCTCTTGACGAAGAACTTTACTTCAAGTTGGTCGCCAACAAGTTTTGTAGCATCTAAGGTATAACTCCACTCGTTGATATTGTGCTGTACCATCTTCAGTGCCTTCTTCACGTTCCAGGCACCTAATGCAGGCTCAGCACCTACAAGATAGAGCTCATCCGTAGCACCTAACTGTGGTGCGCGCACCTTCAGTGTGACAGCTTTATTATAGTTATTGAGTTTACCCTTAACCAATTTCTTGCCAGCAACGCAATCGGTGATAGCAGAAGTATAGAGATAAGCATTGTCTGGAATATCACTCCAGTGGTCGTAAACACGATAGTTCAGACTGCGTTCTGTGTCAAAGTCCAATCGATGATGGATTACGCCCCATTCTTTTCGCTGTTCGTTATCTCCACAAAGAATGCTGTAGAAATATTCGATATGCGTTCCGGGTTTTGCATCCTTCTTCACTTCCACCTCCCAGTGGTAGCCATCAGATGTGCGCATTCTGTACTGTGAGGCCTCTACAGCCCCATTGTGTTGACCTGTGATAATATTTAGGACAAGGTCTTGTCCATAGTAGGTCTGGTAGTTTATGTGAAACTGTATGTTCATAGAGTTGGGTAGTTATTTTTCGTCAAAGATAATAATATTAATCAGAAAAAGCAATGCCCTTTTACATGATTTATATCAATTCTTGCGCAATCGTTTGCATATTGCTGAATTGGCGATAATTCACGGCTAATCAACTAACGCTCTATAAGTATAAATAAAACCTTATTTTCGAGGCTCTCTAACGCTACTTTGCTTTCGTGTTAGTGCTTAGCACCAATGGTGCGAACGCCCAACACCAATGGTGCGGGGCTGCAACACGGTCGTTAGAAACGGTAAACGAATTTTGGGTTTAGGACTATATGACTTGTAAACTGGGAATAGCAAGTTGATAAGAGGATGTTTGTTAGCTGATGTTAGCTATTTATTTGTATAGGAAAGAATGCTCTATTGAGATTGATTTCTCAGTGGTTTATCATTTCTTTTCATGAAAATAACTTGTTGGTGAGGATAGAGTGGTAATAAGTTGCTGGTAGAAAAGGTTTATTTTGTTGAGTGATAAGAGGTGTAAAAAGCGTTTGTAGAAAAGGAAAAGGTGTGCTGAAACGCTTTTCAGCACACCCTTAAATTCAGAGAGATTATAAAAAAGTTATTGTTACCCTTGCTCTGCAGGACGGCGTACCTTTATGAATCCAACGGACATTGCACCGAGGAAGAGGGAAACGCCTGCTACAATCATCATATTACTTTGTACGGAACCAACCATCTGGAGTAGTACTCCGCCAATAGCCGCAGCGATAATCTGTGGAATACAGATGGTTCCGTTGAACAAGCCAAGATAAGTTCCCAAGTGGCCATAACCCTCGAGCGCATTCGTTACCAAAGTGAATGGCATTGCCAATATGGCTGCCCAAGCGCATCCGATGAGGAGGAATGGGATGAACATAACATACTTGTCGTGTACGAAGGCTGCAAGGACAAAGCCTGCTGCACCTAAGATAAGCGAGAAGGAGTATGCGAGTTTTGTGTTCTTGAACTGTGGAAGAACCATGGCCCACACTACAGAACCAATCGCCTGAATGGCAAAGAGAATACCTACCCAGTTGCCTGCTTCTTGATAACCCTTTGTCATCGTTGCATCATGTGCAAGCATATCTACGCCCCAACAGTTAGCTGCTACGGTTCCATTGGTGTAAGTCCACATATACATAAAGGCGAACCAGCAGAAAAACTGTACCAGACCGACTTTCCAGAAGGTAGGTGGCGCAGACTTTAATAAGGTGAAGAGGTTAGACTTAGAAGTCTCTTCTTTCTTCTCTACAGAATGGTATTCGGCATATTCCTTTGGTGGCATCTCCTTTACCTTAGCTGTGGTATAGATAACACAGAGGATGAGGATGGCTGCACCAATATAGAAAGAATAGACTACGGAGTCTGGTACTACACCCGATGGAGCTTGGTTAGAGATACCTAAGAAGGTGAAGAAGAATGGGAAGACGTAGCCTGCGATAGAGCCTGCATTGCAGAGGAAACTCTGAATAGAGTAGGCGAGTGTCTTCTGTTTCTCGTTGACCATGTCTCCCACCAACATCTTAAAGGGTTGCATAGCCATATTGATACTTGTATCGAGGAACATCAATGAGATAAGTCCAAATACCATAGCCGTTGAGACTGCCATACCTAAAGAACCCGCATTCGGCAGCAGACACATCACGAGGACGGCAGCGGCTGCACCTACGAAGAGGTAAGGAATGCGACGTCCGAAGCGTGTCCACGTCATGTCAGAGAGAGTTCCAACAATCGGTTGTACGACGATACCCATCAATGGAGGGAGTATCCAGAAGTAGCTAAGATTATGAGGGTCAGCACCTAATGTTGCGAAGATACGTGAGATGTTGGCACTCTGCAGCGCGTACGCAATCTGCACTCCAAAGAATCCAAAGCTGAGATTCCAAAGTTGCCAGAAGCTTAAGTTAGGTTTTTGTTTCATTGTTATGTTAGTTATTGTGCTCCCTAAGTCCCTCTTAAGAGGGAGTGCGAAGCTTGTGTTGTTTGTTTTCTTTTGAAGAGAGGGCTATTAGGCTTATTGGGCTAATTAGGCTCATAAGCCCAATTTGGTCCTCAGCACTCCCCTCCTTTGGAGGGGTTGGGGGAGGTCTCCTTACCTCGTTGTCCCTCTGATAATCAGCCTTGTTCTTACCACACGTTTCTCAACTCGATTTTTAGGAAGTCTTCCTTCTACCTGATCGA
>CAUTPS010000050.1:0-20010 GCA_963540415.1 uncultured Prevotella sp.
CCAACTGGCAACCGAGGTCGAAGAGTTTCATCACAGCCTGACGTGTGAACTGATAGACAACATCGAAGGAGCGTGAACCATATGGAGCACGTGCATTATCGCCCAAGTAAAGATAGTCATACTCTGGGAGTAGCTGACGAATACCATGTAAAATGGTCAGTCCACCATACCCAGAATCAAAAATACCGATAGGTCCTGGCTGTTTAGAATACTTTGTCATTAGTCTTTTTAAATACAATTAATCGTCGTCCGTTATCACCACATACAGAGTGGTGCGGACGCTCCGCACATCCTGTGCGGATGCCCAGCACGCTTTGTGCTGAGCATCAACACCTCCCACGCAAAGCCTTTTCTGCGGGTAAAGTCTTTTATTTCAAAGCAGCTATCAAAGCCTCTGTAACATCTTCTCCCATCGCTGTATTAACGAATGGGACACTATTGTTATCTGTATTCAGAATGAAAGCATAACCACTTTCCTTACCCATCTGACGTACAGCGTTGTTCAACTTTGCGTGAACAGGTGCATAGATATCTTCTTCTGCCTTCTTCAACAGACGCTCAGATTCCTTACGAAAGGCGATGTTGCGGTCCATCAGTTCCTCTAACTCTGCCTGACGCTTACGAAGAATAGATGGTTCCAACTTGCGCTGTACGTCAAGGAAGTCTTCATAACGGCTATTGAAATCCTCTACTGAACGCTTTGTTTCAGCATCATACTTTGCCTTAAGGTCGTTATAACTACGTGTTGCAGTGGCATAGTCAGCCATTGCATGAAACACCTTGTCATAGCTAAAGTATGCAAACTTAAATGCTGGAACACTCTGCTGTGCCATTGCCAAGAGTGGCAAAAGCATGAAAACAAAAGAAAAGAATAGTTTTTTCATTATGTTTTTTATTATCTCTTCAATATATAAACAAAAATGAGGTCATCGCAAGAACATATATCCGTGCGGTGACCTCACCCTTTTTTCTCCTCTAAAACAGCGTTAGTCCATTGATTGGAGAGGCTCATCTCCTACCCCATTGACCGTCTTTTCGGAATTCGTTTCATGAAGATAAATATTTCTTTTCACGTAAATAATTTCTTTTTATCATGAAAATAAATCCGAGTCATCATCATAATGCACTCTCAAAGACGAGCCAAAGTAGGAATTATAACCTATCCCAAGGACTTAAAAGACCGCTAAATCAAGGAGAATCGACTACGGGGCAAAGGCACCCGCAATGTATTACTTCATCTTAGCCAGCTGAGCCTTTACCTCTGCAGTGATATCCTTGCTGAGTGCCTCGTTGATATACAATGGCTGACCAGCTGCCTTCTCCATGATGTAAACATAGTTACCTGCCTTAGCAACAGCAGCGATAGCATTACGAACCTTCTCAAGGACAGGACCGAGCTGCTTCTGCTGCTCCTCATTGAAAGCCTTCTGGTTGTCCTGAGCAGTCTGCTGGATCTTGTTGTACATATCCTGCAAGTTCTTCTCAGTCTCAGCCTGCTTTGTAGCGTTCATTGTACTCTTAGACTTGTCGTATGCCTCTGCCTGACGCTGCAACTCTGCCTGCATGTCTTCGAGCTGCTTCTGATACTCCTTACCCTTAGCTTCCAACTTACTCTGAACAGCTGTAGCCTCTGGCAGTGACTGGAGGAGAGCCTGTGAGTCAAGGTGACCAAACTTCTGTGCGAACAATGTCATTGGTGCGCAAAGCATCAACATCAAAAATAACTTCTTCATTTCTTTTTATTGTTTAATTGTTTATTAATTTACTTTTTATCTGCGGTGAT
Source organism: uncultured Prevotella sp. (assembly GCA_963540415.1). GTDB lineage: Bacteria > Bacteroidota > Bacteroidia > Bacteroidales > Bacteroidaceae > Prevotella. The sequence continues at coordinate 1,784 of CAUTPS010000050.1, forward strand.
AGCATTTCTTTGTTAGCGAGTTTAATTAGGGTTCCTATGGTAGATAGGCATCTTAGGACAGATAGTTTACCTAACACAAAGACTCCTTACTGATAAGAATATCCCAACTTCTGCAGTACTTCATTACTGATATCCACCTTTGGCGAACCATAAATAATACCAGCAGCATTGCTTGAACGGTCAATAACCAAGCTATAACCACGCTGGTCGGAGATATCCTTTACTGCATTGTAAATCTCGTCCTGTATAGGAGTAATCAGACTGGTACGCTTCTTAAAGAGCTCGCCCTCTGGACCGAAATACTTACGCTTGAGGTCGGATGCCTGCTTTTCCTTCGCCATAATCGCCTCCTGTCTCTTCTTCTTCTGGTCTTGCGAGAGGAAGACTACCTCGTTTTGATAATTCTTATACATCGTAGAAGCCTCTGTGTTGAGTGCTTCAACCTCAGCCTGCCACTTCTTACTTACCTGATTCAACTGCTCGTTTGCACGCTCATAAGCTGGCACATTCTTGAGGATATACTCCATGTCAATCAGTGCAAACTTCTGTGCTGAAGCTGTTAAAGGTAAAAGAGTAAAAAGGTAAAGAGGTAAAACGTATCGCAATACACTCTTAAAAATATTCTTCTTCATCTCTTTTAATTCATAATTCATAATTCATAATTATGATTACCGATACTCACTTAATTTATTGCTGCAAGCAACTCGTCTACTCGTCAACTTGTCTACTCGTCTACTCGTCAACTAAACTAAAAGCTCCTGTTCACGTCGCAAGCAACTCGTTCACTCGTCAACTTGTCTACTCGTCAACTAAACTAAAACTCCTGTCCAAGGATGAAGTGGAACTGGCTACCACCCTTTGTACCAAATACCTTGTCGAAGCCATAAGCCCAGTCGATACCCATCATACCCACCATTGGGAGGAAGATACGAACACCAAGACCAGCAGAACGCTTCATGTCAAATGGATTAAACTTACTTGTCTCTGTCCATGCGTTACCTGCCTCTACGAATCCAAGACCATAAATGGTTGTATTACCCAAGAGGAATGGATAGCGAAGCTCCAATGACATACGGCTGTAAGCATAGCCCTCGGCACCGTATGGAGTGAGTGAACCGTTCTCATAACCACGAAGACCAATTGTCTCCTCAGCGTAACCAGTAGAGTATCCACTCATACCATCACCACCCATGTAGTAGGTTTCAAACGGACTTTTCTTGTTTTTATTGTAACTTCCCAACAAACCGAACTCAACACGGGTCATCAAGACGAAACATTTCTGACCACTTGTAAGGGCTGTAAAGGTACGAGCCTTGAACTTCCACTTATGATACTCAACCCAACGATACTTCTCCTGCTGCTCCTGTGAGTAGGTTGGAGAATTGCGGTCAGTTGCCAAGTTTGCATAGTCCTTACCGTCCCACTTAGACCATGGTGGGGTAATAGTCAATGATACAGAGAAGTCAGAACCACGACGTGGGAAGAGTTGGTTGTCTGTTGACGTACGATTAAGCGAAATATTGAGGTTCAAATTGTTCGCTGAACCATTCGACATAATGAAGTAACGCCAGTTACGCAACATATAACGCTGGTACTGAAGCTGGAGAGACAAGGTGAAATAGTCATCAGGCCAGCTAAGACGCTTACCCCAACCAGCATAGACACTCAAGAGTTTCACATACTTGTCTGGGTCATAATAGTTCTCGTAGCTATTGTAATTGTAGTTACCATAACCGTAACGATAGTTGTTATAGTTATTCATGTAACCACTGTTATAATAGTTGCTTGATACGTCAGTCTGCTTTGAATACGACATACCCACACTGAACTGGATAGGACGCTTACCTCCCAACCAGTTGGTTGAGTACTGTGCATTGTATGACTGGTAGTAAGTACCGTTGGTCTGTGCACCCAATGAGAGTGTCTCACCATCACCGATAGGCAAGATACCACGATGCTCACGGTTTCTACGGAAGAGGTTTGCCATAGAGAAGTTATTCAACTTCAAACCGACACGCCCAATAACACCCGTTTGACCCCAACCAAGTGAAAGCTCAACTTGGTCGTTTGACTTCTGCTTGAGGTTATAATTGATATCCACAGTACCATCCTCATAGTTTGGTTCTGGTACTGGATTGATTGCCTCTGGGTCGAAGTGTCCCATTGAAGCTAACTCACGTGCAGAACGCTGGAGTGCTTCCTTAGAGAAGAGGTCGCCTGGCTTTGTACGCAATTCACGACGAACAACATTCTCATACAGACGGTCATTACCATTAATCTTCACACGGTTGATACGTGCCTGCTGTCCTTCAGTGATACGCATCTCAAGGTCAATAGAGTCACCGACAATATTCACCTCTGTTGGTTGAAGGTTATAGAAGAGGTAACCATTGTTCCAGTAAGCATTACCCACAGCATCCTCATCTTGTGAAAGACGCTTGTTCAAATAGGTCTGGTTGTACACATCACCCTTCTTCATGTCAAGTAGACGTGACAGATAATCTGTTGAGTAAACAGTATTACCTACCCATTTGATGTTACGGATATAATATTTCTTACCCTCATCTACCTTTACATAGATATCTACATGCTTTGGATCAACGTTCCAAACGCTATCCTTCACAATCATAGCATCACGATATCCATATTCGTTATACTTTTTGATAAGGTTCTTCTTATCCTCAGCCCAACGCTCTGGAGTGAACTTCTTTGACTTTAAGAGATTAGAAAGCTTACCTGCCTCATGGGTTTTTGTAAAGGCACCCTTGCTAAACAGGGTTCCTTTAATCTTCTTATCGCTCAATTGATTGTTGCCATCAATGATGATAGAACGTACCTTCAGTTTCTCCTTCTTATCTACATCGATATCAAGGATAACTTGATTCTTAGCTGCTACATCGTCACGCTGACGGATGAAGACCTCAGCATTCTTATAACCCTTGTCTTCGAAGTACTTCTTTGCAAGTATCTTCGCACGGTCAATCATGTTAGGCGTAATCTGTCCACCCTTCAAAAGACCGAGTTTCTTCTCCAAATCCTCACGCTCAGACTTCTTCAATCCATTATAGTTAATGGTAGAGATACGAGGACGTGGTGCAAGGTATATCTTCAGATAGATATTATCTCCCACAATAGAGTCAGCCAAGATGGAAACATCAGAGAAAAGTCCATGCTTCCAATAACGCTTCACAGCATCTGTGATAGCCGTACCCGGAACCTCCAACTCCTGCCCAACAGTGAGTCCTGAGATACCAGTGAGGACATAATCCTCATAGCCCTCAATACCAGTAACGGTCAGTCCTGCCAACTTGTAAGTCTTAGGAGTACCTGAATAAGTGATATCTGGGTTTACAATCTTCTGCTGTGCACTCATCGTGAGCGAAACTCCAGAGAGTGCAAGGAGCATCAACACCTTATTTATTTTAGTCATCTATCGCGTAACTTAATTGTTTTCGTTTTCTTCTACTTGTTTCTCAGTCTTTCCAAAGCGACGCTGTCTGCTCTGGAAACTCGCAATGGCTTTCTGCAAATCCTGCTCATCGAAGTCAGGCCAATAGGTATCACAGAAATACAGCTCAGAGTAAGCTATCTGCCATAAGAGGTAATTAGAGATGCGAAGCTCACCACCCGTTCTAATCAAGAGGTCTGGGTCAGGCATAAAGTTTGTCTCTAAATGCTCGCTAATCACCTCTTCTGTTATCGTTTCTGGGCGCAAAGGTTCAGAGCTGTTAGCCTGATGCTCTGCAACAATCTCCCTCATTGCTTTGGCTATCTCCCAACGTGCACTGTAGCTAAGCGCCACAACCATTGTCATTGCTGAGTTCTTCGCTGTATGCTCTTCCGTCTCACGCAACTTCTTCTGCACTTCTTCTGGCAGACGAGCCATGTCACCAATAACACGGAAACGCACATTATTCTTCATGAAGATTTCATCTTCCAAAGACGTAAGCACAAGTCCCATCAACGCAGCAATCTCATCCGTAGGACGATTCCAGTTCTCTGTTGAGAAGGTATAGAGTGTGAGAAACTTCACACCCAATCGTACACATTCTGATGTGATGCGTCGAACGGTATCCACTCCTGCCTGATGTCCGTAGGAGCGTGGCTTATTGCGTTCTGTTGCCCAACGTCCATTACCATCCATTGTAATGGCAATATGCTGGGGTATTCGTGTCATATCTAATTCTTCTGCCATATCTTTTGAAGAGATAAACCTATGTTTTGTTCTGTACAGCACTTATGTCTGCACGCCTTAGACATTACCTATATATAATAGGTGGAAACTAACTTTCCTTACTCGTCCTCGTTATGACAAGTCTTACACTTTGCCATAAAACTATAAGAGAACGTCAGCTGCAGGGTTGAATAGCTGTCCGTATTCTTAAAGAGTCCACTACTCTTAATGCCGTAGGGGTCTTTCTGGCCGTCTAACTCATCGCTGAGCGAGAAGTGTAACGCCCATTCCAACCCTACGTTCATTCGTTCATTCACCTTATACTTCACACCCAAGCCAATTGGAAGATTGGCTGTAAGTACCGACTTGCGGTCGCCACCCTTAATATTAACATAGGTAGCACCCAATCCTATCGTTGCGTATGGCGACAAACGCTGTGCACCACGATAATCACGACCCGTACCATACGGCAGGAAGTTATATTCGTATGCAAAGCCTACATCAACCAATGAATTGTCGAATGTATAGGGAGCTGAAGCAAAACGTGGATAGTAAGTCTTGACATCAGCCGATGAACCTTTCATCTTTCCAAACGATACGTTCATCTTTAATCCCATATAAGGACTGAGATTATATCTTGCCAACACCGTTCCCATCGGCTGTAGGTCTTTAAACAACGACTCATTAAAATCGCCTAAGTAACCCATCATACCAACACCGGCGCCTATCTCCATCTTATACTCTGGATCCGACTGCGCCCATAGAGGCGTAGCAGCAAGGAAGAGGAGGAGGTTGATGAAGATACGTTTCATTGTTGTCCTGTTTGAATAGCTTATTCAGCCAATCGACTAAGGTTCAATGCCCAGCCTACTCGATTGAGTCTACCACGCCAAACCTTTGTACCACTGATTACCCAGAGGTATTCGTCGCTATCAACTGTTGCTGCAAAAGCCGTTGCAGCTTGTATGTCTGTTGGATAAGTAAAGCTCTTATCGCTCTTCCATGTGATACCACCATCACGAGAGAGAAGCATAGAAGCCAACTCACCACTATTATCAACGCCCAACGCAAGGGCTGCCTTATCATAGTTTACAACTGAAAGACTCTTGTAAAGAGGAAGCTGGAACTTATCGGCATTACTCTCTACATAGCTCCATGGCTCATTCTGACGATAAGATAGTTTCGTCCAAGAAACATTCTTTGTACCACTTGCCAATGTACCAACAAGCTGAACACGATACAAATCAGATGTAACTGCTGTAAGCGAAGAATTGATATTGCTTGCAGGAAGGAGCGATGCGTTGCTATCTAATGACTCGGTAGTCCATGTAACACCGTTGTCCTTTGAAGCCAACAATGTACCAGTGGTTGACAAGGCAAATAACTCAGCAGGCGATGCTGCCACCAACTGCTTCAAACTGCTGTTTGTAGCAACTGTTGTCCAACTGTTACCATCAGTAGAACTATAAACCGTACCATTGTCGATAACGAAAAGTTTAGTACCCTGCACTGCTACGCTCTTATAAGCATTTGCAGTAAAGGTCTTGCTGAGCTTTGTCCAACTATTACCATTATCCTTTGACGCAGCATAAACAACTGTCTGACTACCATTCGTTCCGAAGACATACACCTTGCTACCCGTACTAACAGCCTTCATCGCTGTGAACGAAGCAAAATTGCTGTTCGCCTGCAGTGCCTGCCAGCTAAACACGTTGCCCTTCTGCTTATGAACATTCACTGTAACCTTATAGTCTCTATACTCGCTTCCCTTGTTTGAGTAAACACGGAAAACGCGTGGAGTGCTAAAGTTGATAGAATCATTGCTGCTGTAATAAGAGAAAGTCTCGTCTGTTGTAGACTTGATAACAACAGTTCCGCTATTCTTTGCCACAATATTAGCCAAAGCACTTGCTGGCTTTGTACCATATGGCAAAGAGTCAGGATTATAAATCAAACCCTGTGCCTGATCGATATAGAACTTAACCTTAGCACCATTGAAGTCGCTAACATAAGTACTATCGCTACCATTCTTAGCTACGGTATCACGCACTTGCTTTAATTGTCCCAAAGAAAAGCTCAAAATAGCCGTGTCTTTGTAACTTACACTATTTTTCTCGTCGTCGTCCTTAAGACAAGAAGTCATTGTCAAAGTAGCCACCATTAAAGCTACGAGAGTATATATCTTATTACGCATCAGATACTAATAATTGAATTTAGCTGCAAATTTAATCAGAATTCTTCAGAATCAACGTCTTTGACGAGGTTAATTATATAAAATATCGAAAATAACTGCGTTTTTTTAAGTTTGTTTAGTAAGTATTGCCAAAGTAACGATAAACTTGAAGAAAAATGACCTATAAATCACATCTGATAAACTTCTGCTATCTTACTTACCTTCACCTGAACTTTTCAACTGACACTATTGTCTTTTCACACGCCTTTTCTCGACTTAGAACCTTATCATTCTTCGACTTTTCTACGCCTTTGATTGTCTACTTATTTTACATTACATCACACCACCATTTGCCCTCATTGCGAAAAAAAATCGTATAAGAAGCAAAAAAGGCCCTAACAATACTGAGAAGTGTTTTTTATTTGTTACTTTTGCTGATATAATAACTAAAAATATGAATACATCAAAGAAGATAACAGTACAGAGTACAGAAATATCTGTGCTGATAGGAAATGAGAGCGACTACATTTGCCTAACAGATATGGCACATTTCAAAGACAAGGAAAGGACGGATTATGTCATACAGAACTGGTTACGCACAAGAAGCACAATAGAATATTTGGGAGCATGGGAACAGCTTTACAACCCTAATTTTAATCCCACCGAATTCGATGGGTTTAGAAATAGCGCAGGATTAAACTCATTTACTCTAACCGCAAAGCAATGGATACAAAAGACAAATGCGATAGGTATTATGTCTAAGGCTGGCAGGTATGGTGGAACTTACGCACACAAGGATATAGCCTTTAATTTTGGCATGTGGCTAAGTCCTGTATTCCAACTTTACATTGTAAAGGAATACCAGCGGTTAAAAGAACAAGAGAGCAATCCGCTTTCGTTAGAGTGGAACGCAAAGCGAATACTATCCAAAACCAATTATACACTTCATACTGATGCTATTAAAAACGTGATTATTCCTAAAATGGACATTAAGGCTATCAAGCATGGAATTATCTATGCAACTGAAGCTGATATGCTAAATATAATTCTTTTTGGGTGTAAAGCAAAAGAATGGGCTCAGGCGAACCCGAATTTGGCATCTAAAGGAATAAATCTTAGAGAAACTGCAAGCATCAACCAGTTAGTAGTATTATCTAATATGGAATCTGCTAATTCTGAAATGATAAAGCAAGGGGTATCAAGAAAGCAACGTTTTGAAATTCTCCATAAAATGGCAAAAGAACAGTTAAAGGTACTTGACACGAATAATATAGAACAAAAATTTAGAAAGATCTTACCTGATAGCACAAAGAAGATAGAGTAATTATCATCGAAATAGTTTACACATTTAAGGAATTATATTCGCCTTAATAGTCTACTGCTACTCAAATAAATATCTATCGTAGCTCATTCTACTTCTTTCTGTCAACGTAATGATGCTTCGCACATATTGTACGGACGCTCCGCACAGATCGTGCGGAGGCTTAACACGAGTGGTGCGGATTACTCTTCACATTTCGCCACAATCGCTATCAGAAGTTTGATAATCAGAAGAGAACCACAAAACAAGTCTACTACATGATAAACCATATTGAAAAGCAGAGAGAAGTGGGAGACTAAATGTTCATGAAAAGAAATGATAGTAGAGACTTTCTGTCCGAAAAAATCAGTCATAACCAAGGGTGATAATTTTACCAAAATAAACTTTGCTGTCACTCCTGTCATTCAAAACAGCCACTTAACTTATTAATATTCAGTATCATTACACGAAATGTTAAAAGTGACAGCAAAACAAAATTAAAATTACTGTAGTAATAGTACGTTATATTTCTACCTAAAATTAGCAGTCTTATAATTCTATATTACAGCAAAACAAACAAAAACTCCCACCCGTATTGCTACGGATGGGAGTCATTATTATCTATTCAGAAGTATTCCGAAAGGATTAGAGCTGTGGACCTGCTGCTACGAGAGCCTTACCAGCCTCGTTATCCTCGTACTTCTTGAAGTTCTTGATGAAACGAGCTGCGAGGTCCTTAGCCTTCTCATCCCACTGAGCTGCATCAGCATAAGTGTCACGTGGATCGAGGATCTCAGTTGCAACACCTTCGAGCTTTGTAGGAACAGTGAAGTCGAAGTAAGGAATCTGCTTTGTTGGAGCAGAGTCGATTGAGTGGTTCAAGATAGCGTCGATGATACCACGAGTATCGCGGATAGAGATACGCTTGCCTGTACCATTCCAACCAGTGTTAACCAAGTAAGCCTTAGCACCACTCTGCTGCATCTTCTTAACCAACTCCTCAGCATACTTTGTTGGGTGGAGCTCCAAGAATGCCTGACCGAAGCAAGCAGAGAATGTTGGAGTAGGCTCAGTGATACCACGCTCTGTACCAGCCAACTTAGCTGTGAAACCAGAGAGGAAGTAGTACTTAGTCTGCTCTGGAGTCAAGATAGATACTGGAGGCAATACACCGAATGCATCAGCTGAAAGGAAGATAACCTGCTTAGCAGCTGGACCCTGAGACTCAGGACGCTGGATGTTCTTAATGTGGTAGATTGGGTAAGAAACACGAGTGTTCTCAGTTACGCTCTTATCAGCGAAGTCAATCTTACCATTCTCGTCAACTGTTACGTTCTCGAGGAGAGCGTCACGTCTGATAGCGCCATAGATGTCTGGCTCAGACTCCTTGTCAAGGTTGATAACCTTAGCATAGCAACCACCCTCGTAGTTGAAGATACCCTTGTCATCCCATCCGTGCTCGTCATCACCGATGAGCTTACGCTTTGGATCGGTAGAAAGAGTAGTCTTACCTGTACCAGAAAGACCGAAGAAGATAGCTGTGTTCTCACCGTTCATGTCAGTGTTAGCAGAGCAGTGCATAGAAGCCATACCCTTCAATGGCAAGAAGTAGTTCATCATAGAGAACATACCCTTCTTCATCTCACCACCATACCATGTGTTAACGATTACCTGCTCCTTAGTTGTTACGTTGAACATAACGCAAGTCTCTGAATGAAGACCGAGCTCCTTCCAGTTCTCAACCTTAGCCTTAGAAGCATTGTAAACGATGAAGTCTGGCTCCTGATCGAAGTCTGCCTCTGACTTTGGACGGATGAACATGTTTGTTACAAAGTGAGCCTGCCAAGCAACCTCAACGATGAAACGAATCTTCATACGTGTATCCTTGTGAGTACCGCAGAAACCATCAACTACGAAAAGACGCTTGTTAGAAAGCTCCTTCTTAGCGATGTCCTTAACAGCTGTCCAAGCCTCCTTAGAAGCACGGTGGTTGTCGTTATGGTATTCCTCAGAATCCCACCATACTGTATCGTGAGAGTTCTCATCATCAACGATGAACTTATCCTTAGGAGAACGACCAGTGTAGATACCAGTCATTACGTTTACTGCACCAAGCTCAGTCTCCTGACCTCTTTCATAGCCCTGAAGACTCTCTTTTGTTTCTTCATTGAACAATACCTCGTAAGAAGGATTGTAAAGTACTTCTGTTGTACCTGTAATACCGTACTTCTCAAGTACGCTCTTATCAAACTTTGCCATTTCTTATAAATGTATTTAGTTGAAAATTGATTTGTTCACTGTTTTTATGTCCTATTTACTAAGACACCGCAAAGGTAATATATTTATTAAATTCACACAAAAAATACCGAAGAAAAAGTATCAAAGTATTTGCTTAGAAGGTTAAAGAAATAAAAAAAACAAGAAGCATGGCTATATTTGCAAATCAGACTTTGCAAAACCTCAGATTTATTTCTTACTTTTGCCGAAATTTTGCAGAGCAAGTTGCTAACTTGCTTATCTATAACACCTAAGACTTAAAATGGACATCATTAATTTTTCAGAGCAGAACTCTATTATCAATCAGTATTTAGCAGAAATCCGTGATAAGGATTATCAGAAGAATCGTTTGCTCTTCCGCAACAATGTTATGCGTATCGGAGAGTTCGAAGCTTTTGAAATTTCTAAAACACTGAACTACGAACCAAAGGATGTTGTTACTCCATTAGGTACGGCTCAGGTTAATGTACCAACTGACAAGATTGTTTTGGCTACTATTTTCCGTGCTGGATTACCTTTCCATAACGGTTTCCTTAACATATTCGACCATGCTGGTAATGCCTTTGTTAGTGCTTATCGAGAATATACCGATGCTGAACATCATGAGGTAGGTATTCACGTTGAATATCTTGCTACACCAGACATCAATGGTAAGACACTTATCATCGCTGACCCAATGTTGGCTACTGGTGGTTCTATGGAGTTAGGCTACAAGGCTATCCTTTCAAAGGGAACTCCTCGTCATGTGCATGTTGCTTGTCTTTTGGCTACACCAGAAGGTATCGCACATATCCGCAAAACTTTCCCTGAAGACTCTACCACCATCTGGTGTGCAGCAATTGACGAAGGATTGAACGAGCATAAGTACATTGTTCCTGGCTTCGGTGATGCAGGCGACTTGTGCTATGGTGAGAAGTTATAAAGATACTCTATAAATCTTCAAATCGGTTCATTAGAGATATATAGAAGCTGATTTTCATAAATCCTTTCCTCTAACGTATGAAGCACTTACAACTCATATTTTAGCTTCAAAAGGAAGTCTATGACCAATCAAAGCTTTCTCTCTTATGAACCGATTTAGTATTACATTACTTTTACATAAGTGCATTATGAAGAAGTCTGTTGTATTGATGATTGTTACCTTTGGATTAATAGTATCTATATTTGCAGTGTTTGCTCTAAATAGATGGTATCCAACGCATGGGCATGCAGACTGGGATGAGGTTCAACAATTCACAGCAGACAAGATACCTGTTAATCCAAAAGACTTCCGAAGTGATTTCGAAGAGATATTCGAACAGGTCAAAAAGAAGTACCCATATACTACAAAGAAACACATCAACCTTGATTCGATTCACACCACATGCCTTCAACGAATTGACACCATGCAATCGAAAGTGGCTTATTCATTACTTATAATGGAATTCTTTGCCAACTTGAAATGTACTCATGCAAATAATGAAAACATACTATATCCTTGGTTCATACAAGGGGATAATATCATTGTCATTGGGAATCGTGTGTTTATTAATCATCCTTCAGTCTTTGCTATAAAGGCTGGATTGCAAGATAAAGACGAGATTATAACTGTTGATGGTGTACCTACAAATAAATGGGTGATGCATAATAGCAAATATGTCTCAGCTTCGACAGATGCCACTCGCTATCTACTATCAGCTTTGACTATACTCTGTAGTTATACAAGTCCTATAAAGACACTTGGCATTATTCGCCATGGAAAACCAATCACTATCACCATTCATCTGCAATCAGAGTCTGTTCCTACAAAGGCAGAGGACCAAAACGTAACTTGGAGAAAGGTTTCTTCAAGGGTTGGATATATTAACGTGAAAAGCATGCAAGATAATGCTGACACTGAATTCACCAAAGCTTTGAAGTATCTAAGCAAACTCCCATACTTGATAGTTGATGTACGTCAGAATGGTGGAGGTAACAGTTGGATAGGAGATAATATTGCGCAGAACTTAATAAAAGGTAAACGACGTATTTGGAATGGGTCTACAATATCTCCTTCTACTAACAGCTATAAGGGAAAAGTAATCATCTTGATGGGTCATTATTCTTGTTCTTCAGCTGAGACTTTTCTCATTACAATGAAAGAAAGTGGTGATGCTGTGTTGGTTGGTACATCTTCAGCTGGTGATACAGGCGGTATTATTTGTCTTTTTAAGACATCACACGGAATATTCTATCGACTTCCTGTAGGACATTCGTCAGGTACCTCTCCCAAGGGTTTCCCATTAGAAGGGAAAGGAATAAGCCCGGATTATTTGGTATCAATGAAAGTTAATGACTTCTTATCAGGGAAAGATACTCAATTGTCTTATGCTCTTCAACTGCTTCAAAAATAGCAGTCAGCATTAGAAAGTTTATGTGTATGCTTGTTCTCGAATATATTATCGAATCAAAGGCAAGCACTTCACTTCTACTCAAGACTACCCTTACATAAACAAAGGACGATAAAAGTGAGATGCTTTTATCGTCCTTTGTTATTCATTCTTGCTTTCTCTGCTTATATCTTAGAAGCAATATGCCTTCTATAAACATCTAAGTGCGATTTCTGTAAGACGTCACTGATATGGCTCATACGCTGTTTCTGACTCATGTCAGTATCGTTTTGCGTCTCATCCTCCTGCATCATAATACGACCATTGCCCTCAACAGGTAAGAACTCATACCACTCCACGGGTACATCATGCCATGAACCGTCACCACCATACTTACTAATATAAGACATACGACGTTCTGAACGGAAGCCATAAGCTGTCACGTTAATCAGCGTACTGCCATCCCCCTGTGCCGCAGAAGAAGTCTTCATAATACAAGGAGTTACACAATCAGGATGCTGGAAATTCTCATGTCCCCAAAAGTTAGCCAATGCTTCATGCTCCCAGAACGAACTCTTCTGTTCCATATCATGTCCGTAGATATCCTTCTGTGGACGTATCTGCTGATACATCGGTACACACAACAAGGGTGCAAAACTAAAGTAGATAGCACGGAAGTATCTCTCATTGATTTCGTAAAAGTCTTTCTTAGCCTTCTCAAAGTCAAAACTGCGATACTGAGCAGGGTTCATATCGAGGTCTAACACTTGTAAATGTTCTGGCATGATAGTATTTATCATGTAATGCTTATCGAAATCAAAGTCATCACCATAGCCCTCTTTCTCGTCCATCAACAGTGCCATCATACTCTGTTGTGCCAATGGTGTGAAGAGTAAAGCATATTGCTGATTGTTATTACGATTACTTGTATTGAACGCAACCTCAAACTCTTCATTCGTCAACATCGCAAAGTCGCCACTCTCAAGGTTGCGTGCTTTACGCCTCAACATAAACCGATCCCACTTATAACGTAACGAACCTTCTTTTCCTGCCAGCCCACTTGGCTTACGATAGAAGGTCAAGTCGGGTGCTGCTGTATTACCATAGATAAGCCTTGTACGCTCAAAATAATTAGGATAAGGCGCTGTTACACTGGCATGTAAGGTTTCTGAGTGAGACACAGTACGTGGCTTTCCATCAGGACCCGTCTCCGTTGTTGTCCAGAAAATGGTTTTCTGACCGTGATAAGTCTTCTCTCCCATCTCCATCTTTCGTGTTCGACAGATGACGAAAGGATTACCATTAATAAGTCCAGAATGGGAATAAAGCACAGAACGCTCGGTATTAAAAGAGTCGTTCCATCCGTATGTTTTACGAAGGTCTGCCAGTCGTTGTGTCGTAAAATAAGGGTCGAACTCCAGTCTGGGTACAGTCTTCGACATCATACGCGTAAAGACATCCCAGTCGTAAAGCCTATTCAGAGCAGCCATCTGATTCCATGCTTGTTCCTTCAAAGTTTTCACCTTATTATCTAATTCATTGTGCTGAGTACGTAAGGACTTCAATTTTGGATGTACCTTGAGTAATAGAAAGACAAGCAGTAAGACCGCCCCTCCACCTATCATCAAGAGATGCTCCATTGGAAACTCATTCCATTTCACATATACAACAGCACCACCTGCCACCACAGCTATCCACAGAATGACGCATAGGATAGTCCACATCGTGATTCGACCAGACACATCCGTGAGTTGCTTCTCACCTGCATAGATTTGTCGACACGTCTCACGATTAGCCTCAACATCAACCTGCGCCTCGTCAGCAAGTGCATTAAAGGTTTCATCAGCCACCTTCTTGAACTTATCTTTGAAGGTGCTGATATATTCGTTTAGTGGATCATATATATCCTCTATCATTTACTTCTGTAGTATTAGAAGAACTTACCTCTCGCTGCCTCTCGTGTTTCTGCTGTTGCAGTAAATGGTATGCGAGTTGTATAACCCTGCTGAGCAGCAACAATCATCTTTGTTGGCCAAGAGAAGATGTCAGTATTCCATTGTGTCACACGACTGTTATAAACAGTACGAGCAGCTGTAATCTCACGCTGCAAGTAGTTATTCTGCTGCATCGCATCAGCAATGGCATTGTGTGCTTTCAACTCTGGATAAGCCTCAACCTGTGGAAAGAGTCGACCGAAGGCTGTATTTACTTGTGCATTCACATCACTTCTATTTCCTTCGTTCACACCACCACTACGAAGGGCTGCAACGGCTTTCATCACGTCTTTATCAAGGTCGATAGCACGTTCTACCAATCCAACTACGTTCTGCAGTATCTGCACTCGCTGTTCCAAATAGTTGTCTATATTAGATGCCTCAGCCTGAATACGCTGTTCTAACTTCTGGAAATAATTGCGAGCTGATATCTTCATAAAGATAAAGATAACACCTGGAAGGATTCCCACCAAACAGCCTACAACACCTACAAGCAATGGATTTGTCATCGTACTACCCAATAACAGCACAAACAACAATACCAACACCGGACCAACTACCCACAAAGCAATCTGAAAGAGGGTTGAACCAAAACCTACTTCAACAGGAAGTTGCTTGTCTATTACATGCACATCACGGCCAGCATCATTAACTGGTCCTGTCACTTCGTCTAATGAATTTGCCATAGCTTAAATCGTTCTTTGTTTTCAATAATATCTGTTTTTAGGCTTCAAAGATACATTTTTTTCTTAAAGAGAGCAAATCTATACTCTTTATCTTCTGTTTTATGAAGACTTGATGACGATTTATAGTATCTATTAGCATAATTTCGTTGTGTACTAAAAGACCTCACAAAGAAAGGGGCATACGCTTGGTACGCCCCACATCTTTATGAGTTTAATGTCTTCAGCAGATTACTTCTACTTGCAAAAGTCTATCAGTTGACGTCCCCATGCAGGTTTCAGTCCATTCTGCTTCTCCTTGGCATACAGTTCTTTGATGGTCTCTAAGTCTTTTGGACCATTCATACTCGGCTGTCCTGTCTGCTTGCTCATAATATCAAAGAACATGTAAAGAAGAATACGAGGGCGAGGGTTTGTTGGGTTAATGGCAATAGCTGACTTGTAACAACTGATTGCATCGCGGTAATAAAGTTTACCATTCTCAATAGGATTCTGTGTGATAAGTGCCGTGTAATAGAACCCCTTCAATGTAAACAGCTCTGAACGGTCAACGTCATTCTTTGTTTGTAGCGCCTCGACATCATCCTTCACTGCGTCTAAGAATAAAGAAGAATAATCGCTCTGTGGGTCTCGAGCAGCATACTGAAGAGCATAGAACACACGGTAATAGGTAGGGAGCCAAGCATCAGGATACTGCATTTCCATACGCTTCAATTCATCCATTACCTTTACAATAGATGTAGCTTCGTCTGCCTTGACGTTACTTAAAGTGGTTTTTAACTGTGCTTCAAACTGATTGTTGTTCTGTGCATTCATACTGGTTGCGCACATAAGGGCAACGATAACGACGATTTTAGAAACTAAAGTTTTCATACGCTTTGATTTTAATAAGTGAAACAATGATTTCTGTTGCAAATGTATCAAAGCTTTTGATTGCCTCCAAATAATAGGGACAGACAGCAAAAAAGCGGTTTAAATAACTATCAAGCCCGCTGAAATACTATCTTTTGGGACGAACAACTAACACGCTTAGTTCGTTGGATAGTTAAGAGAATGATGTAATATTTCTGACTAAAGTAAGAAGACACACACTACTCATTTCTACAAGAATAATTTTTATTTCAGTTTGCTGTCACTTTTAACACTTCGCATAACCCTACTGTAATTTAACAAGTTAAGTCATCATAATGAATGACAGCAATGACAGGAAACTCAATTCTAAAAGAATTACCTTACGATAGACAGAAAAAAATAGAGTGGATAACCTCTATATAAAATGGATAAACTAAATTTTATCCACGTTTATTACCTAATAATAAAATAAAAATGTTAATTTTGTAGCGTGTTTCTTCAGAGACACAATGACATCGTTGAAAAAATAAGAGGCGTTATGCTTATCTTGTAAGTCGAGAACCTAGGAAATTCAAGACACTTGCACAAGGATAGCATAGTGGTTCTCACGCTATAGCGTGGGCTGCTATTACTACTTTCGTGCAATGGGTTTTCCTATGACCTTCGACTTAGAATGTGGACATAGCCAGTTCACGCTTCTGCATTATTAATGCTATTACTAACTTTTTAAGGGCTAAACGGACTGGATAAAGGCTCAATAATTGACTATGGACAAACAAGAATTGTATGAAAAATGGGTAGACAAAGTCTGCCAGTACATCGAGAGTGTAGGTCCTGAATTTAACTGTACGAGTTGTGCAATGCAGTCTAAACCTGTGTTGGATAAATCTCCACAGGTAGTATTCCTTGGCTACAATGCTCATGAACCTTTCCCTTATCAAGGAGCGAACAAGGAACGATTTTATGAAGGAAATCCTTACTTTTACACTGAGCGTGAAAAGTGGCCTGTATGGGGAAAACTCTATGCAGCCATGAAATGGGCTAAGTTTACAGAGCCTATGGAAGACGGTAATTTCGTGTTTATGAACGCTGTCTATTTTGGTAGTCAGGATATTAAGGAACTGAAAGCCAAGAAAGGAAGTACAGAAATCATCAATCAATGTCTTGATTTCAGTGCGGAAGTTATCAAGAATATTTATCATCCAAAAGCCGTGGTCTGTTTCTCTATACCCGATTGCTTTACTCCTTTTATCAATCGTTTAAACATTAAGGAAGTAGAGAGCATAGTTCCCCCAATAGTTAATGGAGAACCTGCTAAACACGGTGTAGCAAAAGCGATGTGGGGCGATATAAAGATTATAGGTATACCCCATCCCTCAGGCAGAATCAGTTATGATGACTTGGGGGCAATCGCAATGTTTATTAAAAAAGAACTTGTCTAACGAATTAAATATTACTATAATGAGAAGTTTAAAATTCAAATTATTTATCTTGTTGTCATTATTGGTTATAAATGCCAGAGCACAAGTTGGGAATTTTATAAAAGATACCCAGATAACAAATATTCATAATTTCAATGGGTATTGTGTAACAACTACTCAGGAGTATGAAGTTCGCTTTGGGAAAGCGGAACCAGTAGGAGCTCCTAAGACAGAAGTGACAGGAGTGTGGTATAATAGTTATGGATTTAGAGATAAAGAGTTGTCAAAAGATGGTAAAATATATGAGATGAAACATTTTTATGACAACAAAGGGAGGATAGTATCTCAAGACCTTTATTTAAACCAGAAACTTTATGAAAGGAGGGTTTTCTCCCACCAAAAAAATGGTAAAATCACCATCATAACCTATAATAGTAAAGGGCAAGAAGAAAAAGTTGATGTTTGGGGTGCCACTACTCACACTATTAAAAAAGGAGAGATGAGTGCTGCTGGAGGAAAGGTCAGTAAAACAATAGAAAATTTAAACTCTAAAGGTTTTCCAATTTCTAGTACGTTTACATCTAACTCTAATCTACTTGGTCAACAACTTGGAAGTACTAGTGCTAGTAGGTCTATCTTTTACAATGATCATAATGATATACTTAAAGAGACTGTGAATATGGATGCCAATACTGCCAAAATGATGGCAATAGGTGCTGTGTTCGC
Source organism: uncultured Prevotella sp. (assembly GCA_963540415.1). GTDB lineage: Bacteria > Bacteroidota > Bacteroidia > Bacteroidales > Bacteroidaceae > Prevotella. The sequence continues at coordinate 19,732 of CAUTPS010000050.1, forward strand.
AGGTAAAAAGTTTCCGAAAGTCATAGAATATCGAGATTATAAATACAATAAAGATGGCAATTGGATATCTAGATATGTTTACTACGATGGTGTATGTGTAGAAAAGCAGGATAGACAATTCTTGACAGATCAGGAATATAAAGCGTACGAGCATACAATCTTTGCAAAGATGATAAAGAGTGAGGATAAAGTAAATGGTCATATGGTTTTGAACATTGATGAAACAGCGACAAAAGATAGCGCAAATCCTCCTTTAACAAATGTTTTGACTGATAGCAT